>JAICRU010000067.1 GCA_025937235.1 Acidimicrobiia bacterium
GCCCCGGGCCCAATCCAGCCAGCCGCGATCGGTCCCCTTGTCGACGATGGTGTACTGAACCGACTCCACCGTGGTCAGGTTGGACAGATCGCGGATCGAGCTGATCACGACCGGGCCGATCTCCTCGTAAGGCTCTGGCTCGAAGACGGCAGCGATATCGCTCGGGGTGGGTACAGCATCGGCCAGGTCCTGGAGGCTGGACACGATCCAGATCCCGATAACGACGAAAAGAGCGACGACTCCGAGCACGATGGCGATCGGGATGATCCCCGACCGCTTCCTGGGCTGTGGTGCGACCGGTTGAGCGGTCTGCTCCTGCCTCTCCAACAGCTTTGTGTCGTTCATTGGGCGCGACTCCTCGACTCAGTTGACATACGACAGCTCTATGACGCTCGGGAGGCGGAAATGGTTTCCGCCGGTACTCTCATCGGGCCGATGATCCGGAGACTCCTGGTGGCCAACCGCGGCGAGATCGCCCGCCGGATCCTCCGCACCTGTCGCCTGATGGCGATAGAGACGGTTGCGGTCTTCTCGGACCCCGATGGGGCTGAGCCGCACGTGTCGGAGGCGGATCATTCGGTAAACCTTCCCGGCGCCACCGCCCCCGAAACCTATCTGGACATCGACGCCGTTCTGGCGGCGGCAAAACAATCCGGTGCAGATGGGATACATCCCGGTTATGGGTTTCTGGCCGAAAATGCCGAGTTTGCTCGTCGGGTGATCGAAGAGGGCATCACCTGGGTCGGCCCCACCCCCGAATCCATCGAGGTGATGGGCTCCAAGCTGCGGTCGAAGGAGGTGGTAGATCGAGTCGGCGTGCCCATCCTCCCTGCACTCGACCTGACCGGGATGACAGCCGGTGAAGCGGAGGCCGCCGCCGATGATCTCGGGTACCCCGTCCTGGTCAAGGCGTCAGCCGGGGGCGGAGGCAAGGGAATGAGGATCGTGGCCGATCCCGCAGATCTGCTCGGTTCGGTCGCGGCAGCCCGACGCGAGGCGGCGTCGTCATTCGGCGACGACACCGTCTTCCTCGAGAAGTACCTGAAGGCGCCCCGTCACGTCGAGATCCAGGTGCTGGGGGATCACCAGGGCCGGATCATCTCCCTTTTCGAGAGGGACTGCTCGATCCAGCGTCGGCATCAGAAGATCATCGAAGAGTCCCCCTCCCCCGCCGTGGACGGGGCGCTGCGGGAGATCATGGGATCGACGGCGGTCGCCGCAGCATCCGCAGTCGGCTACGTCGGGGCAGGGACCGTCGAGTTCCTCCTCCAGGATGAGCGGTTCTTCTTCCTGGAGATGAATACCCGACTCCAGGTCGAGCATCCGGTCACCGAGATGACCACGGGCCTCGATCTCGTCCAGCTTCAGATCGAAATCGCGGGAGGTGCCCCCATCGAGGTGACGCCCCAGGTCTCCGGGCACGCCATCGAAGCGCGTCTATACGCAGAGGATCCCCGAAGTGGCTTTCTCCCTGCCACCGGGAAGATCCATGCCTTTGCCTTCCCGGTGATGACCGGTCTTCGTGTCGACTCCGGAGTGGAGGCCGGCTCGTTCGTCACCGTGTTCTATGACCCGATGATGGCCAAGGTCATCGCCCACGCCCCGACCCGGGATCAGGCGGCCGACACGCTCGCCCGGTCGCTACGCGAGGCCAAGATCCACGGCCCGACCACCAACCGCGATCTGCTGGTGCGGATCCTGGAGCACGAGGAGTTCAGGGCGGGGCAGGCCGACACGCACTTCCTGGAGCGTCACGACCCGTCGGAGTTGGGCAGGCCCCTGGTCGATGCCGAGGGCGAGCGGCTGTCGGCGGTGGCGGCGGCGCTGGCCGACCAAGCGCATGAACGTGCGCGCAGCCGGGTTCTGGCCACGATCCCCTCCGGATGGCGCAACCTGGCCGGCCACGTCCAGGAACGGGGCTATCGGGGAGAGCACGGCGTCCACCAGATCGGCTACTCGATGTCCGAGTCACCGACCGTGGACGGGTTGGGCGCGATCGAACTCACCACGTGCACTCCCGAGTTGGTCGAGATCGGGGTCAACGGGGTGGAGCACTCGTTCCGGGTGGCCCGCTACGGGGAGGTTCGCCACCTCGATTCCGACTTGGGCCCGGCTCGACTCGAGATCATCCCCCGATACCCCGACACAGGCCGGCCGGAGGCGCCCGGCTCGCTCCATGCCCCGATGCCGGGCCGAGTGACCAGGGTGGAGGTGGAGCCTGGCGACCGAGTCCAGACGGGCCAGGCGCTCCTGGTGATGGAGGCGATGAAGATGGAGCACACGCTCCGGGCTCCCCACGCCGGGACCATCACCGAAGTCGATTGTCGGCCCGGAGATCAGGTGGAGGCAGGGGCCGTCCTGGTGGTCGTGGCTGAGACTGCTGCGTCAACCCCAGGTTGACACAAGACATTCGTCAACCTAAGGTTGACGCATGCAGACACCATTGGAGCTGGCGCACCTGATCAAACTCATAGAGGACGAGGGCGCCGAGGAAGCATCGCTGGAGCGACTCACCCGATCGGTCATCCTCGCTGAGCAGCTCGCCGTCGTCGGTGACCAGCTCGTGGGTCACTTCGTCGACGTGGCCCGGCAGGATGGAGCCTCGTGGGCCGACATCGGGACAGCCCTTGGAGTCTCCAAGCAGGCGGTGCAGCAGAGGTTCGCGTCGAGGCGAGTGCCCGGAGACAGCAGGGCACTGTTCACGAGGTTCGACGACGAAGCCAGGTCCATAGTCGTCGCCTCGATGAGCCTGGCCCGGAAGGGAGGCCATGCCCAGGTCAATACCGGGCACATCGTGCTCGCCCTCATCGCCGACGCCGACGGGCCTGCCGCGTGCACCCTCGAGAGCAGCGGCGTCCCGATCGACCGGGTTCGTGCCGCCATCGTCGATTCACTGGGACCGGGGCAGGAAGACCTGCCCGACCATCTGCCGTGGGCCCCGGACTCGAAGAAGGCCCTCGAGCTGTCCTTGCGCGAGGCATTTCGGAGACGGGCCGGGATGATCCGTCCCGAGCACATCCTCCTCGGAGTCCTCAGGGACACGACATCGCTCGGCGGAAAGACGCTGGCCGATCATGGAGCCGACCGACGCAAGATCGACGCCTCAGTCGGAGAATGATCGCAGGATCTCCAACACCTCGTCGATATCGGCCTCAGTGTGGTCGGCGTTGACCTGGAACCGGATCTCCTCGTCGCCCTTCGGCACCACCGGGTAGTTGAGACCCGTGGCGAGGACGCCATTTTCGTAGAGATGGCGGACCAGGGTCCCGGTGCGATCGGTGTCACGAATCATCAACGGCACAACGGGGTGCGGCCCGGGAATGGTCTCCAGACCGAGACCCACCAGACCCGACTCCAACCTGGCGGTAATGGCGGCGAGATTGGCCAGCATCGACCGGCCCTCACCGGAGTCCACCACTGACAGCGCGGCTATGGCCGCAGCCGCCTCGCCCACCGTGATCGGGTTGGAGTAGATGTACATCGGAGCCTTCTCCCTGAGGAAGTCGGCTAGTGCCTTGCTTCCGGCGACATAGCCGCCGTTGACCCCAAATCCCTTGCCCAGGGTGCCGATCAGGATGTCGACCGCCCCGGCGCCCGTGATCTCCTCGGTCCCGCGCCCGGTCCGGCCGAATGCACCCACCCCGTGGGAGTCGTCGACCACCAGAACGACTCCCTCCTCGAAATCGGTGTCATGGGCGCGGGCGAGATCCATGAGTGTGGCCAGGTCGGCGTAGTCGCCCCGCATGGAGAAGACGCCATCGGTGACGACGATTGCCCTTTGGGCGGTCTCGGGCCCGTCGTCGAGGAGCGAGTCGAGCGCCGCGTAGTCGAGGTGGGGATATACCTCTCTGGCCGCGGGGCGGGCCATGCGGAGGGCATTGATGATGCAGTTGTGGTTGAGCTCGTCGCTCAACACCAGGGTGTCGGGAGTGATCAGCGAGTTCAGTGTCGAGACCACGGCGCCGTACGCCGAGGAGAAGATGACCGCCGCAGGGCGTGCGTGGAAGTCGGCCAGCCTCGCCTCCAGATCGACGTGGGCCCGGTAGGTACCGGAGATGAAGCGGACCGCGCCGGGGCCGGCGCCGAACTCCCTGGTCGCGGCCTCCTCGGCATCGACGACCACAGGATGACCGGCCAGACCCAGATATCCGTTCGAGTTCATTCTGATATAGGGCCGGTCACTGCCCTCGAGCAGATAACGAGGCCCCCTCCCCTCGCGGGCCGGCTCGATGCCGACGATCACCGCCTCAGATCCCTTGGCGGTGCCGGTCTGGCGCAATGACTCGACCTCGCCGGCGAGGATCGGATCCAGACGTTCGTGGGGCATGGGGCGGGGTCTAGCACACCCCTAGAGTGCCCTGCCATGACCCGTGTCGGTTTCATCGGGCTCGGCACCATGGGCCACGGCATGGCGGCCAATCTGCTCATGGCAGGGAACAGACTCACGGTGTGGAACCGGACCCCGGAGAAGGCAGTGGACCTCGTGTGCGACGTGGCAGCCAACCCGATCGAGCTCGGGAAGACGAGCGACATCGTGTTCATCTGTGTCTCCGACACACCAGACGTCGAAGCAGTGGTATTCGGTGAGGACGGAGTGATCCACGGTCTGGAAGGTGGAGCTCTCGTCGTCGACCACTCCACCATCTCCCCGGGGGCGACGAAAGCGCTGGCGGCGCGCGCAGCCGAGTCGGGTGTCGCCTGGGTCGATGCCCCGGTGTCCGGCGGGGCGGAGGGGGCCGAGAACGGGACCTTGGCCATCATGGTTGGCGGACCGGCTGAGGCCGTCGACCGGGCACGGCCCTACATGGAGGCATACTCGAGGACCATCACCCACATCGGCGAGGAACCCGGCTCGGGGCAGATGGCGAAGGCGGTGAACCAGGTGCTGGTGGTGCTGAACGAGCTGGCGGCCTCGGAGGCTCTCCTGCTCGCCCAGGGAGCGGGACTCGACCTCGACACCACACTGGCCGCGGTCGAAGGCGGGGCGGGAGGCTCCTGGATGTTGTCGAACCGGGGCCCGCAGATGATCGAACGCAACTGGCAGCCGGGCTTCACCATCGACCTCCAGCAGAAGGACCTGAGGATCGTGCTCGATGCCGCCGACGAGCTCGGCGTGCCTCTCCCCGGCGTCTCCCTCGTCTTCCAGCTCTACCGGGCGCTCCAGGCGCAGGGTCTCGGCTCCGAGGGGAACCACGCCCTGGTCAAGGCGCTGGAGCAATTGGCGGGGATCGAACTGGGTAGCTGAGGCCACGTCGTGCATTCCCTCACGATCACTGACCCCACACGTTCGGAACGCGGATCAGGCCAGCAGGTCTGCCTTGACCCGCGCCACGTGGCCGGTGGCCTTGACGTTGCGATAGGCCTTCTCGATCTGCCCCTCGGTATCGATGACGAATGTGGAGCGGATCAGACCCTCCATCTTCTTCCCATACAGGGTCTTCTCGCCCCAGGCACCCAGTGAGGTGGCGAGCTGCTTGTCCTGATCAGAGAGCAGGTCGAAGTTCAGCCCCTCCTTCACCTTGAACTTGGCGTTCTTGGCCGGCGCATCGGGGCTGACTCCGATGACCTCGTACCCGGCCTCGGTGAACTCGTGGTAGCTGTCCCGGAAATCACAAGACTCCGTTGTGCATCCGGGCGTCATCGCCGCCGGATAGAAGAACATGATCAGGCGCTTGCCGGCGAAATCCCGGGAGCTGACCATCTCCCCGTCCTGGTTGGGTAGGTTGAAGCTGACCGTGTCGGGCATGATCCGAGGCTAACTCACCTTCGGCCCTCATAATCCACCTCGGAGGCTGCCTTCGCCTCGGGCGACCTGAGGAAGGTCATCCCGCCGGCAAAGAAGCCGAGTGCTGCGGGCAGCCAGTAGGAGATGATCCGGTAGATGAGAACCGGGGCCACCGTGGTCGCCGCCGGGAAGCCATACGCGCTGAGGATGAACACGAGCCCCGCCTCGGTCACACCCAACCCACCAGGTGTCCCCGGAAGGCCGCCGGCGATCTGTGCCGCGCCGAACGCAGCCATGACCTGAAACACATTGACGTCCAAGCCGAACGCGATCAGGACCAGCCCAAGGGCCGTGGCCTCGAGGATCAGCCGGCACCAGATGTAGGTCTGCGACTCCGGGCCGGGCAGATGATCGATGACCGTGTTGTCGAGCCGCTTTCGTATCCGCTTGGGGAGGAACCGGGAGAGAGAGCCGAGCTTTCCCGACCCGAACATCAACAGGGCTCCGGCCAACAGGACAAAAGGGGCCAGGACCGCGAGGCTTATCGAGAAGATCTGGGCCGAGTCTCGTGGCCGCGCCAGCAACAGCCCGACCCCGGCCATCATGAGAAGACCCGCGTAGTTGAGGAGCACCGCTCGTACCGCCGCCCCGGTCGTGCCCGGCTCCTCGTCGCGAACGGTCCAACCCATGGCTACCGGCGTGATGGCCCCACCCGCCGGGATGAGCCGGGCCACTCCCGCCCCCACCAGGGCAGCCTTGAATGCGGAGAACGCCCGCAACGAGCCTCCCGCCTCTTCGACCGATTCCTTGTAGAGGAGGCCGTAGAACCAGCTTGCAGTTATCTGGGCCACGGCAGCCAACACGACCAGGCCCCAGGCGTAAGGGCTCATCTCCGGGAGTTCGAAGTTGTTGAGGATGAATCCGGCGAACCCGGCGTAGAGGACGGCGGCGATGGCCGCGATCCATGCCACCCGCTTCGGGCTCATGGGGTCAGGGGGTCGTCCGCACCTTGCGGGAACTCATCACCGGCGAGATCGGTGTCGAAGATCGCCCTTCTCATCGCAGGTCGCATGCCATGCGCGCTCTCCGGATTCCCCTGCATTCGGCGGGCCATGAGAACCGCGGACAGGACCAGGAGCAGGATGGACTCGGTTGCCGGCCGGCCCATGGCCGTGGAGACGATGGGGAGAAGGCCCCAACCGAGGAATCCGGCCACCCCGCCACCGATCTTCCAGCCGGCCACCGACCAACCCGTTGTCCAGACGAGGAGAACCGGATCGACGGCGAGGAGGAGGCCCACCGATGTGGCGAGGCCCCGCCCGGACCGGCCCTTCATGAAGATCGACCAGTTGTGGCCTACGACTGCCATCAAACCCACCATTCCTGCCGCGCCCTTCCCGAAGCCCATGGCTTGGGCGATCAGCACCGGGAAGAGACCCTTCAGCCCGTCGAGGAGGGCTGCGGCCGCCCCCCACGGCCAGCCGGCGACCCTGGTCAGGTTGCCCGCTCCGACGTTCCCGCTCCCGACATGACGGAGATCCAGTCCGCGGACACGGCCCAGTACCTGGGCGAAGGGAATCGACCCCAGGAGATAGGCGCCGACGAGCAGGAGGGGCCAATAGAGGACCCACGGTGAATCTGGCATCTGCCACCCTGACGCTAGCCAGCCTGGGTTCGCTCCGGTAGCTACCGGGGCTGGGTCCACGGTCACCCGTTGGTTATCGTCGATGGTCCACCCAGCACTCCAGCGAGGACGCGAATGGCAATGAAGATCACCTACGCCACGATGTCGGCCGACAACGAGGAGATGAACCGGGCTTACGAAGAGGCCCTGGAGAAAGTGAAGCCTCGCCTAGGCAACCTGCACGGGGTCATCGTCGATGGTGAGCATCGCACCGACCGCGAGCTCTTCGAGGAGGTCTCCCCCATCGACTCGGGAATAGTGATCGGCCGTTACGCCCAGGCACTGACCGGTGACGTGGACGATGCGGTGAGCGCGGCCAAGGCCTTCGCCCCCGAATGGGAGGCTTGGGGCTGGGAGCGACGCCGCGATCTAATGCTCGCCGCGGCCGACCACATGGACACACAGCTCTTCGACTTGGGTGCCCTGCTGTCCTACGAAGTCGGGAAGAACCGGCTCGAGGCGCTCGGAGACGTAGCCGAGACGGTGGAGTTCCTCCGCTACTACTCACGCCAAATCACCGAGCACGACGGATTCGTGACGCCGCTCAGCTCACACGGGGCGACCGACGCAAATACCTCCGTCCTCCGCCCGTTCGGCGTCTGGGCGGTGATCTCACCTTTCAACTTCCCCATGGCCCTTGCCGGCGGCCCCTCGATCGGCGCCCTGATCACCGGGAACACGGTCGTGATCAAGCCGTCGAACCAGGGGGCCCTCATGGCCCTCGAATTCCATCGTGTGATGACCGAGGCAGGGCTCCCCACGGCGGCACTGCACGTCGTGACCGGGGGCGACGATGTCGGTGACTATCTGGCTCACCATCCCAAAGTCGACGGCCTCACCTTCACGGGGTCCCACCCGGTGGGCATGCATCTCTACCGAACCGTTAACGAGAAAAGACCCAAGCCTGTCGTGTGTGAGATGGGTGGGAAGAATCCCGTCGTGGTGACCGCGTCCGCCGACCTCGACGTGGCCGCCCAGGGGATCACCCGGGGCGCATTCGGCCTCAGCGGGCAGAAGTGCAGTGCGACCTCCCGTGTGTATGTCGAGGACGAGGTCTATGACCAGCTGGTGGAAAGGCTGGTGGAGGTCACCGAGGCGATCCGGGTCGGCAACCCGCTGGAGCAGGAGACCTACATGGGACCCGTCATCGACGAGGCCGCGGTCGCGCGGTTCCAGAAGGCTGTCGACGAGGTAAGGAACAGCGGCGGGCAGGTGCATGCCGGTGGTCATGTCCTGACCGATGGCGACATGGGGAAAGGGACCTTCGTCGAGCCCACCGTCGTCAGCGCCCCCCTCGACTCTTGGGTTTGGACGGAGGAGCTGTTCGTGCCTCTCGTGGCGGTCACCAAGGTGCGGTCGCTCGAGGAGGGGCTCGCACTCTCCAACGACACCGAATACGGCCTGACCGCAGGTCTCTTCAGCGGTGACGAAGCGGAGATCGACAAGTGGTTCCGGGAGATCCAGGCCGGGGTCACCTATGTGAACCGGGCGGCAGGGGCCACCACCGGCGCCTGGCCCGACATCAATCCATTCGGCGGTTGGAAGGGGTCGGGCACCTCCGGAACCGGCGGCGGCGGCCCCTGGTATCTACGCCAATACCTCCGGGAGCAGTCGCGGACCGTGATCAAGAGCTGAGATGGGGCCGGTCGAGCTGCGCACCCTCGGTTCGGACGATGTGGACGGGCTCCTGGCCGCCGAGGGTCTGTTCGACCAGCCGCCCCGGCCGGACTGGGCCCGTAAGTTCCTCGAGACCGACGACCACCACATTGTGATCGCCTACCTCGACGGGGAGCCGGTGGGCTTCGTAAGCGGGGTCGAGACGACGCATCCGGACAAGGGGACGGAGATGTTCCTCTACGAGCTCGGCGTCGATGAGGACCACCGTGGCCAGGGGATCGGGCGGAACATGGTCGAGGAGCTGGCCCGGCTGGCCGCGAGCAGGGGCTGCTACGGCATGTGGGTCGCCACCGAGCCGGACAACGCTGCGGCGCTGGGCACATACCGGTCAGCCGGGTCGGACGACGGTGAGACGTTCGTGATCCTGAGCTGGCAGTTCGCCGCGGCCGACACCGATCCCGCCCGGATCTGAGGGGATCCCGCCCTAGCCCTGCTCGAATCGCAGTTTGAGCCCGTCGGGGTCGACGGTCTCGAGGAGGTTGTCGCCGGCCGTCATCTCGACGTCGAGGCTGGAGAGGTGCTGTCCCCATCGCTCCAGGTCCTCGACGACGAAGGCGAGGGCGGCGGGCCTGTCATCGCCCTCGACCAGCTCGATCCTCTGGCCCTTGGCGGATTCGATCACCTCGGCCACAACCCCCCGCTTGGGGGTTCGCACATGGTTGAAGCCGAGCCGTCCATAGAAATCGAGCGAGTCCCGGAGTGACGTGACTCCGACACTGACCGTGGTAGCCACAACGCCGCCGGGAGCTCGAACAGGTCCCCCGCCGGCGAGGACCTGCTTCGCCTCTTCGATGCTGAACCGCCCGGCGGTCACCTCGCGGCCAACGATCACCCCGTCGAGGGTTCGCCCGGCTGCCTCCAGCCGGAGAAGATCACGGAGATCATCCAGGTCCCTGACCCCGCCGGCGGCGATCACGGGCTGCTCGACCGTGGCCAGGGCCTCGGCCATGATGTGATAGTTGGGTGGGTCTTCCAGGGCGTCACGGCCCGCCTCGGAGACGAGGAAGGCGACCACACCGGCCGAGGACATCTCGATGAGCACCTCCTCGAGATAGCGGCCGCTGTTCTGGGTCCAACCCTTGGTCACGATCTCCTCGTCGGAGCGGACGTCGATCGAAACCGCGATCTTTCCCGGGTTCTCCCGGCACAGATCCCAGACCATGTTCTGATTCTCTATGGCGGCCGTGCCCATGACGATGCGCCATGCGCCCTGCTGGATCAGGCGCTGGGCCTCACCCTCGGAGCGAATCCCGCCCGCCACCTGGACCGGCACCGGGACCTCGGTGATGAGGCGGTCGATCAGCTCCCGATTCCGATAGTCCCCGTACGCAGCCGCGTCCAAGTCGACGATGTGCATGTAGTCGACGCCTTGCTCCGCCCAGTGCCGCGCTCGCCGGATCGGATCGTTGTCGAGGGCGATGGCGTCGTCGAGTCTCCCCCGAGGAAGCCGGACCGATAGACCTCCAAGGATGTTGACCCGTGCATAGAGGTCCATCACAGGAACCTAGCAACACCTCCGCCGCCGTTCCCGCTGCAGAACGCCACGTATGCGTCGCGCGCACATCAGGCATTTGTCATTCCCTGTTGATTCCCAGGGCCTCCTCGGCGGCATCGAGGGTCTGTCCGCCGGCGACCGCAGGAGCGAATAGGTCCCCATATCGCTGGAGCCGGTCCCACAGGTCGACGATGGTCACGTCCCCGTTGGCCACCTCCCCGACCTCGGACCAGGTGAGCGGCGCCGAGACCGGTGCCCCCGGGCGCGGTCGCACCGAATAGGCGGAAGCCACGGTCTGGCCGGACGCATTCCGGTTGTGGTCGACGAACACTTTCCCCTTCCGCTTGGGCTTGTCCCATTCCATCGTCAGATCGTCCGGATTGGCCGCAGCCAGATAATTGCCCACCTCCCCCACGAAGCGGCGCACCCGGGAGTAGTCGTGCACCGGCTCCAGGGGGACATAGACATGGAGGCCCCTTGACCCGGAGAGTTTCGGGTAACCGGAGAGCCCGAGCTGACGCAGGGCCACTTCGAGCAGGTGTGCTCCCGCCACCACCTGATCCCAATTCGAGCCTTCGGCCGGGTCGAAATCGAAGACGGCGTAATCCGGGAATTCGAGCCTTCCCTCACGGGAGTGGAAGGGATGGGTCTCGATGCAGCCCATGTTGGCGAACCACATCAACGCCTCGACGCTGTCGGCGACCAGGAAGTCGATGATCCCGCCCTCGCTGTCCGAGACCACTGGGGTGGTCCGCATCCATTCCGGCTGATGCCCTGGGGCCCGCTTCTCGTAGAAGGAAGGGCCGTCGATCCCCTCCGGGTACCTGCTCATCGAGATGGGCCGTCCCTGGAGATGCGGCAGCAGGACCGGGGCCACGGATGCGTAGTACTGGATGAGATCTCCCTTGGTCAAACCTTCGCCGGGAAAGTAGACCTTGTCCAGGTTGGTGAGGCGGAGAGGTCGATCCAGCCCGACGGGCCTGTAGGCATCGCCTTCCTTGACCGCCATGACCGGAGTGGGGAATGCGGCGTGGACGCCGGCAATGGGCCTACCCGCGCTCCCGTTGCCGACTTGGGCCTCGATATGTGACCGCGCCTCCTCCCAGATCAGGTCGTGGCTCTCCAGATCGCGGGCCTCGGATATGAGGACCATCGAGACCCCCGCCGCGCTGGCCGCCTCGACCAGAGGGCCGACCCGCAGGGTTCCCTCGCCATAGGCGACGTGCCGGATCTCACCACCCGCCCCGAACTCGTTATCGGAGAACTGGGCCTGCAATGGGGCGATCATCCAGCCGGGGAACTGGGCCTCGATGAACGAGAAGACCGAACCGAATGCCTCCTTCGTAGTGAGCCCGCCTCCGGTCATGGCGTGGACATGCGCCCAATCGACCACCGGCCGGACAAATGAGTATTCCGATGCCAGCTGGGCGATGTCGCCCAGACTGCCAAAGGACCTGTTGTTGCCCGCGGTCTCCAACCCCATCCCGACACCGAGCGACTCCACCTTGGAGGCCACTGCGTCGAGCCGAGAACGGATCCGGTCCATCAGTACTTCGGGCTCCTCTGAGTAATTGGAGCCGAAGTGGGCCACGATCACTGGGGCGCCGAGGGCGTGGCCCAGCTTCATGGTGTGCTCGAGAGCGGCCAGCGACTGGCGTCCCCGATCCTCCTCGGGCAGAGTCAGCCCCGCGAAATACGGGGCGTGCACCGACAGACGGAGGTCCCTTTCCTCGGCGAGCCGGCCAAACGCCGCACACCGCTTCTCCTTCCATGGGAAGCCCTCCACGAAGGGCAACTCCAGAGCGCGATGTCCCTTCGCCACCAGGTCGTCGAGGAACTCCTCGTCGCTCGTCCCCTCGGGAGGCAAACGTGATATACCGAAGCGAATGGAGCTCACCCGGAGAGGGTATAAGACCGATGGGTTCTGGCCGCGGGGCCGGTCCAACGGGTGATGACTGCGAATATCCGGCGCACCGTTGTGTCGGCCGATGGGACCTCGATAGCCCTGGAACGACGTGGTGACGGTCCGACTCTGATCCTGGTCGATGGGGCCGGCGCCTACCACGCCTTCAACCCGATGACATCTCTTGCGACCATGCTGGGTGGAGACTTCACCGTCGTCACCTACGACCGGCGGGGACGCGGGCGCAGCGGTGACACCCCTCCTTACACCGTGGAACGAGAGGTCGAAGACATCGCTGCGTTGATCGAGTCCCATGGGAGAGAGGCCTTCCTCTACGGGACTTCGTCCGGTGGCCTCTTGGTCTTACAGGCGGCCGCCACCGATCTGGCCATACCGAAGCTGGCCGTGTTCGAGCCTCCCCTGGGTAGTGAGGAGGCAACGGACGCCGAGTTCACAGCCCATCTGGTAGCACTGGTCGAAGCGGGCCGGCGAGCAGAGGCCGTCGCGCACTTCTATGAGGGCAT
Source organism: Acidimicrobiia bacterium (assembly GCA_025937235.1). Classification (GTDB taxonomy): domain Bacteria; phylum Actinomycetota; class Acidimicrobiia; order Spongiisociales; family ZC4RG35; genus JARDZU01. Next base: position 13,009 of record JAICRU010000067.1, read on the forward strand.
CGGTGTCCCAGCCGAGGTCTTGTCCGGTATGTCTCCGGCAGACCGGGAGGCCCTCGAAGCGGTGGCTCACACACTGGTCTACGACTGCCTCGTCTCGCTGGCAACGGACCTCGAGACGCTGCGTTCGGTCCTCGCCCCAACCCTGGTCATCGACAGTCTCGACACCGGTGAAGAGATGGCGGGTTGGGCCGAGGAGGTCGTGGATGTGCTGCCGCAGGGTCGTCATCTGAGGCTTCGAGGAGAGTGGCATCACGTCGCGGACGAGGACACGGCCAGGGCGTTGGCCGGATTCTTCATCGACTGAGCCGGATAGTCCTATTCTGCCTCGATGACCCTCCGCCCGAGCATGGCAGCGTTGTTGATCGTCGTGGTCGTGGCCGGGGGTGCCTGCCGGTCAGGCTCGGAGACCACCACGACCGCGCAAACGACCACGTCTACGACTACGGCCGAGCCTACGACAACCGGAGCGCCGCCATCGTCCACCACTTCCGCACCGATCACCTCCAGCACATCGGCGGCCGAGCAGACGGTGCAGGTGCTCCTCGCCCCGTTCTCGGAGCTGGGGCCGGAGTGGGTCGAGCGGGTGTTCCCCTACGGGGAGACCGCAGACACGCTTGGCACCTCACCTGGTGGAGAAGGTCTGCTGCTCGGCCCGGAGTACGGGACACAGACTCCGGACGGGACATGGTGGTTCCTCGATGCCGCCAACCTGCGCGTCGCGCATTTCGACGCTGACGGGACCTATCTGGACGAGATCGTGCTACCTGAGGATCTGCTCGTCGACGGGCAGTTCTTCCAGTTCCAGATGCCCCAGGGCCTCGACGATGGCTCTGTGGTGGCATTCGGTCTTCGCAGTGAGGACACGACATCGCTGTTGCGGATCGCCGACGGAGTGGCTTCCCAGGCCCTGTTCGCCGGGGCGATTCCCCTGCAGACGACGGATGGTGAGCTGCTCTACGGCTTCAGCCTGGAGGACCAGTTGCCGAGGGCTCTCGATCCGGGCGATGTCGTGCCCGAAGTCACGGAGTTCTTTGGAGCCCGCGACGGCAGCCGCTACATGGTTCGCATCGTCGAAGACCAGGCGCTGGTGGCCCTTCCCGACGCCGGCGTGACTCGCGTCCTTCAGCTGCGATTCTCGGAGGATCCCGAGGTAGCGGTCAGAGCGGGTGTCGAAGTCGACACCGGCGCCGACGGGACTCTGTACATCCTTCTCTACGGCGCCCCCGAATCCGACGAGACGCTCGGGGTGGGGGCCTTCGTCACGGTGGGCCCGGACGGCAATGTGAGCGAGGCCGAGCCCATCGTCGACCCATTCAGTCTCTCCGACCCGGGAAGCCCGGCACATCTGGGAGTCACGCCCGGCACCGCGACCCCATGGATCATGGTGGTGGGTGAAGACGGGGTGCACGTCTTCACCAGGGGCGGCTAGACCTCTCCACGGGCAGACCTGCCGACCTCATCGAGGGCTTCAGCAGTAGCTGCGGCGCGTTCGGATCCGAGGGTCTCGAACACGGCCCTGCGCACCAGTTCGAGGTGGCCCGCCGACGCATCTTCCACCACCCGCAGGCCTTGGTCGGTGAGCGATGCGTCTGTTCCCCGCCGATCAACGGTGCTCGGTCGGCGATCGATCCACCCCGCTTCCTCCATTCGGCTCATCGCATGGGACAGACGGCTGGGGGAGAACCCGATCTCTCGAGCCAGCTCCGTCATGCGAAGCGTCCGTGCCGGGGCACGATGGAGCCGGCTGAGGATCTGGTAGTCGTCGTGGGACATGCCCGCATGGTCGCGCAGCTGCCGGTCCAATGCGTTGAGCAGGGCCTTGATCCCCCAGATCATGCGGATCCAGCTTCTCAACTCGGCTCTGCCCAGTGGTGTTGTCATGCCCGGATGATAGAGGAATAATTGAACCTTCAACGACATTGACAGGGTGTCCAGAAGAAGGGAGCGCAGTGCCAATCCATCGACTCAACCACGCAGTCCTCTACGTGCGGGACGCAGAGGTCTCAGCCCGCTTCTACGAGGATGTCCTCGGCTTTCGCAGGATTCCCCTGTCTTTCCCCGGGGCGGTATTCATGCAAGCTGCCGGATCGAGCAACGACCACGACCTCGGGCTCTTCTCGATCGGTGCAGGGGCCGCCCCGTCCCCTGCCGGCCGTCAATCGGTCGGTCTCTATCACCTGGCCTGGGAGGTGGACACCCTGCCGGAACTGGCTGCGATCCGCGATCGGCTCACCGAGGAGGGCGCCCTGATCGGAGCGACCGACCATGGGACCACGAAGGCCCTCTATGGACGGGACCCCGATGGTCTCGAGTTCGAGATCTCCTGGCTGGTCCCCGCCGACCTGATCACGGATGACATCGTGATGACATCCAAGAGGCTAGATCTCGATGCGGAGATCGAGCGCTTTGGAGCCGACACCCTGAGTGGCATCGGGGTGAGCCGGGCTCGCCCGGTCGACGCCTGAGCAGCAGCACCTACCCGCTGTAGTAGGACGCGTCCAGCTCCGCGGGCGAGTCGGGAACGCGAACCCGGGGTGCCGGATCCCCAAGCCCGCCACGGGAGGTCCAGGCCGCGGCTGTGAGCAGGACGGCGGCGATCAGGCCGGCCACCGGCCCACCGATCACCGTCGTCGCCACGGTCAGCACGGCTATCTGACCGATGATGGCGACCACCCGGCTGGCCGGGCGGGAACGCTCGATGCGACGGTGAAGCTCACCCAGGTCGGCCGGGGACCTAACTCCGGCTGCAGGCAAGATGGCCAAACCACGCAACAACCCGAACACGGTGACGATTGATAGAGCCAGGAGCGGCTCGCCGGTGGCTGCGGCGACCACCACCATCAGATAGACACTCGCCGACATCACATAGGTGGCCACGCCGACCCCGAGCTGCCAGCCAAATCCGAGCCCGTACACCCAGGACCGATAGCGATCCAGCCAAATTCTCTCCACCTGTCGAGGGTTGGCAGGGAGATGAAAGCCTCCCACCTTCAAGTCGGAGGCCAAGGTGACGACCCCGGCCAGAACGACCAGCGCGCCCGAGGCCGTAGCCGACAGCCCGAGGCTCCCGACAGCCATCGCCCCGAGCGCGGCGACCCCGCCAAGGGTCAGGCCACCGAGCAGGGACCCAGCCACGAACCAGCTCACCGTCGCCCAGTAGCGATGGCCTCGTCCCGCCTCGGACAGTGGGGTGATCGAGGAGAGCATCGAGACGCCGCAGGGAGACCAGGTTGAGCGGTAAGCGGCGACGAAGGCGATCCCGACTGCGGTCCAGGCCATCAGATCCATTGTGGGTCACCCTAGTGCTGTCCCAGCCCGGCGAGGGAAGGGGAAATGACGCGGCGTCGCCGGTACCCTTTCGGCATCCGGGTCTCTAGCTCAATTGGTAGAGCAGCGGGCTTTTAACCCGTTGGTTGTGGGTTCGAGTCCCAC
>JAICRU010000058.1 GCA_025937235.1 Acidimicrobiia bacterium
CGCGGCGATGCGCTGACCCTCGTCCCTGAAGATGCGCTCCGCCAGCTCCAGGTCGTTGAAAGGAAGGGTCCGCACCAGCGCCCGAATCGACTCGGGTATGCCCGAGCTCGACTGGAGGGCGATGGGCCTGAAACGCGAGCCGAGACCTGCCACCGGCACCCCCGCCGTGGAGAAGAGCACGTAGTCGTGCATGCCGTGGTACTGACCCTCGAACTTGATGACGAGGTCACGGCCGGTGAGCCCGCGAGCGAGGCGGATGGCATGCATCGTGGCCTCGGTGCCGGTGTTGGTGAATCGCATGGCGTCGGGCCATTGCAGGGCGGCCATCACCTTCTCGGCAGCCTCCACCTCACGCCGCTGCGTCATGGCGAAGCTGGTGGCCTGGCCGACGGTCTCGGCCACCGCCTGCCAGACGTCGGGGTCGCCATGGCCCAAGATCACCGGGCCAAAGCCGCACTGGTAGTCGATGTAGTGCTTCCCGTCCATATCGACGAGGTGACCGCCCTCGCCATGGTCGATCACAAGTGTGTCGTCCGGGCCCCAATACCTGAACTGACTGGACACCCCGTTGACGAGCACCTTCCGCGCCCTTTCGTACCACTCTTTGGTCTGCTCTCCCTGGAGGCTCATCTGGCCATGGTACTGAACCGTCATTCAGTGAGGTCCCGGCCCCGATTACCGTTCGAGCATGGCGACCGACCTGAAGCTCTTCATCGCCGGCGAGTGGACCGAGGGGACCGGTGAGGATCATTACGAGGTTCACTCCCCCTCGACCGGTGAGCACCTCTACAACCTCCCCAAGGCCTCTTCGGCCGACATCGACCGCGCCGTGGCGGCGGCGCGGGAGGCGACCGAGGAGATGCGACACTGGACCGCCTTCGAACGGGCCGATCTCTGTCTGCGGATCTACGACCTGTGGCAGACCCGGATCGACGATGTCGCGCGCATACTCTCCATGGAACAGGGCAAGCCCTACGAAGCCGAGGCGAAAGACGACATCGCCGAGTCGGGCGACTATTTCCAGATAGCCGCCGAAGACGTCAAGCGGCTCACCGGTGAGCTGATCCCCACCACCTCGAGACACCGAAGGATGTTCACGGTCCGTCGCCCGGTCGGCGTCTGGGTGGCCATCACCCCCTGGAACTTCCCGGTGATGATCCCGATGGAGTACGTCGGGCCGGGGCTGGCGACAGGAAACGCGATCATCGTCAAGCCGCCCGAGTTCACGTCGTGGGCCCTGCTCGAGATGGCCAAGGTCTTCGAGGAGGCGGGTGCCCCCAAAGGCGCGATCCAGGTGATCCCCGGTGCCGGGGACATCGGTACCCAACTGGTGACGCACGACGGGGTGGACGCAGTAGGCTTCACCGGGTCGTCGGACACCGGCAAGAAGATCGTGTCGGTCATGGGGCTGAAACGCTCGATCATGGAGATGTCGGGCAATGGGCCCACCGTGGTCACCGCCGACGCCGACGTGGCCAAGGCGGCCGAGGCAGCCGTCTACGGCGCCTATTACAACGCGGGCCAGGTCTGCGTGGCCACGGAGCGGGTGATCGTCGTCGACGAGGTCCACGACGAGTTCGTGGAGGCATCCCTCAAGGCGGCCGAGATAGTGAGTCTCGGCGATCCTTTCGACGACGCCACCAACATGGGCCCCCTCAACAACGAGCCAACCGCGGCCAAGATGGATCGCCACATCGCGGACGCCGTGGGCAAGGGGGCAGAGCTGCTGATGGGCGGGGGCCGGGCGACCGGCTTCCCCACGGATCTCTACTACGACTTCACCATCCTCGACCGTGTCCCCGAAGACTCCGCGGTGGCTCAGGAGGAGTCGTTCGGGCCGGTACTGCCGATCATCGGCGCCCGGGACGACGACGCGGCGGTAGGAGTCGCCAACCGGACCCATCTCGGCCTGCAGGCGGCCGTCTTCACGAACGACCTCACCAAGGCGTTCTGGTACGCCGACCGGATCAGATCGGGAACCGTGGTGGTCAACGACTCGACCGATTTCTGGGAGACCTTCCAGCCTTTCGGTGGCGCCGCCGGGACCGACACCGGTTGGGGTCGTCAGCGCATCGACGAGTTCACCGATCTTCAGACCGTCGTGTTCGTACTCCGTGAAGACGGATGAGACAGAGCACGTGACTACCAGATAACTGCGCCGCCCGCTACTCCGTCATCGTGGCCGCCATGCCGGCGAAGCCGCCGCCGAAGGCCCCGAGGAGGATCCCGGGCAGCAGAGCCGTCGTGATCGACTCGAAGAAGTCGAGATCGGTGATCAGCCAGATCCCGACGCTGAGACCGACGAGGACCACCGGTATCCCGATCAGGACGCCGCGGATGATGGCCGGGCCCATCGGATCGCGCTCGGTGCCCTCGTGCTCGGTCATCACCCCATGATGCCAGACGTCAGGCGGCGATGGTCTTCTCGCCGCCAGTCACGCGATCGGCCGCCAGCCCCATCCGCCTCACGGCAATCAAGAAGGGAAGACTCAGGACGTAGATCACGCCGGCCACGACGTAGGCGATGCCATAGGAGAAGACGTCGGCGACACGGCCGAGGGCAGGTTGGGCGACCACCCCGCCGGCGCTTCCCATCAACGAAGCAAATGAGAGCACCGTCGCCCTTTGCTCCGATGGGATGCAGCCATTCATGTAGGCCTGTTGTATCGGGAAGGCGATGGAGGAGAACAGAGAGAAAAGAGTGAGGAGGGCGATGGCCACCCAGAACCCGACCGGGATCTCGAGCCTCTCGGCGAGACCGACGCCGATCAGGGCCAGCGATCCCACCACGATCTGGGTGATCAGCACCCCGGACCTGGTGCTGGATACCTTTCTGACCAGGCGGATCGAAGCTCCTCCGATCATCTGCGCCACCGCGAACACCGCCGCGGCGATGCCGGCGAGATAGGTGGCATCGGGGTCACCGAACAGCTCCAGGAGATAGGGCTGGAAGGCGTAGAAGATCCAGATGGACACACCTGAGGCGAAGGGCGCGGCCAGCATGAACATCCTTATCGGAGGGTTGTTGTATCCGTGCTCGATCGAGGAGCGCAGGATCCCCCGCACCTGGGGCCCTACAGCCACGCCCTTGGTGGGCTGGTACCCGAGATCGTGCATCCAGGCCCAAGCCGCCCCGATCACCGCCAGGAGGAGCACCGACCGGGCGATGTAGGGCAGTCCGAGATTGACCTGCCCGAGGAACCCGCCGCCGATCGTCCCGATGAGGGTGGCTGCGCCGGCGACGGCCTGGCCCTTGCCGAAGACCGTCTCCGTGACTCCTTCGAAACCCGTTGCATCGAGCGCATCCACCAGCCAAGCCTCGGTTGCACCTGAGAAGAATGTGAACCCGAGGCCGATCAGCGCCGAGACGAGGATCCACCACCCGATACCGGCCTGGACGTACCAGAGCCCCAGATAGGCGACGGTGGTGACCAGCAAGGTGACAGCCCCGAGGATGAAGGAGACGCGTCTGCCGAAGGTGTCGGCGATCACCCCGGTCGGCACCTCGAAGATCATCATGCCCGCGGTGTAGGCCGCGTTGGCCACGAAGGCTTCGGTGATGCTCAGACCGGCGTCGAGAAGGAACAGGGTGTTGATCCCCCAGATCAAGGACGCGGCCAGGGTCTGGAGGAGGATGAGGACCAAGTACGTGCGTTGAACGCGCTCTGGCGTCATGGCTCACCGAGGGGACTGGGCAGTTAGCGTAACGAGCGGATGTACACGCCTTATGAACAACGGAAGGGCGAGATTCCTTTCGCCTCCGCCGAATACATATCGTTCGCCTCACGCAACTCCTTTCTCGGGGTTCCCGCGGTCACCATGGACCAGCTGGGCGATGGATCGGTCGTGATACTGGGTGCGCCGTTCGACTGGGGAACGACCTACCGGCCCGGTGCGCGCTTCGGCCCGCAGGCCATCCGCAATGCCGACTATGGGGCGATGGACGGCTATCGGCCGCACCTCCCCACCGGGATCGATCCCTTCGAGGCACTCGGCGTTGTCGATGTGGGCGACGTCTACGTGCGGCCAGGCGAGCTGGAGATCTCGATCGCGCGGATCGCCGACGCCGTCGAGGAGGTGTGTGAGGCGGGCAAGGTGCCCATCGTGCTCGGTGGGGATCACACCATCACGTGGCCCGATGCCCTGGGTGTAGCTCGGGTCCATGGATTCGGCGAGGTCGCCCTAATCCATTTCGACGCCCATGCCGACACCGGCTTCACCCAGAACGGTTCCCTGTACGGGCACGGCACGCCGATGCGACGGCTCATCGAATCGGGGGCCGTGCCCGGCCATCGCTTCGTCCAGATCGGCCTGCGCGGCTACTGGCCCGAGCCCGAGGTCATGGAGTGGATGAGGGAGCAGAAGATGCGCTCGTTCCTCATGAACGAGATCGTCGAGCGGGGGCTCACAGACGTGGTCGACGAGGCGGTTGCCTATTCGCTGGAGGGAGGGGCCAAGGGAGTCTTCATCAGCGTCGACATCGACGTGGTCGACCCCGGGCTTGCCCCCGGAACGGGCACTCCCGAGCCAGGAGGCCTGGGCTCGCGCGAGCTGCTCGACACGATTCGGCGGCTGGCACGAGACCTCGAGGTGCTGGGGGCCGATGTGGTCGAAGTGTCGCCCCCTTACGATGGACCGGGCGAGCAGACGGCCTACCTGGCCAACCGAGTCGTGCTCGAGATCCTCAACGGGATGGCCGAGAGAAGAGCTGATGCCGACTAGGGCTTGATCAGCTCCAGGCTCAACGGGTAGACGTAGAGCTCACCCCGTGACGCCGCCAACGAGGCGAGGAGAGCGAAAACCAGCTCCAGCAAGAACAGCACCACCAGAGCGATCACCAGGGGGATGGTGACCACGAGGCCGACCACCGTCACAGCGAACAGAAACGCCAGGATCGACCCCACGATGAAATAGATCAGCAACGAGACCTGGAAGTTGAGGGCGGCCCGGGCATGGGGCTCGACCGCAGGGTCCTCGCGCTTCATCAGCCAGATGATCAGCGGGCCGACCAGCGAAGGTATCCCGACCACCTGGACGAAGGCCGAAGCGTGGGAGAGCACTTGCCACATCTGCTGATCGCCGGTTCGACCTGGGGCGGTCGGCGGGACCGGAGAGGGCGGGACTGTGGCGGGAGGAGGCGGAGTCGGCATCGGCTCGGGCTCGGGGGTCGACGGCCTCTGTGCGATGGCCGGCGGTTGCGGCTCCGGGTCGGGCGGGTTGGTGGGCGGTCCCTCGGTCATGACCCAATCGTAGGTGCGGCGTGGCGCCGCCCGTTCTCCCAGACGATCAACGCCGCCCAGCCATCATCCGCCTCATCCTCGAGATAGTTCTCGAGAAGGCCACGCACCTCGAACCCATGAGACATCTGAAAGCTCAGCGTGGGATCGTGGAGCTCGCCGGCTACCACCTTGCCCACATACTCTTCGATCGGCATCGTCGCCTTGTGGTGGAAATACCCGGGCAGTGAGCCGCCGGCGATGATGCCTCGCTTGCCATCCCGGATCACGAGCGCTTTGCGGTTCTCGTAGAGCATGCCGCCGATGCCTCGCCCCCGGTACTCGGGGAGGACCGTGATGTCTGTCCCGTAGTACCAGTCCCCATCCGGGTCGTGGTTGCCGCATTGGTGCTCACCGGTGATCCCGGCGATGGTGTGCTGGGGATGATCGAAGTCGAAGTCGAGATAGATCCCCGCCCCCATGCCGACCGGACGGCCGTCGGCGATAGCGACGAAGTACCCCTCGGGAAAGACCTGGGCATAGGCGAGGATGTCCTCCTTGGAGAGGAGGTCATCGGGGTTGGCCATCGGGAAGCAGGTGAGCTCGATCCGCTCCAGCTCCTCCGCCATCCCCGGCTCGAGGTTGACGATTGTGACCCCGCTCAAAGCTGGAACGACTCCCAAGGGCTGTAACCGGGAATCCCCCAGACGGAATCGAGGCGCTTCTCCCTCGGCCGGATCACTACGGCGCCACATGTCGCCACGTCCTGGGGCGACGAGGCCCGGCGCGCTATCAAGGGCTCGGAGAAGAACGCATCGAGATCCTGCGCCAGCTCCGAGCCGCGGTCCAGTCTGCCGGCGCTGCTGGTGATGTGCTCCTGGGTACGTTCTCCCTCCTCGAGGCGGGTCCCATCGTCCAGACAATGGTTGGTGTGGACGAACGGAGAATACGTGACGGGGGTGACGCTCACCGTCCCCGGCATTGCCTCGATGTTCGCCCCCGACCCGTCCGGCCCAATCACCAGGTAATTGTGCCCGCCGGCCAGGTCGGCCGAGGTGACAGCTTCTATTGCGGAGTCGAGGTCGGTCTGCTGCAGCACCTTCCTGACCACGAATGGCCAGGTCACACCGGGCTTTCCGATCGCGGTCAGGTTGTTGATGCCCACGCCGATCCCCGCAGCGTTCATGCCGATCTGGCCCAAGCACCCCGCCGTCGTCTGGACCACCGCATCGGGGCCGGAGATCGGGTCGAGCTTGAGCATCACCACGTAGTCGCCGGCCGAGGCGTGCATGTCCCAGGTCTGGGCCAGGACCCCGTTCGCCGGATCGAGCACGGCGGTGCAATTGTCCTCGATGGGTGCCCAGCCGTCGTGAGCCCTGACCACGTCGACCAGATCGGTGAAGCCCCCTACCACCACCGCCTCGGCCAGGGTGATCCCCGCCGCGTCGGCCATGGCGGCCATCTCTTCGTAGAGCTCGGCCGAATATTCGAGATGATATGGCAGTGTGGCCTCAGCCAGGCTCAAGACGGTATCGGCCCGGGCCGGACGGCCGGACCAGGTCGCATCGCCGGACAGGCCGAGACGATCATCCAGGTAGTCGCGGATCAGCGGCTTGCACTCCGAGCCGTGCACCCGCCCGAAGTCGGCGGGATCGCCATAGATCTCGAGCACCCGAAGCGGCCCACTGTTCACCGGCCCAACGGTAATGCAAGCGGCGTTCGGGCCCGGTCCGGAACCGTCTGACGGCTCGTCTCGTCCAACCGCCAAGCCCCGGGATCGGGGCCTGAAGAGGAGAAGACAGATATGAGACGAGTGGCACTGATCCTCGCCCTCGGCCTAATCCTGGCCGCTTGCAGCGGTGGGGAGGGCGGCGACATGTCGGCGGCCCAGGTGGAGGGCTTCGCTGACGGCGAGGAGGCGACGGTGACGACCTCGGCCGCAGCTGAAGCACCGGCGGCGGGTGAGAACGCCATCGCTGTCGACATCGAGTTGGCCCAGGACCGAATGGTGATTCGCAACGCGGAGCTACAGCTCGAAGCCAACGACACGAGGGCGGCCCTGGATCGCATCATCGCCCTGACCGAGGCGGCCGGCGGGTTCGTCGCCGACGCCACGGTTCATCCCGTGTAGGACCCGCAGGACCAGCCTGCGGCCAATATCACGCTGCGCATCCCGTCCGCCGAGTTGACCCGGATCATGGATGGGATCAAGGAGAGCGTCGAGAAGGTGGTCTCAGAGGCGCAGACAGCCGACGACGTCACCGAGCAGTTCATCGACCTGGAGGCGCGTCTCACCAATCTGGAGGCGCTGGAGGTCGAGCTGCGGGCCCTTCTCACCGAGGTGCGGCAACAGCCGGAGGCGGATCCGGACAAGTTGCTTCGGGTCTTCAACGAGATAGCCGCGGTGCGGGGTCAGATCGAGCAGATCCAGGGCCAGCTCGACTACCTGGAGAACGTGGTCGACCTGGCCACCCTCACCATCGGCCTGACACCGACACCCGCTGTCGTGCCCATTGCAGACGACACCTGGGAGCCGATCGAAGTGGCCAGAGATGCATTGCGCAACCTGGTCACCGGTGTCCAGGGGGTGGCCGACTGGGCGATCCACTTCGCCCTGTACACGATGCCGATGCTGTTGATCCTGCTCGGGGTCCCGGCTGCCTTGGGGTTCTACATCTACCGCCGATGGCGCAAGCGCCCCCCGCCGGCGCCAGCGGCACCGATGCCCAGCGAGTCCTGAAACACTGCTGAGCGGGAACAGGAGGGGTGGGTCACGGCCATCCAGACCCACCCCTCCTTCTTCGATGTGCGGTTGGACCTTCGATGCCAGCTCTCCCAAGTCGAGGCACGCTTCGAGGTGCGGGCCCGGGCACAGCGTGGCGGCGTGGTCATCGTTCCGCCGATAGTCGCCGGCGAGACCCTGTGGTGCCGGGATTCCCAAGGCGAGCACGGCAGCGAGTGAGTCGAGCTGGGCCGGCGTGGGATGAGCGATCCCGAAGTTTTCCGCCACCACCACCAGGAAGTGACCCCTGGTGTCGCAGGCGATACCGGTGTCACCCCGGAAAGCGGGCTGGCGACCCATTGACCGTGCCGTCCACACCGACGATCACGCGGACGCCGGAATCACCTGGCCGACAGATGGAGCGGCTGTCGCACCCATCGCCGTCGAAGTCGCCTGCCAACGGAGCACCAGACGAGAGGCAGGCGACGTGACGCCGGGGGAAGGGGCCTGAAGCCCCCTCCCTCAGCCCTTCGCCTGAGCCAGGTAGTCGGTGAAGTTGATCTCGTAGTCGCCGGTGTCCTCGATGATCTCGAGACCTTCGGCTTCGAAGGTCGGTGCGTAGAAGTCGAGCACCTCTTGATCGACACCTTCCATGGCCGCCTCGTTGGGGGTCCCGTAGTAGTTCCAGTTGGTGAGGGTTGCCCCGTTCCCGGCATCGAGGATGTAGTTCATGAACGTGAACGCGGTGCAGGGGTGCTCGGCGTTGGCCGGCACCGCCATGTTGTCGATCCAGAGCGTGGCCCCCTCCTCGGGGAGGATGTACTCGTAGTCATCGGGGTTCTCCGCCTCGCCGATGCCGACGATCATGTTCCCGGAGTACCCGTGCGAGACCGCGACCTCCCCGGCGACGAGCGCTTCGTCGTACTGGTCGGAGTCGAACGTGGCGATGTTCTCGAGGTTGCCCGAGATGGTGTCGGAGGCTTCCTGCAGATGCTCGAGATCCGTGTCGTTGAGCGAGTACCCCAGGTACTTGAGGGCGGCTCCCATCGCCTCTCGAGGGTCGTTCAAGACCGACACCCCGCCCGGGAAATCGGCGGTGAGCTCGGGGTCGAAGAGCAATGCCCAGCTCCGGGGGAAGTCCTCACCGACCGCCGAGACATTCACCCCGAGGCCGGTGGTGCCGTATTGGTAGGCAGCCGAGTACTCCGGTCCCGGGTCATAGGGAAGCTCGGTGAATTGCTCGGCCAGGTTGGCCAGGTTGGGCACCGCCTCACCGTTGACCGGGGCAAGGAGGCCGTTCTGGATCATGATGCCGACCATGTAGTCCGAGGGCACGATCATGTCGTAGACGGCTCCCGCCTGCATTTGGGCGAGAAGGGCCTCGTTGGATTCGTAGAAGTCCTCCACGACGTCGACGCCGTACTGCTCTTCGAATGCAGTGACCAACTCCGGATCCAGGTATTCGGACCAGTTGTACAAGTTGAGGTCGCCGTCCACCTCGTCCAGGGCGCAACCGGCGCCGGTCGCCCCTTGTGGCGATTCACCCCCCTCGGCCGAGGTGCCATCGGGCTCCTCGGCCCCGTCGTCGCCACCACAGGCGGCAACGAGGATCGCAAGCACCGTCAATGAGGCGATGAGCCTCGCCAAGAGTCGCATCAGGCTTCCTCCCAGAATCCCGGAATTGCCGACACCTTATCCACGTCCCGAGGCTTGGGATGTTAGGTGTCAGCTCTCAGTCGCCGAGATCTCCTCGAGCAGTGCCTCGGGATCGGCCAGCCGCTGCCCCCGGGCTTCTGCCCCTCTCTGGAACCCGAGCGAGATGGCGACTAGCACCATCGATGCGACCAGCATCACGGTGCTGACGGCGTTGATCAAGGGGGTCACCCCCCTCCGCACCAGGCCGAACACGTAAACCGGGAGAGTGGTCGACCCGGCTCCCGACACGAACTGGGTGACTACGACGTCGTCGAGGGAAAGGGTGAGGGCGAGAAGGGCCCCGCCGGCCACACCGGGAGCGATGAGGGGGAGGGTCACCTTGCGAAACGCCTGCCAGCGGTTGGCGTACAGGTCGGCCGCGGCCTCCTCCAGCGAGCTGTCGAGCTGGGAGAGCCGGGCCCGCACCACGACCGCCACGAAAGAGATGCAGAAGGCGATGTGGGCGAGGGTGATGGTCAGCAAGCCGCTGGTCAGGTTGATCCCGAGGAGATCGTCGAGGATGCCGAAGGCCTGGAAGAAGAAGATCAGAAGCATGACCGCCATCGTCACGTCGGGGATGATGATGGGCAGATAGGCGATCCCGTCGAGGGTGCCCCTCCCCCGGAACCGATACCTCTCCAGGGCGATGGCCAGCATCGTCCCCAGGACCGTCGACACGATCGTGGCGAAAAGCGCAACAACCAGCGAGTTGCGAAGGGCGCCCATCACCCGGTCGTCCTGGAACATCTCGCCGTACCAGCGGAACGAGGCCTCGGTCCAGATCCCCACGTTGTTGTTGTCGTTGAAAGAGAAGACGATGAGGAGGACGATCGGGGCATAGAAGAACAGGAACACCAGCCAGGCGTTGAGCCCGAGGAGCCGCTGGGCGAATCCGCCCGGAGTGGTGCCCTCGTTCACAGAGTCTTCGCCCCGGCACGGAAGTAGAAGATCGTCGCCACCAGCATCACGAACATCACGGCAAACGACAGGGCGGAGCCGAACGGCCAGTTCCGGGCGGCGAGGAATTGGCTCACTATGTAGTCACCCATCAACACGGTTCGCGCCCCACCCAGCAGGGCCGGCGTCACATAGGCGCCGAGGGACGGGATGAAGACGAGGATCGAGCCGGCCACAACTCCCGGCATCGAAAGGGGCAGCGTGACCTTGCGGAAGGCCGTCCATCCGTCGGCGTAGAGGTCACGCGCCGCCTCCACCAGATGCCAGTCCATCCGTTCCAGGGCGGCGTAGAGCGGCAGGACCATGAACGGCATGAACCCATAGACCAGGCCGATCAGGACGGCGACGTTGGTGAAGAGCAGCCGGAACGGCTCGCCCCCTAGTGCCTGGCTGATCTGCGACAGGGGGCCTTCCGAGCCGAGAATCACACGCCAGGCATAGGTCCGGACCAGGAAGTTGGACCAGAATGGGATCATCACCAGCACCAGGAGGATGTTCCGCACCCGCGGTCCCCTGGTTGCGATGTAGAAGGCAAAGGGATAGGAGAGGGCGAGACAGATCGCGGTGGTGACCGTCGCCAGCAAGAGAGACCTGAGGAATATCTCTAGGACTTCCGCCGAGAACAGCCGCCGGTAGGAGTCCAGGTTCCAGCCTTCGAGGACCGTCTGGCCCGTTGCGTCCCTGGTAGCGAAGGAATAGACGAACACGAGGAGCAGGGGGACCACGAAGAGCAGGACGAGGTAGATGAAGGACGGCAGCGCGATGAAGAAGCCTCGTCTCGCCTCGGCTCTCCTCGACGCCGCCTCCAGCTCGGGGGTGACGGGTTCCGCCGTCTCGGGTTTCGAGATCGGGCGCCCGGGTGGTGGAGGGGGAGGGGTCCCGGGTGGTGGGGTGGGTGGGATCTCCGACACCGTCATCAGGAGGTCACCAGGTTCGCCGCCTCCGGGCTCCACACCAGATAGGCCTCGTCGCCCACCTCGTAGAGGTCGACCCCGGGGCGATTCTCCTCCTTGACTTCGATCTCGGTCCCGATTCCGGCGTCGACGTCGTAGAAATGGACGTCGCCGTAGTACAGCCTCCGCAGCACCTTGACCCGGACCCTGTTGTGACCGCTCGGGATCTCCTCGTCCAGGTCGTAAAGAGCGAGACGCTCGGGGCGCAGCGCCAGGGTGATCTTCCCCTGGGAAGGAGATGTGCCGCTCCCCACCGCGATCTCCGCCCCGCTGGCCAGGCTCGCCATGCCCGACCCGTTCATCGTCACATCGACCAGGTTTATGTCGCCGATGAAGTCGGCGACGAAGCGGGAGTTGGGATTCTCGTATATCTCCTCGGAGGCCCCGACCTGGAGCAGACGCCCCTCGTTCATGACGCCGATCCGATCCGACATGGTCAGGGCTTCCTCCTGATCATGGGTCACGTAGACGAACGTGATCCCCACCCGGCCCTGGAGATCCTTCAACTCGACCTGCATCGCCTGTCGCAGCTTGAGGTCGAGGGCTCCCAGCGGCTCGTCGAGGAGGAGCACCTCCGGCTCGTTGACGAGGGCCCGGGCCAGTGCCACCCGCTGCTGCATGCCCCCGGAGAGCTGGCTCGGCTTGGCGTCCGCCCTCTTGGTGAGCTGCACCTGGTCGAGCACCCGGCTCACCCGCTTCTGCACATCCGCCTTCTCCACCTTCAGCATGTTGAGACCGAAAGCCACGTTCTCGAAGACTGTCATGTGGGGGAACAGTGCATACGACTGGAACACCGTGTTCACCGGTCTGTCGTTGGGAGGGCTGAGACCCATCTCCACCCCGTGGATGCGGATGCTCCCCTCGGTGGGGAACTCGAAGCCGGCGATCATCCGCAGCGTGGTCGTCTTTCCGCACCCGGATGGCCCGAGCAAGGAGAAGAACTCCCCGTCCTCGACGATGAGGTCGATCCCGGCGACCGCCACCACGTCGTCGCCAAACCGCTTCACAACACCTGCTAGCTCCACTGCAGGGTTCACCATCAGATCTCCTCGTACACCACCCGTCCGTCCGCCACGGTCATCACCACTGCGGCGTCCCGGACGTTCCCCCCGGCCAGCGGGTCACGGTCCAGGACCGCCAGGTCGGCGAGCATACCGGGGGCCAGGGTCCCCCGACCGTTGTCGAGGTGGTTGACGTAGGCCGAGCCCGCGGTGAATCCGGCGAGCGCATCGAGGAAGGTGATGCGCTCGTCTTCGTTCAGCGGCGGGAGATCGGGCTCGTCGTGGTTCGACCGGGTCACGGCGGCGTCGATCTGATCCATGACGTCGGCCGTGGAGACCCCCCAATCGGATCCCATGGCGAGACTCGCCCCGGCCCGAAGCAGGCTGCCGAAGGGATACTGCCATCCCGATCGCTCCGCCCCGAGATAAGGGCGGGTGAGCATTGCCTGATCCTCTCCGTCTTGTGCCCATAGCGCCTGGGCATTGGCCACGACCCCAAGCCGGCTGAACCGGGGGATGTCCTGGGGGTGGACCACCTGGATGTGGCTGATGTGATGTCGCCCCGCGGTCCAGCCGTTGGTCAGACGTGCCGCTTCCACCGCGTCGAGCCCGTTGCGGACCGCAGCGTCACCGATGGCGTGGAAATGACAAGAGAAGCCGCGTCGATCTAGCTCGGTCACAATCTCGCGAAGCCGGGCGGGCTCCACGAAATCGATCCCGGTGTTGTCGGTGGCACCACCGTCACCATCGAGATACGGCTCCAACATCGAGGCAGTGTGGTTCTCCACCACCCCGTCGAGCATGATCTTGACCGTGGTCGGCCGGTAGCGGCCCAAGGGCTCGGACCGCATCTGCTCCAACTCCTCGACCTGCTCGATGCCAAGGCTGCGACGCCACCACATCGCCCCTACTGCGGTCCCGATCAACTCGGCCGAGGCGGCCAACCGGCGGTAGGCGGTGTGAGTCTCGAAGTCGACGTGTGCGTCCTGCCAGGCCGTGATCCCCTTGGAGAGGAGGTACTCCTGGCCGGCGAGCAAACCCGCCCTCAGCTCGTCCGGGGTGTCATCCGGTGTGAGTCGCTCCACCGCCCGAGTGGCCCCCTCGTGAAGGGTCCCCTGCGGCTCGTTCCCGACGGTCCGCTCGATCCGGCCGTCGGGTGGATCCGGGGTGGCCGCGTCGATACCGGCCATACGCAGTGCCAGCGAGTTGGCCCAAGCCCCGTGCCCGTCGGCGTTGAAGACCAGGACGGGCCGGTCGGGCACGACTGCGTCGAGCGCCTCCTTGGGGGGGCAGCCTCGGGGAAACCAGGTCTGCATCCAACCCCCACCCAAGATCCAGGGCCGATCGGGATGTTCGGCCGCATAACGGGCGATATGAGCCACCGCGTCGTCGGCGTCGTGACATCCCTCGAACGAGCAGCGCAACAAGTCGAGGCCGCTGCTTCCCGGGTGGCAGTGTGCGTCCTGGAATCCCGGCGTCAGCATCCGCCCGGCGAGGTCGACCACCCTGGTCCCCTTCCCCACCGACTCCCCGACGGTCCTCTCATCGCCGACAGCACTCACCCGATCCCCGGTCACGGCGATGGCCCTTGCGAACGACCTGGCCGGGCCGGCAGTGAACACAGGGCCATTGACAAAGACGAGGTCTGCCGCCGTCATGGCGCGGGCAGGGTACAGCCGCCCACCCCACGGCTACCCTGCCAGCCCATGTCCGCTTTCTGGCACCCCTTTGCGGAGATGAGCAAAGTGCAGCATGCGCCGTTCATCATCGACCGCGGCGAGGGGATCTACGTATACGACGAGTCGGGCCGCCAGTACCTGGATGCCGCTGCCTCGCTCTGGTACATGAACATCGGCTACGGCCGAACCGAGGTCATCGACGCCATGGCCGAGCAGGCGCGCAAACTGCCCGCCTTCCACGCCTTCATCGATTATGCGACCCGACCGCCGATCGACCTGGCCGATCGCATCGCCGCCGTGGCCCCCGTGCCCGGGTCGAAGGTCTTCTTCGGCTCGGGCGGCTCGGACGCGGTCGACACCGCGGCCAAGATGACCCGGCGCTATTTCAACGCCATCGGCCAGCCGGAGCGGACCGTGTTCATCTCACGGGAATGGGCCTACCACGGAATGCACCCCTACGGCACCACTCTGGGCGGGATGGAGCCCAACCGGGCCGGGTACGGTGGTGACCTCGTGGCCGACGTCGTGGTCGTCCCCTTCGACGACACCGAAGCGGTGGAGAAGGCGATCGACCACGCCGGCGCCGAGCGAATCGCCGGCATCTTCGTGGAACCGGTGATCGGGGCCGGTGGTGTCCGACCCGTCGACGATGGCTACTTCGGCAAGGTGGGCGAGCTCGTGAAGAATGCCGGTGGCCTCTACATCTCGGACGAGGTCATCACCGGGTTCGGCCGGGTCGGCGACTGGTTCGCCGCCAACAAGTTCGGGCTCCGGCCCGATCTGATCACTTTCGCCAAAGGCGTGACCTGCGGGTACGCCCCGCTCGGCGGCGTGATCGCCTCGCCCGAGGTCGCCCGCCCGTTCTTCGAGACAGCAGGGCTCATGTTCCGCCACGGGTACACGTACTCGGGGCACACCACAGCCTGCGTCGCCGGCCTCGTGGTGATGGACATCCTGGAGAGGGAAGGGCTGCTGGCCCGCGCCGCCACCCTGGAAGACGAGCTCTATCAGGCCCTCCTCCCCCTCGAGGAGCTGCCGGTGGTCGACCACGTGAGGCGGGGAGTCGGCGCCCTTGCTGCAATCCAGCTCACTGTCGGCGACGACGAGACCCTTCCTTACCGGGCGGCGGCCGCATGTCGTGACGCCGGGGTCCTGACCAGGGCCGTCGGCGGCGGTGGTCTTCAGGTGTCACCCCCGTTCATCATGACCCTGGAGCAGGTATCGGAGATGGCGACCCTGTTCCGCAAGGGCCTCGAGGGTGTGTGAGGCAGACTCCGTTCTGGGTCGAGGAGTACCCGAGGCCCGGAGGAATCACATCTGAGCTCCCCCCCGAGGCAGACGTCCTCATCGTCGGCTCCGGGCTGACCGGTCTCACCGCCGCCCTGCGCCTGGCCCGCAGCGGTCGGTCGGTGGCGGTCGTCGACTCGGGCGATATCGCCTCGGGTGCGTCGAGTGTCAATGGTGGGATGGTCTCACCCGACATCAAGGCCGGGATCAAGCTCATCTTCGACCACCACGGGCCCGAGCTCGGACGTGAGATGTGGCAGGCCACGGTGCGGTCCGTGGACATCGTGTCCGACCTGGCAGAGCGCGAGGGAATCGACATCAAGATCATGCGCGGGGGCATGGCCGCCCTCGGCATCGGGCCGGATGCACAGACCAGGTTCGAGCAGAGCGTCTCTTGGTACCGCGAGCATGTCGGAGTGAATTGGGAGGTGCTCGGGCGAGGGCGGATAGAAGAGGTGATCGGAGCCGGGCCTTTCACCACCGCCATCTACGAGCCGGAGGGATTCGGCATCCAGCCGGCTCGCTTCGTGTTCGGGATCGCAGAGAGGGCAGCAGCGGCCGGGGCGTCGCTGGTCCCGAATTGCGAGGCGATCTCCTTCGAGCGTGAGCCCAGCGGGTTTCGGGTCGTCACCTCGTCGGGAACTGCTCGAGCCGGCGAGGTGGTCTTGGCCACCAATGGCTACACGACCGCACGACCTTCGGTGGAACTGAGCCGTCGCATCGTCCCGGTCGGGTCCTACATCGTGGTGACCGAGCCGATCGAGGAGCTGGCGTCTGAGTTGTTCCCGGGCGGGGCGATGACATATACCAAAAAGCGGCTCCTCAACTACATGCGGCGAACGCCGGATGGGAGGGTCCTGATCGGCGGCCGTCGCAACCTCCACACCGGGCTCGACCTGGAAGAGTCAGGGGCCGCCCTGCGAGCCCAGCTGATCGGCTTCTTCCCACAGCTTGCGGACGTGGCACTCACCCACGTCTGGGGGGGAAAGCTGGCCGTCCCCTTCGACCTGGTTCCCCACATGGGCCAGGTCGACGGCGCCTGGTATGCCCTGGGTTACGCGGGGCATGGCGTGGGGCTCTCCACCCTCATGGGCCACCAGCTCGGTGGCATGCTCTTGGGGGAGGAGCCACCGAGCGTGTTCACCAAGGTCCCCCACCCGACCCGTTTCTATTACCGGGGAAGACCCTGGTTCCTGACCCCGGCCTCGGTCCTCTATCGCGCCCTCGACCGCGTCAACCGATAGGCTCGGGGCCATGAGCTTCCCGGAAACCACCCCGTACCCGGAGTCCAGTCAGGCCTCCACCGCGCTCGTCATCTCGATCGTCGGCCTGGTCTGTTGCCAGGTGCTGGGGATCGTGGCCTGGGTGATGGCCCACAACGAGCTCGAGGCGATCAAGGCGGGGAAACGCAACCCCGCCAACGAGGGAACCGCCAGCGCCGCCCGCATCATCGGGATCATCGGCACGGTCCTCTTCGGCCTCGGAGTGCTCGCCCTGATCTTCTTCGGCATCAGCATGGCCTTCGTCCCCTGGTCTGAGTTCCAGTTCGATGAGAACTTCTGGCGGGAGGACATGTTCCGTTGACACGGGTTTGGCGAGATCGGCTGACCATGGCCGCACCGGTGGGAGTGGCCATTCTCCTCCTGGCCGGGAGCCCGGGGGACGATGGCCCCACCATCTGCCCGTTCGCCCTGATGACGGGCACGGCCTGTCCCGGGTGCGGGATGACCAGGGCCGCCGCTCACCTGATTCGCGGAGACGTGAGCGCGGCTGTCGGCTATCACCCCCTGATACCGCTGATCATGAGTCTCGCGGTGGGTGGCTGGGTTTGGTTCCTCCTGGTCCGATCGGGGCGAGCCGGGCCGCTGCCGGCTCGAGCGATCAACACCGCGCTGATCGTCACCGGCGTCCTGATGGTGGGGGTATGGCTGGCCCGTCTTCTCAGCGGGACGTTGCCGCCGGTCTGACCCTCCTCAAGGCCATACGCATGACCAGGGCGGTGCCGGCCGCGGCCAGGCCAATGGTCAGGGGCACCAGCCACTTGGAATCGGCGAGGAGGGCAAAGCTCTCACGGAACGGTGCCCTGCCCCCGGCCGGATCGACCAGCCATGATCCGAGCCTCAGGACCACGGCGAAGGAGAGCGCCCCGAGCGCGAAGCGCGTGACCAGGGAGCGGGATGCCTTGGCCCGGTCCGGCGACATCACGACATAAGCCGATCCCGACAGCAGCATCAAGATCGCACCGAGGATCGCTGCCGTGCCCAGGCTGGTGGCGAGCGGGGAGCCGGCTCCGATCAGGGGCCGGTCGGCCGGGTCGCGTATGACGATCGGGTCCAGCCGGGTGAGGGCACCCACCATCTGATCTTCCGTCACCGGCACCCCCGCCTGGTTGAGGCCGGACGTGATCTGGCTCGTGGCCGGGACCAGGATGGCGGCCACGTCCACCGACGTGCCGTCTGGATCACCAGTGGCGGCGGCTTCCACCCCCTCGGCGACGAGCTGCTCCAC
>JAICRU010000076.1 GCA_025937235.1 Acidimicrobiia bacterium
GATCGGATCACCGTGCTCAGAGACGGCCGGGCCAGGGGCACGTTCGATGCCAGGACGACCACCGAGCACGATCTGGTCGACCTCATCGTCGGCCGCCCCTTCGAGGCGGCGTTCCCCCCATCGACTGCGGGCGGGGGTGACAGACGAGAAGTCCTGGTGGTCGACGGTCTGCAGGGCCAGTCGTTCGGCCCGGTGACATTCACCTTGGAGAGCGGGGAGGTCGTCGGCATCGCCGGCGCTGAAGGCAATGGCCAACCTCAACTCTTCGACACCCTGGCGGGGAGAACGCCTCCTCGGGCGGGGCGGGTCGTCTGTGACGGCAAGGAGCTGACCCTGATCTCGACTCACGAGGCGGTTAAGTCCGGGCTCATGCTCCTCGCCGGCGACCGCAAGCGAGAGGCGCTGATGCCGGTGCTCGGTGTCAGGGTCAATTCGACGGTTCAGTCTCTCCGCAAGTTCAGCGTCATCGGGTTTATCCGGCGTCGGGCCGAACGCAGGGCCGTGGCCGGTCTTGTCGAGGAGCTCGAGATTCGGACCCCATCGCTCGAGCAACCCGTCGAGTTCCTCTCCGGTGGCAATCAGCAAAAGGTATCGGTTGCACGCACCTTCCTCCGCCACCCCCCCGTGATCCTGGCCTATGAGCCGACCCAGGGGGTGGACGTGGGCTCGCGATTCGATATCTACCAGGCGCTTCGTGCTCGGACCGACCATGGTGCTGCCCTGCTGGTCAAGTCCAGCGACCCCCTCGAGCTCGCCGGCCTCTGCGATCGGGTCCTGGTCATGTCCCGCGGCACCATCATCGAGGAGATCCCCGGCGACGAGCTGAACGAGACGAGGATCGTCGAGGCCATCGTCCGCGGTCCCGGAGTGTCCCGATCGGGCCGTTCACCCTTCGGTGTGGCCATGCCCAAGGCGCCCGTCAACTCTGAGACGACGTGACCAGCCAGTACACCGCCGAAGGCCCGATCGACGCGGCTCGTCAGTGGGTGCGGAAGGTAATCCGAAACGCCAGGGACAAGAACAAGTGGCGAAAGGTGGTGAAGGTCCGGCTCTGGATGCCGGTTGCGCTGCAGGTCCTGCTCATCTGGCTGGTCGTGTGGTACACCGACGCCCAGTTCCCCGGGTTCATCAACCGGACGAACACCGTCAACATCCTGCTGCTCGCCATACCGCTGGCCATTGCCACGATGGCACAGATCCACGTTCTCCTCGTGGGCTACCTCGACCTGTCGGTCGGGGCGATGATCAGCCTCGCCGTCGTCATCGCTTCGTTCCTGATCACCCCTGAGGCCTCGGTCGGGTCACAGCTGGCCGGGCTCGGTCTCATCTTCCTGTGTGCCCTGGCGCTCGGGCTGGTCAATGCCGCCCTCGTCCGGGGCGTGAAGATCCCATCGATCATCGCCACGCTGGCTACGCTCAGCATCCTCGACGGCATCTCACTGACCTTCCGTCCCACCCCGGGTGGGACCATCGACCCGGCTTTCACCTCCCTTCTCCGCGGTGGCATCGGCCCGATCCCCTTGGCTCTCATCCTCGTGGTGCTGGGAGCCGGCGTCCTCGACCTGTGGCTGCACTCGAGCGGGTCCGGGCTGCAGGTGAGCGCGGTCGGTTACGACGAGCGGTCCGCCAAGAGGGGAGGAGTCAGAACCAACTGGATCCGGGTCCGGGCGCTGATCCTGGCCTCGATCTTCGCCGCCTTGGCCGGTTTGTTCGTCATGACCCGCTCAGGTGTGGGCAACGCCCAGATCGGCTCCAGTTACACGCTGAACAGCATCACTGCTGCGGTGCTCGGCGGCGCCGCCCTCACCGGCGGGCGTGCGACGTTCGTCGGGGGGACGGTGTCCTCGATCCTCCTCGCGGTCATCATCACCGTTTTGCCTTTCCACGGACTGCCACCCGATGTCGGACCGATGGTCATCGGGGTGTTGGTCCTGGTCGGGATCATCCTGTTCCAGGTCGGGGACATCAAGGATCTGGTGAAGAGGAACTATCGGCGTGCCCGCAGATTGGTGATCGGCAGCCGTCCCCCGAAGGCAGCCGAGATCCCGCAGCTCTATCCAGCCGGCGAAGACTTCAGCGTCGTCCCCTCGGGGCGCAAGCTGATCAAAGGCGGGATAGTCCTGAGTCTCGATCCAAATGTCGGCGACTTCGACGTCGGAGACGTGCTCATAGAGAACGATCGCATCCTCCAGGTGGGCCCGAATCTGGCGAATGGCGAGGTGGAGACGATCGATGCCAGCGGCATGATCGTCATGCCCGGGTTCGTCGACAGTCACCGCCACATCTGGGAGGGCCTGCTCCGCAACATCGGGACCGACGTCCCGCTAGAGGGGCGTACGAGCTACATCACCTTCGTGCTCCGGACCCTCGCCCCTGCCTACCGCCCCGAGGACGCCTACGCCGGCAACCTCGTCAGCGCTCTCGGGGCCGTCGACGCCGGCATCACGACCTTGCTCGACTGGTCTCACATCCAGGCCTCGCCGGCGCACACAGACGCGGTGATACAGGCGCTGAAGGACTCAGGGATGCGAGCGGTCTTCGCCTATGGGTTCCCGTGGTGGGGCAAGTGGGAGGAGCGTCAGCCGAGCTGGTTCGTGCGGGCGGCGACCGAACATTTCTCCGCGAAGGACCAGAAGCTCACCCTTGCGCTGGCCGCGCCCGGCCCCGAATTCGTCGACTTCGAGGTGGCGCGAGATCACTGGAAGCTGGCCCGTGAGACCGACGCTCGCATCACCGCCCACGTCGGGGTCGGGACCTACGGCCAGGACGCCAAGGTGCAGGAGATGGGAGAGGCGGGGTTGCTGGGTCCCGATACCACCTACATCCACTGCACGACACTGAACGACACGGAGATCCAGATGATCGTGGACACCGGCGGCACCGTGTCACTGGCCACGCCCGTGGAGATGATGATGGGCCATGGCATGCCGCCCATCCAGAAGTTCCTGGATCGGGGCTTGCGACCCAGCCTCAGTGTCGACGTCGAGACCAATGTCCCCTCCGACATGTTCAACCAGATGCGATCGGTTCTGACGCTCCAGCGGGCGCTGGCGACCGCACAAGACAAGCCCCCGGTCACGATGCGTGAGGTACTGGGGTACGCCACCGTCGAGGGGGCACGGGCCAACGGCCTCGAGGCGAAGGTCGGCACCCTCACGCCAGGAAAGCAGGCGGACGTCATCATGCTTCGCACCAACCGCATGAACGTGACACCGCTCAACGACCCGGTGACCGCGGTGGTCACCTCCATGGACACCGGCAACGTCGACACGGTCATCATCGCCGGTCGGGTGATGAAGCGCGACGGCAAGCTCCTCCATGTCGATTGGGACGCCGTCAAGCGTATGGCCCTCTCCTCCCGCGACTACGTGATCGAGAAGTCCGGGTTCAAGCTGCCCGGGATCTGAACCACTTCCCATCTACGTCAGCCTGGGCACTGCGGGGAGGACCACGCGGCTATCGTAAGTCTTGACTTACGGTAAGCGCGGACTTACAGTCAGGTCGTGGTCGACGCGCAACTCGAGGCACTGTCGGTAGAGACGAGACGAGTCATCTACACGATGCTCCTCGAGCGGCCCCGTTCCGTTGGTGAGATCGCCCAGGGACTGCCAGTGAGCCGCCCCGCCGTCTCTCAGCATCTCAAGGTGCTGCTCGACGCCGAGCTGGCCCGCGTCACCGACGTGGGCAACCGGCGGGTCTACTCGGCCAACCCCGAGGGCATGGCCGCGCTGCGTGACTGGATCGACCGGATGTGGGACATGGCGATGGGGAGCTTTGCCGGCTTCGCCCAGAGAGAATCAACCCGGAGAGAGATGGAGAGAGAAATGAGCGTCCCCGAGAAACTAGAAGCGCTGGTGAAGGTGATCACCGTGCCAGGCGAGCCGGCAGTGGTGTTCGAGCTCTTCACCAACAAGATGGGTGAGTGGTGGCCGCTGCAGACCCACTCGGTTGGTGGCGAGGATGCAGTCGATGCCAGGGTCGAAGGAGGGGTCGGGGGACGGGTCTACGAAGTCACCCGTGATGGAGTCGAGCACCAGTGGGCCAGGATCGACGAGTGGGAGCCTGGACGGCGTCTGGCCATGGAGTGGTACCCGGGCCTTCCGATGGCGCAGGCGACCCATCTCGAGATCACCTTCCGTCAAACCGCCGAGGGGACCGAGATGACCCTCGTTCACGATGGTTGGGAGGCGCGGGGCACCGACGCCGACCGGATGCGCCAGTCCTATGACAGGGGGTGGGACACGGTCCTGGGGAGAATCCCGGGATCGGTGCGGGCAGAAGCACCCGCTTGACATGGCCGGCCCCACCACAGCAGGGGTGTAACCCAATCCGCCTTCGGGTCGATTACTTGGGTAGGGCGGGGTATGACCCGGAAGGAAGAGAATGAGACGACTCCAGCGAACCGTCTTGACCGCGCTGCTCACCGTTGGCCTCGTCGCCGGTTCGAGCGTCGCCTGGGCGCAGACCGATGAGGACGGCGAGACCGAGGCCGGCCAGAATCTCATCGACACACTCTTCAATTTCGGTTACGACGTCGTCAATCGAGTCTTCCTCTGGAACACGAGCCAACTCGACGGCCCCTACGACTGCACTCTGGAGGACGGCCCCATCACGGCCACCTATGGCGAGACCTCTGATGAGGGCGTGATCCTGGTCGACATGCTCGACGGCGGATCGGGCGCGCTGATGTTCCCCAATCGGCCGGCCGAAGAGGTGGGCGAGGATCAGGAACCGGCCACTTCCCCGGTCCCCTACACCGGGGCCGACGGGGAATGCGGGGTGAGCGGTGGTGATCCCACCGGGCCGGCTGGCCAGATCAACCATGGCATGTTCATGCGGCTGTTCAACAGCATGTATCAGGGTGAGGGTGGACGGGGCTGCCTGATCCGACACATCGCCCAGTCCGACCTGGGCAAGGGAGATCAGCAGGTACAGGCCGGTGAGGCGGTGACCACCGATCCGGTGGCTGCCGGTGACACCGGCTCGGTCGAGTTCACCACCG
Source organism: Acidimicrobiia bacterium (assembly GCA_025937235.1). Taxonomy (GTDB): domain Bacteria; phylum Actinomycetota; class Acidimicrobiia; order Spongiisociales; family ZC4RG35; genus JARDZU01. Next base: position 5,003 of record JAICRU010000076.1, read on the forward strand.
AGGAGACGGACTGTCAGCACGGTCGGGTCGCCGGCACGGACTCAACTGATCAGTCAGGCCGACCGGAGGGTGCGGGCCCACCGGATCACGCCGGCCGGCCCGATCATGCCGGTCCGCCCGACCATGCCGGCGGGGCCGGCGGGGCCGGCAACGGCAACGGTGGCGGTAACGGTGGCGGCAACGGCAACGGCAACGGAGGGCCTGGGAACTGATCCCGACGCCGGTCGGGGTGACCGGAGGTCAGTCCAGGGCGCCGATGTCGACGTTGTAGGCCTCGAACACCAGGTCCGCCCCCGCCTGACGATGCCGGGTCAGCCTGCCGAGGAGTGTCGTCACGTGGCGTCGCACTGACGACACGGTGGTGGTGCCGCCACGGGCCAGGCGGACGGCGGCCTCGGCGCGGAGCCACGCCTCCAGCAGTGCCAGGTGGTCCTCCCGTAGGTCCTCCGTGGAGGGCGCGAGTCGGGGAGCGACGGCGACGATCTCGGCCAGAAGGCCATGTGATCCTTCGACTTCCTCGATGTGAAGGTCCAGGGCCTTCCGCACGTCACCCAGGCTCGCTTCCGTCCGCTCCAACCAATCGTCGGCCGAGGAAGGGCCGGCTATTACTTCCTCGAGATCGGTCATGGCCTCGGCGAGATCGTGACGCCGGTGACTGGCCCGGGATAGCTGCTCAGACGACTGCAGTGCGCTGGGAACGCTCATGGTGCAGAGGATTGCCCTCTTCTGGCGATGCAGACAGGGTAGGAAGTCCCAACCGGCCGGTTTTCTATCTTGAGCACATTCGTAACCTAGGCCCGGTGATCGCTGACCGCTACCGGCCGATCGAGCAGATCGGGACCGGTGGGATGGCCACGGTGTGGAAGGCCCAGGACACCTTGCTGGGCCGATTCGTGGCAATCAAGCGTCTCCTTCCCCAGCTGGCCGGCGATCCGGCGGCGTCGGAACGGTTCGAGCGCGAGGCTCGCGCCGCGGCGAAGCTAAACCACCCTGGGATCGTGACCGTGTTCGACACCGGGGAGGACGCCGACGGGCCCTACATCGTGCTCGAGTTGGTGTCGGGCCCCACCGCGGCCGACGAATTGGCCCGATCCGGCCCGATGAGCCCATCCGACGTCGCTGCTCTGGTCACGCAGGTGGCAGGAGCGCTGGATCACGCCCACTCTGCCGGCGTGATTCACCGGGACATCAAGCCGGCCAATCTGATCGTCGACCCCGACGGACGGGTTCGCCTGGCCGATTTCGGGATTGCCCGCACCGTCGACGATCGGGTCACCATCACCGGCTCAGGCGAGCTCGTTGGCACCATCAGCTATCTGGCACCGGAGATTCTCAACGGGGAGCCGGCCACCCCTGCCTCCGACATCTACTCACTTGGCGCCGTCACGTACGAGTTGCTCTCGGGACGTCCCCCCTTTTCCGGAGACACCCCTGCCGCCCTGCTCGAGGCGGTCCGAATCGGCGGTGTCCCCAGGCTGGACGGGTTGGCCCCCGATCGGATGTCGGCCGCGGTCCGAAGCGCCATGGCGCGCGATCCTGACGACCGCCCCGACACCGCCGGCGAGTTCGCGGCGGCGCTGGTTGGATCGACCACCCTGGTCCTTACGGGGGGGAAATCGCCGATGAGCGGCGCTGTATCTTCGGAGGAGCCGACTGTGGTGGGGCCGACACCGCCACCTCCTCCACCACCACCGGTCGTCATGCCTCCGCCACAGCGACCCGGTTCGACGTGGTCGGCCTGGCCAGTCATTCTCCTCCTGATAACGATCGTCGCGCTCATCGTGGCCGCGATCGTGAACGCTGTGGACACTGACACCAATCCGAGAGCGACAGCCGTCACCACCGTCCCTGCGACGACAGCGCCACCGACGGAGGTCGCAACGACCGTCGCATCCACCACCACCGTCCCCCCTACCACGACCCTCCCTCCGCCGACGACCGTTTCGGCTCCTACCCCGGAGAGCGTGGCCGGGGAGATCGGGGTCCTGCTTGCCTCCCTCGACCCCCCCAACTTCGAGCGTCGAGAGGTGCGCCAGGTGGAGGACCGGGTCGAGAAGGCGATGGGGGAATGGCAGGTAGATGACCGAGACGATCTCCAGCGTGAGCTGGAGCGATCCTTCGAGGAGGCGGCCGATCTCGAAGACTCCCCAGAGCGGACCGAGCTGCTCGACCTTCTCGCTCAGCTCGCCGAGTTGATGGGGTTCAGGGTCGACTCGGTTGGCGACGGGCAGGGAAATGGAGATGGTGGTGGCGACGACTGACCACCCGCACCACTCATTCGTCGAGACGACCATCCGCATGCCAGATTCCGTGACGCTGGGGGCCACCCTCGGCAGCCCGGAGGGCACGGCCCTGGGTGTGGTTCTGTTCGCCCACGGGAGCGGCAGCAGCCGCCACAGCAGACGTAACCGCCAGGTCGCTGATGCGCTCCACTCCGCCGGTCTGGGCACCCTCCTCCTCGATCTGCTCACACCGACGGAAGACGAGGAGGACCGGGTTACCGGCCGGCATAGATTCGACGTCACCATGCTCGGGAACCGGGTGATCGGGGCCGTCGACTGGCTATGCGAGGCGGGCACTGGCCCGATCGGCCTCTTCGGGGCGTCGACCGGCGCCGCTGCCGCGCTGATCGCCGCCGCCGGGCGTCCCGACGAGGTGGAAGCCGTGGTCTCCCGTGGTGGCCGACCAGATCTGGCCGGTCAGGCGCTGCCGTTGGTGAAGGCGCCGACTCTGCTCATTGTCGGGAGCCTCGACGGCACGGTGCTGGACCTGAACGTCACAGCCCGGGAGCAGATGGTGTCCGAGACGAGCCTGGAGATCGTCCCCGGTGCCGGCCACCTCTTCGGGGAGCCCGGTGCTCTCGACAAGGTGGCCGAGCTGGCGACCGGCTGGTTCCTACGTCATCTCGTCTGACCGAAGGGCTCCTCGTGCAACACGTCACGAATCGTGACCCCGGCATCGGGTCTAGGACCGACGCGCTTGCTCCAGGGTGGGCTCGTAGATGTCGGTCATGTATTCGCGGACCATACGAGCTGCAGTGACCCGGGGCCCCAGGGTGCGCCAGGCATGGCGGATGCGCTCGAAGAACACCGGGCGCTCATCGTGGTACATGTCCCGTATCGAGCCGAGGATCTCGATCAACGCGGTGGCCTCGGCGGCGTCCCGGAGCTCGGGGTCATCGTCGTCGCTGGAGGCGATGGCCCAGCCGTTGGCGCCGTCGTACATCTCCGCCCACCACCCATCGAGGATCGAGCAGTTGAGGACGCCGTTCAATGCCGCCTTCTCCCCACTTGTACCGGACGCCTCCCGAGGCCGGATCGGGTTGTTGAGCCAGATATCGCAGCCCTCGACCAGGGCCCGTGCCAGCCTCATGTCGTAGCCGGGGACGAATGTGAGACGGTTGTTTGCCTGCGGGGAGGATGCGAACGAGACGACCTCGGAGACCAGCGACTTTCCGTGGTCATCCTGAGGGTGGGCCTTTCCGGCGAACACGAAATGCACCGGGCGCGCGTCGTCCCCGAGCATCTCCCGAAGACGCTCGATTTCATGAAAGAGCAGCGTCGCCCGTTTGTAGGGGGCGAATCGGCGGGCGAACCCGATGATGAGGGCGTCGGGATCGAGAGCACGCCCTGTGGTCACCGAAACGACTTCGGCGAGGCGGCGGGACGCACCCGAGCGCAGGTGGGCGAGCCGATCGTCGGCGATGGCCCATACCCGATCCCAAGCGCTCGGGTCGCCATCGGCCCAGGCCGGGCCCAGCACCTCGTCGAAGGTGGCTTGGAGATCGGCTCCGACCCACGTCCTTGCGTGCACCCCGTTGGTGACGGACGTGATCTCGTCGCCGATCCCGGTTCCTGCGAACATGCCGCGGCTCACCTCACCGTGGAGTCTGGAGACCCCATTTGCCCGGCTGGAGAGACGCAGCGCCATGGCCGCCATGTTGAATCGGTGCTCGTCGTCGGGATCCAGCCCCAACTCCCAGATCTCCTCTACCGGCACGCCCCAGCGCGCGGCCCAAGGCTCGAGATACGGGATGACGAGGTCCCGGTGGAAGCAGTCGATCCCGGCCGGCACAGGTGTGTGGGTCGTGAATACCAGGCCCTGACGAACCTTGCTCATGGCCTGGGGCAGGTCTCCACCGCTGATGACGCGGTCGATCAGCTCCAGCGCGATGAATCCGGCGTGGCCCTCGTTCAGGTGGTGAACCGTCGGGTCCCACCCGATGGCGGCGAGGGCGCGTGCCCCGCCCACGCCGAGCACCATCTCCTGGTCGAGTCGATGGGCCCGATCACCCCCGTAGAGGCGGTCGCCGATGCTTCGGTCGGATTCACCGTTCTCGACGACCTGGGTGTCGAGCAGTAGCAGGGGGATACGTCCAACGTCGATTCGCCAGACCCGGGCCGCCACGTGGCGCCCCGGCAGGGGAACCCGCACCACCACATGGGTGTCGAGCGCCCCCACATCGACGGGGTCGATCGTGGGGTAGCTCTCGGTCTGGCCCGCGTCGTCGATCTGCTGCTCGAAATAGCCGTTTCGGTAGAAGAGGCCGATCCCGACCAGCGGCACCCGGAGGTCGGCGGCGGCCTTGAGATGATCTCCGGCGAGAATGCCGAGCCCGCCTGCGTACTGGGGGAGGAGTGAATCGATGCCGAACTCGGGGGAGCAATAGGCGATCTGGGGAGATGCCGGTTCCTCCAGGGCGGCGTCGAGGTCTCCGGTCTCGGCGGCGACTCGCCCCACGAACGCCTCGTCGGCCAGCAGCTGGTCGAGCTGGCCTGCGCTCAGGTCGGCCACGACCGTGACCGGATGCCGCGACTGCGCTGCCCCTGGCAGTGAGGCGAGAAGGTCGCGACATGAGGCCGCCCACGACCAGCGGTGGTTGGCGGCGAGGCGATGCAATGCCTCACGCAGCGCGGGTGAATCCAAGGTGTCCCCTCTTCCTTTTCGAGCGCCGCCCTCCGAAGCCCGCGGTGGCCGGGCGCAGCCGATCATTCTAAGGCCAGGGGCGACGCTCAGTCGTCTTCGAACGTCTCGATCTCGTCCAGCAGATCGAGCGATTCCATGGCGGCATCGGCCACGGGGCCGTCGTCGGCCGAGATCCGCGAGAGGAGGGCACGGGCGCGGCCGCCGCCGATGTCGGGGAGCAGGCGAACCACGGCGGGGGTGAGACGGCCCGAGACGCGTGCCTTCTCGATCAGATCGAGCGATTTTTCGCCCGCCTTCACGATCGAGATCCCGGCCAGGGTCTTCTCCTGCTCGTCATCGCCGGAAAACGCGTCGAGCAGCGTGTACCCCGCGCCGTCGGCGCCGGTGGTCCTGAAGATCACCCCGGCCCCGATGACCTTGAGGGACCCGCCGAGACTCATCCGAAGCGCCGGGTCACACGATCGCCCACAGCCCGTGTTGGTCCCAGTAGGGGGCCTGACGGGGAGCAGGGTGATCGAACCAGCCATTGCGGTGCTCCTCGACCTTGGGGTGCGGCGGGAATCGTTGTCCCCCTCGGTCCAGGGTGATCACCAGATCGAATCTCACCCGGATGTCGATGATCTTGTTCACCCGGGAGAAGTCCGGCATCCACTGGTCGTGAACCGGCCAGGCCAGGAGAAACAGGCGGTCGAAGCGGGCTCCCCGTCTGGTGGCGAGATTGGCCACGGTGCCACCATGGCTGTGGGCGAAGAAGTCGGGCTGTTGCAGACCCTCATCGCCGATCCACTTGTCGAGGGCTACGGCGGCGGCACGGCGCCCGGCGTCGGTGTACGAGCCGGACCACCGGAAGCTCCTGTCATGGAGTCCGAGCGCCGGCTTCCTCTGGTCCATGGCCAGGTAGAAATCACCCCCGGGCTGGTACCAGGTCTGCTCGGCCGCCCAGGTGCCGTGGGTCATGACCGCGGTCCTGGACTTCCGGTTGCGCTTCCTGGAGCGGGGCTGGGCCCCGACCTTCTTTTGCACCTCGGGGTCGTGCGGGTCGATCTGACGCAGGGCCTCGAGAGCGAGCCGGGACACGAGCGGGTCCTCCGAGGCGGCGCCCTCCTCGAGGATCTGCCTGATGCGGGGGCGAAGCCGGGTGGTCTCCCTGGCTCCTGCGGCGGCCGCCACCCGGACCAGCGGATGGGGGCTTTGCATGCCGGCCTCGAACAACGCCGCGGCATCCGCGAACGAGGGGCTCTCATAGAGATCGTGCACCGTGCGGGCCATCTCGTCCTGGACCACCGGCGCCGGCTCGTCCTCGAGCTCCCTGGGTGACATCCGCAGTGGGGCAGTGGCCTCGGCCACGGCCAGCCGGCGTGGCCGTTCCAGGGCGCGTAGCTCCGGCAGGTCGAAGTCGGGACGGGGTGCCACCTCCCGCTCCAGCTCGTCGATCTCGTCGTGCTGTCCCAGGACCCCGGCCCGGGCGGCTACGAGCAGCGCCGCCTGAGAGGCGGCTTCCGAACGATCCATATCCGGATCCGGACCAGGAGTGACAGTGAACGCATCTCGCGGGTCGATGGGCTCCAACGGCTGGTAGTCGGTCATCGGCCTGGCTCATTCTGGCGCAGCGCGGCGGAGGACGTGGGCCCCGGCTGTACGCTGCCGCCGATGAAGGTCGACCAGGGCAGGTGGACACTGGTCGCCTTCCTCGTCGGGGCGGTCCTCTCCTCCGGCAACCCGATCGCGGTCAAGTTCAGCAATGCCGAGCTGGAGCCGTTCTGGGGCGCCACGCTCCGTTTCGCACTCGCCGCAGCGCTGATGCTGACCGTCATGGCGGCTCTCCGTCTTCGCTTCCCGCGAGGCCGTGCCCTCATTGGCGCGATCCTTTATGGGATCTTCAACTTCGGTCTCGCCTTCGCCTGTCTCTTCTACGCCCTGGTCGAGTTGGGAGCCGGGTTCCTCCAGATGCTGCTTGCGGTGATCCCGTTGATCACCCTCCTCCTCGTCGTTGTCCAACGTCTGGAGAGACTCAGGCTGGCGGCAGTGGCGGGCGCCGTGCTGGCTCTGGCCGGGGTGCTCCTGATGTCACAGATCGCACTCGATGCCTCGGTATCGGTCGGGACCATCATGGTGGCTATGGGTGCCGCCTTCTGCCTGGCGGAAGGTGCGGTGCTGGTTCGGATCTTCCCACCGGAGCACCCGGTGTCGCTCAACGCGGTCGGCATGACGGTGGGTTCCGGTGTCCTGCTGATCGCGTGTCTCCTCGCCGGGAACCGGATGGTGCTTCCCGAGCTCGAAGCCACCTGGCTCGCCCTCGCCTACATGGTGGTGATCGGCACCGGGGTGGTGTTCTTGCTCTGGGTGTACGTGCTCGAGCATTGGGAGGCGTCGCGAGCGGTCTACAACTTCGTGCTGCTCCCCCCGATCACGCTCTTCTTCTCCCACCTGATCACGGGGGAAGACGTGGGGCTCGAACTGGTCTTCGGCGGACTGCTGATCCTCGCCGGTGTCTACATCGGCGCCCTCCGGTCGAGGACCCCGGAACGACCGGAGGGGATACCTGTCACTGCGCCGGCCTCGACGTCGGATCCCGGCTGAAGCGGAGGCGAAGTCGGGCCGGGCTCAGCCGGGCCGGTTGATCCGATCCAGTGCTTCCTGGTCGATCAGATCCTGATAGTCGGGATGCCGGTGGAGCCAGGAGGTGATGAAGGGGCAGAGCGGGACGACCTTCTCGCCGCGGGCCCTGACGTCGTCCATGGCGTCGCGGGCCAGGACCGAGCCCAGGCCCTCACCCTCGTGACCGGGATGGACCTCCGTGTGGACGAAGTAGTTGCGACCGCCGCGGATCTGATAGACGGCCATCCCGGCCAACTCTCCGTCCAGTTCCAAGACGTACCGGTGGTTGTCCGGGTCGTTGCGTACTGCGATCTGATGTTGGTGACTCACCGGATCGATGTTGCCACATGATCAGCGACTCTTCGTCTTCCGGTTGCTTGCCGACCTCGTTTCCCTCCCCGCATCGCGTACCGCCTTGGTAAGGAGGAACTCGATCTGGGCGTTGACACTGCGCAGCTCGTCGGCCGCCCACTTCTCCAGGGCGGCGTGGAGCCGAGGGTCGACCCGGATGAGGAAGCTCTTTCGCTCCGGCACCGTCTGCCTACTGGTAGAGCGTGCCGGCAACGATCAGGGCACCGCTTGCGATCCAGATCATCGACGACTCACCCTCGACGAGGCCGCGGGTAACCAGCCCGGCCCTGGCAGCGAATAAGACGATGTCGATGGCCAGCATCACCCAGCCGTTGATCGTCAGTCCCCTTGCGCTCTCTCACGTCGCCGCCATGATACCGCTTTGATATCATTACGATAGCATCCTCGAGCTCAGGTGAGCTCCGCGTAGGGTCGTCAGCCCAACGAGGTGAGGAGATATGGCTCGTGTCGGGTTTTCGATGACGGAGGTGGTGGGTCACACCCCCCTGGTCCGTCTCGGCAAGGTGGTGCCCCCCGGCGCCGCCGATGTCTTCGTCAAGCTCGAGTGGTTCAACCCGACCGGCTCCTACAAGGACCGGATGGCCCTGGCCATGATCGAAGAGGCGGAGAACCGCGGGGACCTGGTCCCGGGGATGACGGTGGTCGAGTACACCGGTGGGAGCACGGGCTCCTCGCTCGCGTTCGTGTGTGCGGTCAAGGGCTACCCATTCCGGGTGGTCTCATCGGATGCATTCGCCATGGAGAAGCGCAGGACGATGACCGCGCTGGGAGCAGAGCTGATCCTCGTGCCCAGCGAAGACGGCAAGATCACGCCCGACCTGATTCCCCGCATGATGGAAAGGGCGTCGGAGCTCGCAGCCGAGCCCGGCACCTACTTCACCGATCAGATCAACAACCCGGATTCCCTCGTGGGATACCGCAAGATCGGAGACGAGTTGATCGACCAGCTGGACCGGCCCATCGATGTCTTCTGTGCGGCAGTGGGGACGGGAGGGATGTCGATGGGGGTAGCCCGAGCCCTCCTCGATGCCGGGTCGCCAACACGGGTTGTCGTCTTCGAGCCGGCCTCCACCCCGGTCATCACGGCCGGGCTGACGGGCAAGCACCGGGTCGAGGGCATCGGGATCGGGTTCGTCCCACCCTTGCTCGACCCGGGGATGTACGACGAGGCCCGGGCGATCGAGGAGGATGACGGTCGGGAGATGGCCCGACGCCTCGCGTCGGAGGAGGGGCTCCTGGCCGGCATTTCGAGCGGGCTGAACATCGCCGGGGCGGTGCAGATAGCGACCGAGCTCGGCGAGGGTCACACTGTGGTCACCGTGGCTGTCGACACCGGCCTCAAGTATCTCGGAGGCGACCTGTTCGAGCC
>JAICRU010000095.1 GCA_025937235.1 Acidimicrobiia bacterium
AGGAGGTGACCGAGCCCGGAGTATGGGTCGTGCTCAACAGCAAGTTTCATGCTCACATGGACGTAGCCGCTCGCAGCCCTCTTCTGGCCACCACCATCCGCAATCTACGGAATCGGTCCAGCATCTACATCGCGGCCTCGCTGCAAGAGGCGCCGGAGCGGATGGGGGGAGCCAATCTGGAGCACGCTGCGATGGTGGAGGCTTGTCGGCGCAGGGACGCCGATGCAGCTGTGGCCCCGACAAATAGTCACATCTCCGCGACGGTGGATTTGGTAAGCCTCTACCTGCGACGTCCAGACTCCCGCATTACTTGACGCATCGCGCGGGAAGCGCCGTTCGGCGGCCGGAAACTGATGAGGCGCTGCCCGATCCTGCGCCTCCGCCCATCCTAGGGAGTCATACCTGACCGTCTGATGGGAAGGGCGGCGCCCGGTTCACTCGACGCATGCCCCATCGGCTCAAGAGAATTGGAGTGGATGCCGACAGTACGGGCACGATGACAGCCTCGACCATAACGAGCACGAGAACCATCAACCATTGGGCCTCTCATCCACTCGGCAAGGCGACACGGGTCGCTATGGCCGTTCTCGGCCTCGGCTCGGGGGTGTTGCTGCTGATGGCGGCGACCATCTACACAGAGAGATCCTGGCCCCTCGTATTGCTTGGTGCCATCCTCGCCGCCACGGCGGTCCGGGCGGCGTCGAGACCCAGCTTGATCCGCCTGCTCAGCCTGGGTTCGGTGATGGTCGCCGTGCTCTATCTCGGACAGAACTTGTAGAGCTTGAGCGAAGGGCCACAACGGCCCCGGCGCCCTGCGCACAACGGCCACCGGCTAACGGTGGCCGTTGCTGCTGTCAGGCCTGTGGGGGGAAACCCCTATTCCCTTGCGGACAGGCCGGCGGATGATGGGGGAGCGGGGAACTTCAGGGCATCACTCCGTCCCTGGAAGCGACAATGGGGACCATCGGGGGACCGCGGAAGCGGTCCCCCTTTGACTGCGAGACGAGCCATTCAGATCTCTACCAGCACCAGGGCAAACCGACCCCTCGCCCCGCTACCTTCGGGGGTGATGAGCAGCTTCACGAAACGGGGAAGCGCCGACCTCGAAGCAACCCTGCGACGGATGGTGGTGGTTTTCCGTTTCCTCGGGCTGATCTGGATGATGATCCTGGTTGCCGTCACCTTGAGGGTGGAGGCTCCTCCTCGCATTTGGATCGTTTGGGCGTCGGTCGGCCTGGCGGTCTTCTGGACTTTCCTCACGTGGCTGATCTCGAGGACTCAGCCCCGATTCATGGCCGGCTGGTGGTGGTTCGCCCTGGACACATTCGCAATGCTCGCCATCGGGGCCGCCTCAGTGGCCTCTGGAGCGACCGAGCTGTTCCATGGCGGGCTCCCCCTCTCATATGTCTTCACGGGCGCGCTGGTCGGAGGCCTCCCCGGATCCCTGATCGCCGCCCTCCTTCTCGGTGTCGAACAGTTGGTGGTCCACATAATCGCCGGTTTCGGGGCCGTTCGAGCGGCGGGCAGCGTGATTTTCTTCGTGGTCGGAGCAATCGTGGGCTGGACCTTCGACAAGCTTCGTGACTACGACCTGGCTCGTCAGGCCGCCCAGAACGAGCTCGCCGCGGAGCAGGCTGCCGTTGTCCTCCACGAGGAGCGGGCGATCTTGGCCGACCGGCTCCACGACTCGGTTCTGCAGACTCTCCACGCGATCCGGATGGGGGCGGACGATCCAAGTCAGTCCCGCTACCTGGCCCGTCGCCAGGAGCGTGAGCTGCGACGAAACATAGAGGAGTGGCGCTCCGAGTACCGGGAGAGCTTCAGGGCGAGCCTGCTATCGGTCAGGGACGAGGTCGAGGACACCCACCGGGTCGAGATCGAGGCCGTGATCCGAGACGACGCCCAGATCAGCCCCAATCTCTCCGCCGCGATCGAAGCGGCTCGCGAGGCAATGACGAACGCGGCCAAACATTCCGGGTCGCGCAACATCTCCTTGTACTCCGAGTTCGCCAACGGCGAGGCCCACATCCACGTGCGAGACAGCGGCACCGGGTTCAGCAACGATGATCAACGCAACCGGGTTCATGAACGACTGGCTCGCCGGGTGGAGAACGTTGGCGGCCTGGTCGAGATCGACACCGCGCCCGAGTCTGGAACCGAGATCAAGATAATCGTGGGCAGATGAGCGACCGGCTTCGTTTGATCCTCGTGGATGACCACGACGTGGTCCGGGCCGGGATGCGGGCCATCCTCGACCCGTCCTTCGACATCATCGGTGAAGCGGACAACGTCGACAGCGCCATCGAGCTGATCAAGGAGCGGCTGCCCGATCTCGTGGTCCTCGATGTCAAGCTGCCGGGTGGTGGGGGGGCGGCGGTCATCCCTGCCGTCCGTAGGGACTTTCCCGATGTCCGTTTCATGGCGCTGACGGTTTCCACGTCGAAGGAAGACGTTGCTCGTCTCCTCGACGCCGGGGTCGACGGGTACATCACCAAGACAACACTTGGTGCCGACCTCCCCGACCTGATCCGACAGACATACGTGGGCGCCCGGCCGGTCTCTCCCGACGTCGCCGCCTATCTGCTGGACATCGACGAGGGAATCACCAGCGAGACCCCGATCTCGCGGCTGACGCCCCGTGAGCGAGAGGTGGTCAACTTGATCGCACGCGGTTACACATATCGGGAGAGCGCCGAGCGACTCGGGATCACGGTCAAGACGCTCGAGAACCACATGGCCCACATATTCGACAAGCTGAGCGTCGCCAGCCGTCACGAGCTGACCGCCCTCGCCTATGAAGAGGGATACCTTCGTCCCGATGACGAACGTTGAGCTGGGAACGTCGATTGGGGGAATTCCCCTATACACAGGCTGGCGAAACCCTGATACAAATGTCCGTGGGTGGGCAAGAGGACCTTCCTCCCGGAGCCACATCCCGGAGGGGTGAGGACGCGATGGCTTCTCGAAGCCGGCAAGCCCCCGTCGCAAGACGGGGGCTTTTGCATTCAGAACTGGAGAGCGGCGGCCGCCCAATGGAAGCCGGCCCCAAAGGCGGTCAACACCACCAGATCGCCCTTCTCGATCCGCCCGGTCTCGACGCACTCCCAAAGGGCGAAGGGCACTGTCGCCGACCCGGTGTTGCCGTACTCTTGGATGTTCACGTAGACCCGCTCCTCAATCACCCCTAGCTTCTTGCGTACTGCGTCGATGATGCGCAAATTCGCCTGATGGGGGATGACCAGGGCAACGTCGCCGACGGTCTTCCCGATTCGTTCGAGTACCTCAGAGACCGCCGAGCTCATCCTGGCCACTGCCTCGGTGAACACCCTCCGCCCATCCATGACCAGACGGTTGTAGGCGCCGGAGTCGATGGCCGCCTGGTTGAACGGATGCCGGGTGCCGCCCACGCCGAGGGTCAGGATGCCGGCGGCAGAACCGTCGGTGCCCGAGACGACGTCGAGCACCGTCGCCCGTGCCGGCTCGGGACCAAGGACGACCGCACCCGCGGCGTCACCGAAGAGAACTGCGGTCGACCGATCATTCCAGTCGATCAGTCGCGTGATCAGCTCGACACCGACCACCAGGATCGTCTTGGGCTCGAAGGCGATCCTGGCCCGGGCCACGTCCATGCCCTGGACGAAGCCGGCACACCCCGAGCCCCCGAGGTCATAGGTGGGGACATTTCGGCATCCGAGGAGGTGCTGGAGGAGCGCGGCCGTGTCCGGGGTGTAAACCTCGGGTGTGTCGGTTGCGACGATGATCTCATCGATCTCGTCGACGGCGAGACCGGCATCTTTGATGGCCACCGCAGAGGCACGCCCGGCGAGAGTGAGGGTGGACTCTTCGGGGCCCGCTACCCGTCTTCGTTTGATGCCGGTCCGCTGGGTGATCCATTCATCCGAGGTGTCGACCAGCGCCGCCCACTCGTCGTTGGTCATCACTCGCTCCGGCACATAGCCACCGAACCCCAGGATGTGAGTCATCGCGCCCGGATTATGACCGCTCGGCTTCTGTCCGGTGCCGGGCCATGACTTCGACGAGGGTGTCGAGAGGGAGCGCATGGGCGACATGTCCGGCGCGCCCGGTCATGGTGGTGGCGGCACATAGGGCGTTCACAATCGCCTCCTCGGTCGCGTCCGCCGCGGCGTGGAAGATCTCGTCCATGGAGTCGAGCGGAAGTGTCGTCACCTGATACGGAACGTCGTGCGGCCCGCCCAGGTGGTTGCCGGTGGAGAAGGCGATGAAGATGTCGCCGCTCGACTCGTGGCCATAACCCCCGACCCGGGCCAGACCCACGGTCGCCCGTTGGGCAAGCCGGCGACACTGCACCGGAAGGAGCGGGGCGTCGGTGGCGATGAGGATGATGATGGAGCCCCCGTCGGGTGGCTCTGTGAGGATCGACCCGCCCACTGGCGGGTCGCGCCACGCGGAGGGCACCACGTCGTAGCCGATCTCACGGCCCACCGGAACACCATCGACCCTCAAGTCGGGTCGTGACCCGTAGTTGGCCTGGACCAGCACGCCCACCGTGAACGGCATACCGGCGGCGGTTGCGACTCGGGAGGAAGTCCCGATCCCGGCCTTGAAGTCGTGACAGATCATCCCGGTGCCGCCCCCGACCGAGCCCTCAGCCACCGGACCGGACACTGCCGAGCCGAGCGCCTCGGCGGCATGCTCTGAGGTGAGCGGGAAGGAACCCGGCGTGCTCAACCACCCGTCCCACGTCTCGCCGACCACGGGGAGGTGGAAACCCCCCCGCACTCCGAGCCGGTAGGTCTCGGCAACCAGGAAGTCACGCACCATTCCCACCTGAGAGGTGCTGGTGATGCCGATCGGGGAACCGAGCATGCCCGATTCGGCGACCCAGATCAGACCAGTCATCTCGCCGTCTCCGTTGAGCACATGACTCCCGGCATGGACATAGTCGGTCCATACGCCCTCACGGGGAACGACCATGGTGATGCCGGTCCGGACCACTTCTGGCTCGTCCCGGATCAGCGTGGAGTGGCCGACAAGGACCCCGGGGACATCGGTGATGGCGTTCTCGGGGCCGGTCTCCATGGTCCCGATGGCGAAGCCGAGATTGCGCAACCGGGCCCGAACCGCGGAGGTCTCTGACACCACCCGGAAGCTAACCGGTGCGTAACGTGCCGCGGTCCATGAGCGAAACGTCTGTCTTCACCCGGAGCCGCACGCCGCTGCCGATGGCGGTGAAGGGGTCGGGCGCCTGGATCACCGATGCCGATGGGAGGCAATACCTCGACGCGGCGGGTGGGGCAATCGCCACCCCGATCGGCCATGGAGATCACGCGATCGCGGTAGCGATGGCGGCCCAGACAGAGACCCTCGAGTGGGTCCACGCATCGGCGTTCACCACCGGCCCGGTCGAGGACTATGCCGCCGCCGTCGCCAGCCTCGTGCCGATGAACGATGCCCGGGTATACCCGGTGTCGGGTGGGTCGGAGGCCATCGAGACCGCGCTCAAGATGGCCAGGGCATATCACCTGGCCCGGGGGGAACCGGATCGCTGGATCGTGATCGCCCGCGGATCCTCGTACCACGGCAACACCCGGGGGGCGCTGGACGTCTCGGGAAGGAACCCCCTGCGACGGCCCTACGAGCCCTGGCTCGGCCAGACGGTGCGGGTGCCGGCAGTGACCGAATATCGATGCCCCAACCCGAATCATCCCAATGGGTGCGCCATCTTCCACGCCGAACGACTCGAGGAAGCGATCGCCAGGGTCGGGCCGAGCCGGGTCGCGGCGTTCGTGGCCGAGCCGATTGGGGGCGCCACCAGCGGGGCCGCGGTGCCCCCAGCCGGGTACTGGGAGGAAGTCGTCCGGGTCTGCCGGCGTCACGGCGTCCTCATCGTGGCCGACGAGGTGATGACCGGGTTCGGGCGCACCGGGGAGTGGTTCGGGTCCGATCACTTCGGTCTTCGCCCCGATCTCCTCGTCTCGGCCAAAGGCGCGTCATCCGGCTACTGGCCGCTCGGGCTGGCCATCGCCGACGGCTCGGTGCATGACGTCATCGAAGAAGGCGGCGGGCTGATCCACGGATTCACCTGGTCGCATCATCCGGTCGGCGGCGTGGTCGGGCTGGCCGTGCTGCAGAAGATCGTCGAGATGCGGCTGGTCGATCGTGCCCGCACCCAGGGTGACGAGCTCCTCGGTCGCCTCAAGACGGCACTCGCCGAGAACTCACTGGTGGGCGATGTCCGGGGGCTCGGGCTACTCATCTGCGTCGAGTTGGTCCGGGATCGGGACTCCAAGCAGCCATACCCCCGGTCGGCGCGGATCACCGAGCAGGTCCTGGAGCGTGCCATGGGACTCGGCCTCCTCCTCTACCCCTCGACCGGTACCGTCGACGGAACCGATGGTGACCTCCTGTTGATCGGTCCACCGCTCACCCTTCTCGACGACGAGATCGACCTAATCGTCGACCGGCTCCTCGCCGCGCTCTCGGGGATGGCTTGAGCCTCGTCTCGGTGTGGTCGGACGGTTATCTGGCGCACGACGCCAACTGGTTGGTCTGGGCCGGGCTGAAGCTGCCCAGCGACGAAGAAGCCGATCGGGCGAAGATCCTCCGCACCGAGCTGGAACGAGCGGGGGTCGAGATGGTCTCGGCCAAGGACCACGGGCGAGCCCCCATCGAAGCGGTGCATCTGCCCGAAATGATCGACTACCTGGAGACCGCTCACCAGAGATGGATGGAGGCCGGGTACCCGGACTACCCCGGGGCGGACCTCGTCGTCCCCTACGCCTTCCCCCACCCTGAGGCCTTTGGCGCATACGCCTCACGGTTACCGACTAGCCGCGCCGCCATGGCCGGTGTGTATTGCATGGACACGGCCACCACCATCGGCCCTGGCACCTACCGAGGGGCACGTTCCGCCGCGGACGGGGCCCTCACCGCAGCGGGCCTCGTCAAGGAGGGCGCGTCGGCTGTCTACGCGCCGGTGCGCCCCCCTGGCCATCATGCGGGAACCTCCTACTTCGGCGGGAACTGCTACTTGAACAGCGTGGCGGTAGCGGCCAACTGGCTGGCATCCGAAAGTGAGCGACCGGTCGTGATCGTCGACATCGACGCCCACCACGGCAACGGCACGCAGGAGATCTTCTACCAGCGCGATGACGTCCACTATCACTCGATACACGTCGATCCCGGTGAGGGCTGGTTCCCGCACTGGTGTGGTTTTGCGGAGGAGACCGGAACGGCCGATGGTGTCGGGGCCAACCTGAATCTTCCCCTGGTCCCGGGCAGTGACGACGGGGTGTTCCTCGAGGCCCTAGACCGGATATGCGCGAACGTGGCCGGCCTGATGCCCTCGTTCATGGTCGTGTCACTCGGGGTCGACGCCGGTGCCTCGGACCCCGAGAGCCCACTTCGTGTCAGCAACCAGGGGTTCGCCGCCGTCGGCCAGAGGCTGGCCACCCTGGATCTACCCACCGTCCTGGTGCAGGAGGGCGGGTACAACCTCGAAGCGCTCGGCCCTGACGTAATGGCTGTGCTGGCCGCCTTCCGCTGAGCCATATCCCGGAGCTATCTTGCCGTTCTCGGAGAATCCCCTTGTGAGCAAACCCCTCTTCGTCGGCAAAGACCTGGTGGGTGGCATCCCCAGCCAGCCCAGGCCCGATCTGGAGCCGCCCAAACACTGGCGGTTGGAGGACGTCTTCGCCACGGCTCGGCCCCATCATCCGACGCTCAGCCCTGACCGGTCCACCGTCGCCTTCGTGCTCGACCTGGAAGGGACATCCGACATCTGGTCACTTGATCTGGCCACCGGGGAACCCACACGACTCACCACGACTCGAGGGCCGGTGGCCTACTGGACCGACGACGCCCCGACTTGGTCGCCCGAAGGCCAGGACCTGGCCTACAACCACGATGGCAAAGCGACTGTCGTCCCGTCGTCGGGGGGACCGACACGCCATCTGGTGGACGGATCGGCCGGGCCCTGGCTGGATGCTGGGCATCTCTCCTTGATCGTGGACAGGGGCCGCTTCAGCAGGCTGGCGGTGATCGACGTCGACGACCCGTGGCCGGCTCCGATCGGCCCGGGAGAGGGCGATGTCGGTAACCCGGTAACCGCCTCCGGTGGCCGAATCCTCATCACTTACTTCCCAAAGGATGACCTCAGCCGGAGCGACATAGTCGTTGTCGAGCCCGACGGCTCTTGGCGCACTCTGGTCGGCCATTCCGGGCGGCGGGCCGCCAATCACACCGTCAACGGCGACCAGGTCGCGTACACCCTCGAAGACGGGGATTGGGCGGGTGTGTTCGTGACTGGTCTCGACACCGATCGGAGCGTGAAGCTGGCCGGGGGCGACCGGGACTTCTCTTCGCTGGCCTGGGCCGAGGACGGTCGGAGCCTCTTTGCGATCGCCACCGCCAGAGGGACGGCCGACCTGGTCCGGATCGATCACGATGGGTCGGTGGAGACCGTGGCGCCGGGCGGGAGTTGGGACTGGCCCATCGTCACGCCAAATGGCGTGGTCGCAATCCATGAGGCAGCAGACTCCCCCCCAGCCATCTACCTGGTCGGAGACGACGGGGCCAGGAGCACGCTCTACGACGGAGTCCCGGCCCCGGTGCGATCCGCTCCACACTCGAAGATGGAGCGGGTCACCTTCACTTCGTACGACGGGCTCGAGATCGAAGGATTCCTCTTTAGGCCGGCGGACACCTCCAACCCCGTGCCCGCAGTCGTCTATCCCCATGGCGGACCGACCGATCACTATGGGGACGAGTGGGACGGTCACGCCCAGTATTTCGTCGACAAGGGGTATGCCTGGCTCGCGATCAACTTCCGGGGTTCCACCAGCTACGGGCTCGAATTCGAGAGGGCGAATCACGGTGAGTGGGGAGTTGGGGACGTGGAGGACTGTCAGGCCGCCGCCGCCTATCTGGGCGAATTGGGTTGGGTGGACCCCTCCCGGATCGCGATCTTCGGTGTGAGCTATGGGTCATACCTGGTCCACTCGTCGTTGGTGCATCCCGAGAATCGGTTCGCTTGTGGTGCCTCCAAGTCCGGGGATATCGACATCCTCACTTCCTGGGCTCAAGGTGACCGCGTCGGGCGCGAGGACTTGGAGCGTCAAATGGGCCATCCGTCGGATGAGCGTCGGGCCTATCACGTCGGGTCCCCCATCCATCGGATCGAGCGAATCACCCGCCCCCTATTGCTGGCACACGGCGAGAAGGACGGCCGAGTCCATCCCAAACAGGCCGAAGAGCTGGTCGAGGGGCTCGAGCGGGTCGGCGCCACCTACGAGTACATCACCTATCCCGAAGAGGGGCATGGTGTACTTCGCCGCGATTCGCAGCTCCATTTCTTCCGCCGCTTGGAGCGATTCCTCGACTGGTACCTGATCTAGCAGGCCGGGCCGCCCGCCCACCTCAAGAAATCCGCCGAAAATTCCGAACTTTCTCTGGTGAGACGGGTCCAACGTGATCTGGCCCGAAGACCATCGAGCTGGTGGATGGTGCTCAGCGCCATCTGCGCCGCATTGACCGCAACCGCGGTGCTCGGAGCCATCATCGTCCAGAGGGAATCGACGAGGTTGACAGGTGAGGGCGCGATCTTCCTAGCCGACAGCGGAGTGGCCCGCGACATGATCAGCACGTCGGCAGACATCGATCTCGGTCTCCGTCGAGCCCGGAACCAGTTGCGGGTCGAGGCATTGTCGATCCTCGATCGGAACGGTGTCGTGGCCGCCTCCACGTCGACCCCGCTCGTGGGTAAATCGATCGACAACCCGTTGATCGCGATGGGGGCGTCCGAGGGCCGCCTG
>JAICRU010000057.1 GCA_025937235.1 Acidimicrobiia bacterium
CCGCGGCCGACTCGAGAAACGCAGGATCGAAGGGAAAGGCGACTCCATGTGGCGCGGTTGCCGTTCTCAGCCGGGCATCGAGCTCCTCGAGCCCGGCGGTCAACCGGGCCAGGTTCTGGCGATCGGTCGCCGGTGTGACGTCGAGATCCTGGGTCAGCAGCGGGGCACCACGAAGACGGGCCGCTATGCCGCCGACGACGACGAAATCCACTCGGTGTGATGTGAGGACCCGAAGCACTGCGACCGGGTCGAAATCAGCCATGAGCAGCGTCCGCCATATCGTTGATGGCATTCACCGCTTCGACCATGCCTGACAGCCGCTGATGGGGCAACAGTGTCAGCTCTCGTCGGATCAGGGTGAGGTCGTGGTCGTCGATGGGGTGAAGGGCGATCGATGGCTCGAATCCGGCCGCCCGCACCGCCCTGATCACGGCGGCGAAATCCGGCTCGGTTCGTCCGGTCTCCCACCTGGCGATCACGGATTGATGACTGTCGAGGCGGCGGGCCAACTCGGCCTGGGTCAACCGGGCCCTCTTGCGCGCTTCAGAGATCAGATGAGCGGCCCTCATCCAGCCAGCATAGCATATACGCTATAAGATAAATAGCTGAGCTGCTATCAAGCCGGGATCCACTCTCCGCAGCCGATCGAGTTGAAGGCGACATCCGTCGGGTCGATCTCGACGATGGCCTGGCCCTCAGGCAGGTCATTGGCGATGACGTCGTCAGCAGTGCCCGACAGACCCGACAACCGCTCCCAGTAGCAGCTGTCGCCGCCGGGGGCTTGGTAGGTCCCTGGCACGATGTGCGTGTCGAGGGCCCATTTCCCCTCGGGGATGGTGGTCAACAGGGGGTCGCGCTCGGTCAGGTCATACCAGGAGTCGCAGTCGGTCCCGAAGGCGGTGTCCTCTGCCATGATCTCGACCACGTCGTGGCCGGCGACGTTTCCGTTGGCGATGATGTCGTCGATCTCGCCGGAGAGGCCGGAGAGACGCTCCCAGTAGCAGCCGAACGGCCCCTCGACGATCCCCGTCTCGTAGATCCCGGGTTGGACGTCTTCGCCCACCATGTGGGTGCCGGCCCCGAACGCCGGGTCGGGCAGGGGAGAGGTGGTCGTCGATGCGGCTGTGGTCGCCGTAGCTGGAGCCGTGGTCGTCGTGACCGGCGCCGTCGTTGTGGTGGGGGCTGCCGTGGTGGTGGTGGCCGGGAGGAGCGTGGTCGTGGCACCGGGAGCCGTGGTGGTCGAGCCGGCGAGTGTCGTGGTCGTGGTCGTGTTGCTGGTGGTGGCTACCTCACCGTCGCCTCCACAGAAGGCCACCAGGAGAATGATGAGCAGGGCGGCCACTGCGGCCAGGACCCACCACAGTCGCGACGATGTGCCCTCGGGCTCGGTGACGACCTCGCCTTCACCCTCCGCAACCGGCTCAGGCTCGGGGACGGTGTCCATGATCATGGTGGCATCCTGGGCCGTCGCGGATGCCGCCGTGGCGGCGGCGATCTTCTCGGCTGTGGTCTGCGGCGGCAGCACCGCCGCCCGGAAGGCATCAGGGTCGCGGGGGCGGAAGAAGAGCGGCTCGTCGGCACCCTCGATAAGGAATACGTCGTTGGCCCCGGTGTCCGTGACGATAGGAGAGCTGAGACGGGCCACCTCGGTCTCGTTGACCAGGATGGCGACCTCGTCGTCGACCTTGGTCAAGGTGGCGTCGGCCCATGGGGCGCCCGATGCCTCGCCACCGGCCTGGACGTATCCGGCGAATTCTCTGGCGGGGGTTGCCATCGCTGCAAACTACCCCAGGGCCAGGGACAGGTGTGATCAGGCGAAATCGAAGGCGACGGCGACCGCGTAGGCGTAGATGGCGAGCACCAGCATCAACATGCCGTAGCCCCTCATCCCTCGATTCCCGAAATCATCGGAGATCTTGGAGCCGGACAGGCCAACGGCCGCCAGGAACAGCACGCTCCCAATCCATTCAGGCACCACGCCTCCTTGCCCCTCTGAAACCGCCGTCTGAAACATAGCAATCGGCACGCGATGCCGCGAGGCGTCATGCGGGATATGAGGGCTCCGTGTCTCCCAATTTCGGGACGGACGTACCATTCCCCCACTTGTGAGAGACACCGAGCCTGAGCGTCTCGGGGGACCGCTGCCCATTCTCGATTCGGCAACACCGGTGCCGGTGCCTGCCCCGACGCGCCCCGAGCGCCGGTCGCTGCAGTGGCTCTGGGGATTGGGCGTGGCCCTGCTCATGCTTGTGACGCTCGCCGCAATTCGTGGTGACGCCCCGCGGACGGCCGAGGTGGCGGGGGGCGCCATCCACCCCTTGCCCGAGTCCGAGGAGACCGCCCTCCCACCCGATGTCAGGGCCTATGTCGACGTCGACCCTGCCAGCGAGGATCTCGCAGTGTGCCGATGGGACTACTGCGTGGTTCACGACCGCATCGGGGAGGAACGGATCGAGCACTTCGTCTACGAGATCACACCGTACGAGGCGCAGACCATCGCCGACGAAGTCGTCGAGGACTGGGGAGTTGGCCCGGTCTCGGTCACCTCCAGGGCCCTGGATGGCGACCTGGGAGGTCTGTACGACCCGAACACCGACTCGATCACCCTCGACGAGCCAGTGGTGGCCTGGTCCCTCATCCATGAGCTGGCCCATCACCTCGTGCTGGAGCAACACCCGGCCACGGTTGAAGGTCACGGTGACGAGTTCCTCGACACCTTGGGCGCGCTGGCGGGCGGGCCGTGACTGGCAACGTCCCGATTCCCGGTGGCGGCGCCACCACCACGGCAGGGCGGACCGCGGCAGGATCGAGGGTGGCCACCTCCCGCCGCTGGTTCTACGCCTCGGTGGCGGTGTTGGCCTTGAGCGCCCTGGTCATCGCCTTCCTCGCCCTGGGTGAGCCGTGGAACCTGGCCCCGGGCATGACCGCCTCGTTCACCAAGTCCATCGTCGCCCTGTTGGTGACCCTGGTTCTCGTACTGCCGGCTTTCGCAGTGTTCCGATACGAGAGGCAGAGCGCCGGCGGCAGATGGCACGAGCCGGCGTGGCGCCCCAGCCTGATCGGATGGGCCGGGCTGTTCGTCGCCCTCGCCATCGCCATCGGATGGCACGGCTTGCGTCTCGCTTTCTATATAGCCCGGGTCTGGACCGGAGAGCTGTGAGACGTCTCCTCCTCGCCGCGCTCGTCGGTCTCGCCATGTTGCCGGCCGGTGCCGCCCTGGCCCAGACTCCGGATCTCCCCGGCGACTGCGTCGTGGACGAGAACGCGGTGGTGCAGGTGTTGCTCCTGATCGACCAGTCCGGGTCTCTGGCCCGGACCGATCCCGACGACCAGCGGCTGATCGGGGCCCGGGCCGTCATCCGTTCCTACGCCTCGTTGGCCGACAGGGTCGGTCGGGTGGAGATCCAGGTGGCCGGCTTCGGCCAGGACTACCGGCCCGGTGAGTGGATCGTGCTGGACGAGGACAGTCTGGGAACGGCACTGGAGCGGGTCGACGCGGTTGGGTCGGTGGAGGATCAGCTGCACACCGACTACGTCTACGCCATGGAAGGTGCGGCGGGTGCCTTCGCAGGGTCGGGCGCCACATGCCAGATCCTGTTCTGGTTCACCGACGGGGAACACGATCTGGATGAGGACTACCTCGCCGACGGTCTGGAGCGGAACTACTTCCCCGAGCTAGTGACCCCGGCCAACGTGACCGAAGCAGAGGCCCTGATGCCGGGTCTGATCTGTGACGCCGGCGGCTACGCCGACCGGCTCGGGGCGGCCGGGGTCAGTGCCCAGATCATGCTGCTGGGCACCGAGAGCCAGCTCGACGAGGCCAGCCGCCGGGTCCTGCGGGGAATGGGGGGTGATCCCAGCCTCCAGTGCGGGCCGGGGAACGGCTCCTTCCAGTCGGTCGACGACGCCAGCCGGCTCCCCTACATCATGGCCTGCGCCTCCCAGGTCGGCGCCTATCAGTTGACCAATGTCGCACCTGACGCCAATGGCGCCCTCGTGGTGAACGAAGGCGTGGTGGACGCCGGCCCTGCGCCGTACCAGCTGGCAACCGAGATCCGGCTCATCACGAGGGGCAGCGCGGGCAGCCCTCCGCAGCTGGCCTCGACGAGTCTGCCCGATCCGTCGACGACCAGCGACGCCGATTCCGGGATGAGCGTGGTGCTGGCCCACCCGGTGGGCGCTTCGTTCGCCGTCGAGATGTCCGGTGTTGCCGAGGCATGTGTTTGGGTGGCGGCCCAGGCTGCGACCCCGGTCGTCCAGAGCGCGTCGCCATCTGTGTATCAGGGCGAGCCGGCCGAGTTCCTGGTGGTCGCCGAAGGGCCCCACGGCCGTCTCGAGGGTGAGGCGCTGGGTCGAATCGAGGTGAACTCGGAGAACGGCCAGGTGAGTGCTCCCGACCGCACCGGGTGGTCCATCGGGGTCCCCACCCTGCCCCTCGCCGAGAGCTTCGACGTGGGGGTCGAGATGGTCTCGGGACCCGGCCTCATCCAGAGTGTCACCCAGACCTTCCCCCTCAACGAGCAGATCAATGCCCCGGCCGTAGTCACCCAGCCCGGCCCGGTCAGCGGGGAGGGGCTCGGGCCCTTCGCCGTCGACCTGGAGGTCGATCCCAGGGACGGCGGAGAGCTCTGTCTGACCGAGGCCACTTCCGCCCTGACCGCCGCCAATGGGGAGGTGATCAACGCCACCGCCGGGTTCGCCGGTGTGGACTGCGTCCAGATGGAGGCGGGGCCGGTGCAGACGGTGACCATGGATCTCACCCTCGACCGCTCCGGGTTCGCCCATCAAGTGATCGAGATCCCCACCCGCTCGGTCCCGGCAACGAGCCCGGACCGTGCCGAGGAAGGGCTGCTCGCCATCGACTTCGAGGTGACTCCCCGGGCCAATCCAGCCCTGGTGGCGGTGATCGTCGTCGGATTGATGCTGCTGATGCTGGCCCTGCTCTGGGCGATCCTCTACGGGGTGAACCGGCTCATCGGCCGGATCCCCGACCCGCGGCGCAACCGGGTCAGATACGCCGAATTCGTCGCTGAGGTGTCACCCACCGAGTACGGCCAGCTGGAGATATCGCTGGCCGAGCCTCCGGTCGACAGCCAGTTCCGGCTGCCCCGCCGAACCCCGTCACGTCTCGACGCTGGGAACGTCCGTATGCAGCGGGTGGTGTCACCGATCCCATGGCTTCCCCCCTATGCCCGCATCGGCATCGGTAGGGACATCATCGGGGCCCATCAGGGTCCGGGCCTCCCTGGTCGGACCGTCGTCACCGAAGGCTCCTATCGGGGACGGGCCCGGGATTCGCTTGGCCCGCTGGTGGTGATGGGCGTCTCGCACACCCAGCTGCAGCGGTTGGCAGAGGGAACCAGCCAGAAGGCGCCAGGCGTTTTGCTCTTCGACATCCGCACTGCCCGTGGCGCCGATGCCAGCCGCGTCGCCGCCGAGATCATCAACGACTCGCTCGGCCTGATCGCAGCCGAGCTCACGGCCAGCAACATGGTCGCCGACATGGAAAGGACTGGGGAAGCATGAGATCGTTTCTGGTGATTGGCCTCGGTGGGTCCGGGGGGAAGACGATCCGCTACCTCAAGCAGTCCCTCGGTGAGTGGCTCGGCGAGATCGGCTGGCCCTCGGGCCTGCCCCAGGGCTGGCAGTTCCTCCATATCGACACCCCGTCGACCCAGGAGGCCCCGCTTCTCCCTGGCCGCCCCGAGCTCCTCCCGCCGATCGAGTACATGTCGCTGCATCGGGACGGCGTGCCTTTCGGGACCGTGGTGGAGCGGCTCACCCGGAAGCAGACCAACTTCGACGGCTGGTGGGTCGACCCCGATTTCATGAACGTCCCCATCGCCCACGGCGCCGGCCAGTACCGGGCCATCGGGAGGGTCCTGGGGCTCGATCAGCAAGAGCGGATCCATACCGCCATCCAGGGCAAGATCACTGCCCTTCGCACCGCCGACGCCCTCGGTGAGCTGCAGCGGCTCCGTGCCACTGCCGACGAGGAAGGGTCGGGGACCTACGAGGAGCGGGGCGAGCCGGTGCTGATGATCGTCTCTTCCCTGGCGGGTGGAACCGGGGCGGGTCTCTTCCTCGACATCGCCGACATGCTCCGGGCCGAGGGCGAGCAGTGGCTCGACAACTCCTTCGGCATCCTGTACGCAGCCGACGTCTTCCAGAGCCTGGCCGCCGGGGCCAGGGCCGGGGTCCATCCCAACACGGCGGCCGCCCTCGCCGAGCTCCTCGGCGGGGTCTACGCCGGGGGTCGTGTCTCTGTGGCCGGGGAGGAGCGTGAGATCTCTCGCAGTGGCCCGGCGTTTTCCTTCCTGGTCGGCCATGCCAACACGAGCGGTGTCGTGTTCGGCGATCAGACCGATGTCTATCGGGTGATGGGCCGCTGTCTCTCCGCGGTCATGACCGATCCCCAGGTCCAGGACGACTTCGTGGTCTACACCGCGGCGAACTGGCAGAGCAGCGCCGGGACTTACGGGGACCGGGGCGGCCCGATGCACATGTTGATGGAGCCGCCCTATGTGGGGATGCTCCAGGGCCTCGGTTACGCCGAGGTGGACCTCGGGGTCGATCGCTTCAAGCAGTACTCCGAGCGGCGCATCGTCCGCGACGCGGTCGACACCCTGGTCAACGGTCATCGTCTCGCCACTGAGGGGCTGGACCGCTACGAGGGGCTCACCCCGGATGTGATCGCCCAAGAGCTGGCCGCCGATCGGCTCACCGGGTTCCTCAAGAACGTCGAAATCACCGAGCGTGGCCAGAATCAGGTGGTCGATGCGATTGCCCTCCCGCTGCGAGAGCGGCAGGTGATCACCGGTGGCCTGGCCGAGAAGGTGTATCAGGGCGCCGTGGAGAACGTCGGGGCCAGGGGCCGGATCGATGAATGGCTCGCCGCCATCGTCGAGGAGGCCGAGCTGCTCGCCCCGGGTGAGAACGAACGGTATGACACCAGGCTCCGGGAACGGGCCCGGGTCTGGACCAACGAGGTGAGCGGACGGCTGCTCCGTGAGACGGGGTCCATCGCCTCGGTCTACGGGCTCCCGGTGGTCAGCGAGCTGCTGGAGCTGGTGAGGTCCGAGGTCAGGGCCGCCTGTGACGACCTGGAGAACGAGCGGATCGAGTTCGAGAGCTTCTCCTCACATGTGCGCTCCAACGTACAGTCCGCCTTCGGCGAGCTGAGCGGGCAGCTCGGCTCCGAGCACGAGGCGGTCCGGATGGCCGCCGCTCAGGCGGTCGACACCCTCGTCTTTCAGCGTATGGAGGAGAAGTCCCGCTTCATCTCCCGTGCCCTCCTCCTCGACTTCGACGAGTCGGTGGTGATGCCTCTGATGGAAGCAGTCAGGCTCGCCCTGGGCGATCTCCAGCGAAAGCTCGACCCGGCAGATGTCGAGGCCGCACCTGTCGACGGTTGGCCCCGGCACAACCCGAAGCGTGACCAGGCCGTCTCCGACGACCTGATCCCGGGCAAGACGGTGGCGATGGTCATCGACCCTAAGAGCTTCCCTGCGCTGTTCGACGAGCTGCTCACCTCCACCCTGGGTGTCGACTACGGGGCCCCGGCCGAGCGTTGGCGGACAGTTCGCCACGCCGTGGTCACCGGGAACTACCTGGAGGAGTCCCAGCCCACCGACCGCCGGTTGGGGGCTCAGGTTCGGGAGATGTTCGAGGTGGTGGACCAGTGGCAACCGAGCGAGGCGATCCTCCTCGGCGGCGAGCCCGACCGGCCGGCCCGATACCGTCTCCATCTCGAGCGGGACGAGCTCGTGCTGCGGGCCAGGGCCTGGCTGACCCGGGAGGGGACTGACTTCGACGACTTCCTCTCCCAGGGCCTGCGCTCCTATCTCCAGGAGCCCGATCGAAAGGTGCCCGCCGCCGTCGTGCGCGACCGGGAGCGGGCATTTCAGTCGGCGTTGGAGGCGGCCTTCGAGGCGGCCGAGCCGCTGGTTCACGTCGACCCGGTCCTGTTGAGCGAGGTCCACGACCGGGTGCTGACCACCCATGCCGTGCCCGGGGAGATCCCGCTCAAGAACCACCGCCTCGAGAGGTGGGTGACCCAGTTCCTCGACTCCAAGCTGGCCGACCGAAGCGACGGCATCCACGACAACGTCACCCAGAGCGACCGGGTGAAGCGCATCTCCATCTACAGCATGTTGGAGGGCGCCCTGCACCCGGCGGTGTTCCGGTCGCTGATCGACCCGATCGCCGACGGTTACGCCGCGGCCTCTCGGGCGACCCGTCTCCGCGACTTCTGGAAGTGGCGCCGGAGTCGGCCGCTGGCCCGGGCCATCCCTTTGCCCATGCCGATGGTGAGGGCGCTGGTCCGGGGCTGGTTCATCGCCCGCTTCCTCGGCCTGCTCACGGTCGTTCAGGAGAACGGGTCGACGCTGGTCAGGGTCGAGAAGGGACGTGGTGGGCCGATGATCGAGTCGCCTCCTCTGGTCACGACTCCGGGGGAGAATCGTCCCCGCCAGCTCGGTGCATTCCTCGAGACCCTGGCCCTGGCCATCCCCTTCGCAGCCAACGCCGGAAGACCCGACGAGATGCTGGGAATCTTCCACACCCTCATCGAGCTGGGGCGAAACCCGGGGACCGTCGGCGCCGAGGTGGGGGAATACCGGGAGTTGAGCCCGGTTCTGGAGGAGTGGGTCTCCGCGGGCACCGCGTATGGCCTGGAGGCCGGGGTGCCTCAGATCGAGTTCGAGGAGGCGGGCAAGAGGGCGACCGCCCTGGCCGAGCTGGTGACCAAACTCGACGAGGACTACGCCCGTCACGCCGAAGAGGAGCGTCGTGAGGGCAGGATTGGCCCGGAGAACTCCTGGCTGGGCGCCACCGATCTGATCCATGAGGAGCTGCACCGGATGGCGGTCGCCCTCCAGGTCCGCGCCTCCCAGACGACACCCGAGTTCTAATGGCCGCGTCGGTCTCCACGGTGCTGGTCGGGGATCGATCCGGCCCGGCCTGGGCCGCGGCCACGATCCTCGGCGCCATGGTGGAGCAAGGTCTGATCAGGCCGTTCTGGTTCGTCGACTCCAGGGGGGCCCGAGCCAATCCTTGGCCCGGTGTCCTCTTCGACCGAGCCGGGGAGACCGAAGTCCCGCTGTTCGCCTCGATCGGCGACCACGCCGCAGACGAGATACGGGTCGCCGTCATCGCGACGCCGGTCGACGTCGTGGCCTCCGAACAGGTGGCCCGGATCGGGGACGTCGTCCACGAGCGGCTCACTGCGCTGGCCCCGAACAAGTCGTTGGTCCGGATCGCGCGTCTTTGGTTCCCCGACTGGGAGTCGTTGGAGGCTCCGGAGGTCTCGTACTTCTCTACCTATGTCGACGCCAACCTGGTCGTCGTTCCCGAAGACCGGAGGTCGGACCAGCACTTCGCCGCTCCCGTCTCACCCGAGACACCCGCCTTCGTCGGGCACATCGCCGCCGAGGTCGCGGTGACCCTTGGCATGTTTCGCGGGATGGAAGGAAGCGCCCTCGACGGTCTCACCCCCGGCGTGATATTCGGTGACAATCCCAAGGTCCGGCTCAGCCGCTCCTACGTCCGGGTGGGCCGGAGCCCCGCCCTTCCGCTGCAGGAGATCGTCGACCACGAGGGCCGTCTCCCGGTTCCCCCGGGCACGATCGAAGCTCCTTCCCCATCGGCGGCGGTGTCCGACCTGGCGGTCCGCTCGGCGCCCCTCTTCGAACGGCTCGTCTTCGAAGTGAAAGATCCCGAGCCCCCACCCCGACACCAGCTCGGCCCGCTCCGGGCTCTGGTCCTCGTCTTGAAGGAGATGGGCCGGTTCATCATCTCGCTGCCCCGTCGCGCCGTCGAAGGTCTCTTCGAGGACTTCTCCGAGCTGGCCGGGCGCACCATGCAGGACCTGATCGGTGATTCGTCGGTGGTCGAGGTGGTGTGGAGGGGGAAGATCAAGCCTTCGGCCGACGAGGAGGACTTCGACGCCCTCATCGCCGATCTGAAGCATCAAGCAGAGCGCCGACTGGATTTGCAGGGCGGCCCTTCGATCGACCAGGCGGTCTGGCGTGACATGCGCGGCCTTGTCCTGTCGGCCGTAGATGGGAGCGAGCCCCCACCCGGGGTGGACCCGATCGAGGTGCACGGCCAGCGGGCCGTGGTCATCGATGCCGCCTATCTGGCTCCGAGACCGGAGGACACCTTGGTGGGGACGGCCAAAGACATACTCGACGAATCGGAGTCGGGCTCACCGGTCACCCTGCTGGGCAAGCTCGGGTCGAGGATCGAGAGCATCGCCACGTCGAACCGGACGGCAGTGGCCAGACTGCTCGAGACCCTGGATACCCAGATGGCGAGCCTGGCCAACTACCGCCCCCCCGGATATGCCTTCTGGCACATCGCCGGGGCGGTCCTCTTCGCCGCCCTGGTGGTTAGCCTCCTGCTCCTCACCGGTGCGGTCCGGGGCTGGGGGATCACCGAGCTCGACACCCGGACACGCAACATCTTGTTCGGCGCCCTCACCCTGGCCTGTGTCAGCATCCTGGTTCTGCTCCGCGCCTACGGAACCCAGGCGCTGGGGGAAGGTGCGACGGCACGGGGCGAGCGATTGTCACCGATCAAGACCGGGGCCACCTGGTTGGGGATCCTGCTCGGTGGGCTGGCCGGGGCGCTGTTCGCCGGTCTGGCCATCACCTTCCTCGGTTATCCGGCGACCGAGCCGGCCACCTACGCCGCGGTACTGGGCGGGATCGTGACCGGGGCCGGGATCGGCCAGGCCTATTCCCTGGCCGCCTACCAGGAGCATCTCCCCGCTCTGGGTCGGATGTCACGTCTCACCATCCTCACCGTCCTCAGCTACGTCTCGGTGCTGGTCACCGGGGCCATCGCCCAGCCCGAAGGGTGGTACGCCACCGCCCCCGGATCCGAGTTGAGGGAGCTGGTGTGGCCGATATGTGGGATGATCGGGTTCTGGCTCCTCTTCGTGCTGGTCGCGGTGTCCTGGCGACGGGTGCAGGAGCGTCTCGCCCTCCGCTGGTATGGGCAGTCGATCCGCCAGCTGGCAGAGCAGGTGGACGCCGCCTTCACCGCCGATCGGGTGGCCGATGCCGCCCGGGAGCAATTCCTCGGCTTGTCGGCCGTGTTGTCGCGGCTCATCTGGTACCCCTTCGGCAAGGGGGGCGCCGCCCCCGACACAGGCGTCGACCTGGTCGAGTTCGGAGTGAGCAAGGCGTCGGTGTGCCAGTTCGGCCTCTCGCCCCGAGGCGAGAAGCTGTTCGAGACCCGCGCCGTGCGCCTCGCCTCGGAGCGGGGCTGGCTCACCTCACAGTACGAAGGCTCGGTCCAGACCTTCCGCAGCGAGCAGGCGGTGCTGATCGGTTCCGACGACCCTACCGAGGTGATCCGGCCGGATCAGGACCCGAGATCGGTGGCTCAATACGAGGCGGAGGCGAGGCCGGAGAAGGGCGATAGGTGGCGCTGGGCGGATCTGTTCTTCGAGGGGGTCTACGACCCGGCGTTCCTCCACTCACTCGAGACCCACGGCGAGAAGGAGGTCTTCGGCCCCATCCTGGCCGACCCGGGCAACTTCCAGCCGATCGGTGGTGAGAGCGGCGGGCGCTCCTTGCTCGAGTTCATGTCCGAGGTCTCTCCCAAGGGTGACTTCGGTGCCGATCCTCGCTACTTCGATCCCGAGCACCTGGCCACGGGTGCATTCGAGCGGACCTGGCACCAGAGGACGTGGTGGCCTCGAGAAGAGCTGTTCGAGAGCGGTGCCGGCGACGGAGACGGCTCGATCGAGCCGGTCGGGTCCCTGGCCCGGGGCGCGGTCTGGGTCGCCGCTCGCTCCGATACCACCGAAGACCTCGAGCCCGGCGCCATCTCTGGGAGTGGCGTGAGGACGGAGTCGACGGCAGGGGAGCGAGAGGGACCCGAGTTCTGAGGCATCCCGTGGGAAATCGCGCGGCCAGAAGCGCGGAAAATCCACACAGAATGGTTCAGATGGTGATGACCAACTTGCCCCGGACATGGCCGGTGCCCAGATAGGTCATCGCCTCCGGGACCTGGCTGAGCGGATAGGTCTTCTCCACCACCGGCTCTAGCTTCCCGGCCTCGATCATTCCCCTGAGGGTGTTGAGGTCGTCGGCGCCCTCCTTCGAGATGAAGACGGTCGCCTTCTGGCTGGAGGGGAGCGAGGCCAGCGCGGTCCCGAAGAGGTGGCCGATCGGGCCGAACATCCTGCTCGCTTTCGGCCCACCGATGATCACGACGGTGGCATCCCGGCGGAGGACACGTTTCAGCTCGGACCAGGGCCGGCTCCCGGCGATGTCGAGGACCAGGTCATAACGGCCGCTGTCCCGGGTGAAGTCCTGGCTGGTGTAGTCGATGACCCGATCCGCCCCCAGAGAACGGATCAGACCCACGTTCCTGGTGCTGCACACTGCGGTCACCTCGGTGTCGAACGTCTTGGCGATCTGCACGGCGAAGGTTCCCACTCCGCCGGCGGCCCCATTGATCAGGACTTGCTGCCCGGCCCGCGCTCCACCTTTGTCCCGCAGGCCCTGGAGGGCCGTGAGCCCGGCGACCGGCACCGCCGCCGCTTCCTCGAAGGAGAGGTTGGCCGGCTTGGCGACGATCGCCCCTTCTTGGACGACGACGACGAGCTCGGCGAACGACCCCTTGCCGGTGCCGAACACCTCGTCTCCGGGCTTGAACCTGGTGACATCCTTGCCGACGGCATCGACCACGCCGGCCAAATCGGCGCCGAGCCTGGCCCCGTCGGGCTTTCTCAGGCCGAACCCGGGCCGGACGACGAGGGGGGTCCCAGTGAAGGCGTACCAGTCGAGCGGGTTGGCCGCGGCGGCCCGCACCCGGACCAGGACGTCGGTTTGGCCCGCTGCGGGGTCTGCGACCTCCCGCAGCTGGAGGACATCCGGTGGGCCGTAGGAGTCGTAGACGATCGCCCTCATCGAGGCGTCAGCCCTGGAGCGCCCGGATGGCCCGGTTGGCATGGCTGACCCGGCCCGCAAGCGTCCTCGCCACGAAGGCGTGGAAGTCGGCGGCGGCCGCCGGGTCTTGACGGCACAGCTCGTCGAATGCCTCGGGGGTCAGATGCAGCACATCACACGCTGTGTCCGTGATGGCGGTGGCGGTGCACGGCTCGTCGCGGTAGAGGCTGATCTCGCCCAGAACCGTCCCTTCGAGCAGGGTCCGGAGCCGAACCTGCTCTCTGTCAGGCCCCTCCAGGACGACCGTGACCCGTCCCGATCTGATGAGGTAGATACCGGGGGTGGGGTCGCCTTGCTGCATGAGACGTGTGCCGGCGGGGATCTTGCGTGCCGTCAGGTAGGGGTTGAGCCCGATGGCCAGGCCGCGAGGCAACGAGCGTGCCTCCCCGAGCCTCGGCCCGGCCTCGGCGAGGATCCGATCCTCGCACCAGGCCATGCCGTGGTCGAGGTCGGGCTCATCCCTGAGCACCTCGACGTAGTCGCTGAGAAGCTCGGAGAACTGACCATGTTGCGGGGGGCTCATCCCGGTGAGGACGAGCTCCGCGCCATGATCCCGGGCCAGCATCACCACCCTTTCCAACAGCATCACGGCGGAGGAGTCGACCCCGGTCACCATCCGAAAGTCGAGGATGACGAAGCGCACCGATCCGACGCTTTCGAGGCGGGTGCGGACGTGGCGGACGATCCGGCTGGCCGTCCCGAAGAAGATGAAGCCCTGTAACTCCAGGATCAACACCGATTCGCCCGCCTCCTGGAGGTATTCGGCATCGTGCGCCGGTCGTTCGATGTTGCTCTGATGCTCCCTCGCCGTTAGGGAGTGCTTCACGACGTCGATCCGGCTGTAACGGACGACGAAGAGGATGATGGCGGCGATAAGGCCAACTCCGACACCGGGGAGAAATCCGACGGTGGCGATGATCAGGACAATCGCCCACATGAGGGCATAGTCCAGTGGCGTCATCCGCCGTCGGGAGGCCCACAACCACTCCACCATGAAGTCGATACCGACGAAGAGCAACAGCCCGCCAACGATGAACTGGGGCAGGAGCTCCAACCAGGAGCCACCGACCACGAGCAAGGCGAGGATGACGACGCCGCCCACGACGGCCGGGCCTCGTCGTTTGCCGACGATGCGCTGGGTGATCACGGTGTCGGCGAGATAGAGGTATCCGGGTGCGCTGCCCACCGCACCCGAGGCGATGTTGGCCCAACCGGTGGCCCGGAGCTCGGCGTTCATGTCGACGTCTGTCTTGGTCTCGACCTCGACCGCGCTGATATAGAGGAGGAGCGATATGGGGACGATGAGCAGGATGGCGGCCAGCGTTGCCGTCTCGCCGCCAATGGCTCCCCAGTTGGCGCCGGCCAGGGCATCGGTGACCGGTGGCGGCCACAGCCCGCCCTCGGGGAAGGGACCCAGCAACCAGCCTCTGGCCAGGGATGCTCCTCGGTCGATGCCGGCGATGGCGGTCACCACATGAAAGCCGATGATCCCCCCTGCCAGGAACGCCAGATAGCTCCACGAGGGCCAGTGACGCCGCGAGGCGACGAAGAACAGCGCGGCGAGTGTGAGCCCGGGCCAGAACAGCCCGAGGGCGTCGACGGTGCTCACCTCCCCGAGGGAGCCGACGCCCAGGATCCCGGTCCCACCGACCACGATCAGATAGCCCGTCCCGGCGAGCAGGCCCCCGACCACGGGGAATGGCATGAACCGGGCGATCTCCCCGAGACCGAAGTAGCCCAGAAGCAAGAAGGCGAGGCCGGTGGCGAGGGAGGTCACCGCCATCATCGCCAGCACGGTGTCGATTGCCTCGGGTGCCGCCAGCTGGCCGGCGATCGATGCGGCGCTCAGGCCCAGGATCGCCGCGCTGGCGTCCTGAACGCCGGCGTAGGTACCGGGGAAGCTGCTGCCCAGGGCGACGACCAGTCCTATCACCGCCGACCCGGCCAGACCCAGTCCGATCCCGATGGGGAGCGCCTCTGCGAGCTCGCCCTGGAAGATCAGGGTTACCAGGGCCACCGTGAGCAGGGAATTGACCATCGCCTGCACCAGCCCGGTGGCCAGCGTCGCCGGGAGTCGTCCAGGTGCGAAGTCGGCTCTCAGACCGGCCCAACGGTCGGTGACACCGGGGTGATCGCCCACCATCAGCCGAGTATGGCATCGAGGCCAGGACGCCTACGACCGGCGTGTTGCCGCGCTCAGGGCGGTGGCGAAGAAGGCCGCGGAGAAGTCCTACCACGTCGGCAGCCAATCCGCATTGTGCTTCACGGACCGTGGCTCATGCGAAGGCCAGGGTCCAGCCTTACATCCGTTCGAAGTCCGGCCACGGGCCGGTCATCTCCCGTTTCCGATTTTGTTGCCAGGCTGGTGGAGAATCAGTCAATGACCCGGGTGATGGCACGGGTGGTGGGGGCGATCCTGATCGCAGTCGTTGCGATCGCCTCGACCGGTGGCGTGGCGGCAGTCGGCTTTTGGTCCTCCGCACTGCCCGCTTACCTGTCAGTGATCATCGCGTCGGTCGGGCTCGGTGTGGCGTTGCTCCCGGTGTTGCCCATGATCCCGATCGGCCGTGTGCTGAGACGGGCCCTGCCTGCCACGGGCAGGCAGATCGACCATGCACTCCGGGTGACCGTGGCGCTGATCCCGGGCACCTTCTACTTTCTCTCCGAGGAGAGCCTCATGGTCGAAGGAGCCAGGCTTCCCTCCGATGATGCGGGTCTGGGGGCGGTGATGGTGATGGCGATGGTCGCTCTCGCCTATGCCTGTCTCCACCTGCTCACCTGCCGGATGGCACCTCTCGAGCCGCGCCCGGTACCACGGCCGACCTCCGGACCGACACCCTGGATCACGACGCCACCTGAGCCGGCGGAGGAATTCTGGTCACCCGAGACGATCGCGGGGTGGCGGGTGTGGGCCTGGACCGGCAAGGTCCTGAAAGGATCGTTTGAGCACGATTGGCCGACGCCATGGATGGAGGCCGATTGCGTGGTCTGTGCCGACCCGCCCGGCTGGGACTGTCCCTGCGGGATCTATGCCATGAAGGATCGGTGGATGTTGCCCCCGCCACGGCCCGGGTCCGCCATACTCGGAAAGGTCGAGCTGTCTGGCCGGGTCGTGGAGCACGAGGACGGATATCGCGCCTCGCAGGCCCGGATGACGGTGCTATGGGTCGGAGACCAGGAGACGGCACGTCGTGTGGCCCTGGCCTATCCCGAGGTGAGAGTCAGACTCGGCTCCCCTCCCGAGGAGAGCCCGACGAGCGGCGCCCTTCGCCCGTAGATAACCGGTGACGCTACGCCGGTCAGAGAGTTCCGAGCAGGTCACCAAGACTGCGGGCTGATCGGATCCCGTAGTCCGAGTAGCAGTTGTTCATGAGGGCGTGGACGGTGTCGGCCTCCACGGCCAGGTCCTGGATTCGGGGGACCCACTCTTCGAGCTCCTCCTTCGGATAGTCGTATCGAAACCGCTCGGCGGCGCTGATCCCCTTCTTCTCCCAATTCTCGGCGTTGCGCCCGTGGAAGCGGACCTCGGCGACCGGTGCGGTCACCGCCACCACCGGTGGCACCGAGCTCTTGAACCCTTGCGGCTCGTCCACGCAGACGTAAGCCAAGGAATGGCGCTCCAGGAAGTCGAGGGTGTCGGTCATGTTCTCGTCGTCGAGCCAGCGCCCGTTGCGGAACTCGACGGCGAGCTGGAAGTCCTCGAGCTGGGCGGCCAGCCATTTCAGATAGCCGAAAGCGCCTCGGGTCGGGTAGACGAAGGGTGGGAACTGAACCAGCACCACTCCGAGTTTCCCCGCCGAGTGAAGTGGCATCAGGGCGTCTCTGAAGGCCTGAGCCGCCTCCGCCTGGAGATCCCGGGGCAGGTCCCGCATGTACACGTTGCGCTTCTCCGCCATCTCGTCGGGCAGCTTCTCCCTGAGGTCCTTCCACAGCGACTTGGGAGGTGTCGGGTGCTGGGTGAGGAGCCGGAATGCGTTGACGTCGAACGTGAAATGGTCGGGGGTCCGCTCCACCCAGAGTCCGGCCACACGTTCGGAGGGCGGGGCGTAGTAGGTGGAGTCGACTTCGACGATTGGGAAATGCCCGGCGTAGAAGACGAGCCGCTCCTCGGCGCTCATGTCCGTTTCGGGATAGAAGAGGTCGTTCTCGGTGAGGGTTGGATCGGTCCAGGAGCAGGTCCCGATCTTGATCTGGGCGGTCACGACCAAACCGAGCCTATCCGGTGGGCTCCCTTCCGGCCGGCCCTGACATGAGCGCGGTCTAGTCCTCACCTACCAGGTCGCGAATAGTCCGGTCGCGCCATCAACCCTTCGGCAGGGTCGCGCCGATTACACCTCGATGAACCGCTCCAAGGCGTTCACCTTGGTCTCGCTGCCGATGGCTCTCGGGCTGGCCTGGCACCGGCACCGTCGGACGGTTCGGGCGGTCGGCGACCATCCCATGCTCGAGCCGACACTGCCCGGGGAGTGCCGGGAGATCGTCACGTCGTGGGGGTCGGTCGCCTATCGGTGGCGGGAGGGCGACCCCGACCGGCCGGCTCTGGTGCTGGTGCACGGGTGGGGGAGGACGGCCGACTCGACTTGGTGGCCGGTGATCGCCACCTCCGAGCGAACCCTGGCCGTGATCGACCTGCCCGGACATGGTGGGTCTCGCCTCGACCAGCCGTTCACCTTCGACCTGGCCGCCGAGGCGGTCAACCGGGTGATCGAGGATGCCGGTTTGGTCCGTCCGGTCTTGGTGGCCCATTCCATGGGCGGGCCGGTGGTGTTCACCGCGCTGCGGGGGAGCGAGCCGGGGCGGTTCGCCGGCCTGGTCGCCATGGCCACCTCGGCGTATTGGGTCCGCCCCCGGCTCAGGGCAATCCTCGCCATGGCCCCCTACGTCATGGCGAACGGGTCGCCGGTGCTGATCCACAAGGAGCACGCCGAGCTTCGTCATGCCCCCGAGGTGGCTCATCACATCGCCTGGGCCTACACCCAGCGCCCCCTTCGGCGCCTGCTTCGTGAGGCGGCCGTTGCCCTTCGCCGTTTCGACGCCCGCAGTTGGTCTGACCTCGAGCTGCCTCCTACCACTTGGGTGGTGGCGGGGCGGGACCGGGTGCTCGCTCCCGGTCATCAGCGGGCATCCGCCCGCCGATTTGGCGCCGAGGTGGTCGTGCTCGACGTGGATCATTCGATGGTGGTCCATGCGCATCGCGATCTGCTCGAGATCATCGACAAGGTCGGCTCCGGGGTCGATGCCGGCCCCCCGCGATCCCCCGATCCAGTCGGCCGGCCCGGCAACGTGTCCAACGAGGTGCAGCCCTTCTTCACCATCTCCTGACGTGGGGGCGAGCCCG
Organism: Acidimicrobiia bacterium; assembly: GCA_025937235.1. Taxonomy (GTDB): domain Bacteria; phylum Actinomycetota; class Acidimicrobiia; order Spongiisociales; family ZC4RG35; genus JARDZU01. The sequence continues at coordinate 18,304 of JAICRU010000057.1, forward strand.
TCACCCTGACCGGCTGTTGTGGACGCGGAGTCATTGCGGGTCTTCTTGGTTCGCGCTCTCTCCCTTCGGAGTCTCCCCCCGATGGTGGGCAGGCCTGTCGTCGCACTATCCACCGATCCGAACCGCGCCGTTC
>JAICRU010000045.1 GCA_025937235.1 Acidimicrobiia bacterium
CTGCAGAACAAGGAGAAGGCGCTGCGGATTCTCCGTGCCCGGATCTATCAGATGGAACTGGAGCGCCAGCAATCGGAGCTGGCCGGCGCCCGGCGCTCCCAGGTGGGCTCGGGTCAGCGCGCAGAGAAGATCCGTACCTACAACTTCAAGGAGAACCGGGTGACGGATCATCGGATCGGGCTCACCCTCAAGCGACTCGACCAGGTGCTCGACGGAGACCTGGAAGAGTTCGTGACCGCTCTCAGCGCCGACGAGCAGGCGGCCCGTCTCGCCGAAGGGGGCTGAGAGCCTCAGCTCCCAACTCCGAGGTTGGCCACGCCTTTGCGCTCCATGTTGCCCCAGACCCTGGTGCCTTTCCCGCCCAGGATCGCCCGGACCCGCCAGGCGACCGTGAGCTGGCGCATGCCGAAGTTCTCGATCAGGACCATGACGATCAGCCGGGCCGTGTCGGCCGGCGAGTTGAAGTACCCGTAGGACTCGTCCAACAACAACGCCACGAGGGAATTGAGGAGCCCGACGCCGAAGGCGAGGGCGAGAAGTGTCAGGAGCGCGGTGACGTTGAGCGTGCCGAGCAGCAACGCCAAAGGGATCGTGATCCATCCGACGAACTCGATGATGGGGGCCAGGTACTCGAAGAGGAACATCGCAGCCCAAGTCACCGTGCCCACCTTCCCGTACGTGGGGTTGAAGGTCATGGGCATGAAGTCCCGTACCGCGGTCATCAGGCCCCGATGCCATCGGACCCTCTGTCGTCGCAGCACCCGCAGGGTCTCAGGCACCTCGGTCCAGATGACTGCTGACGGCTCGTAGACGATGCGGTACGGAATGTGGTTGTCGATGTGATAGCGGTGCATGCGCATCGTGATGTCCATGTCCTCGCCCATGTGCCCCGTGGTGAATCCCCCCACCGCGATCACCGCGGAGCGCTTCCACACCCCAAAGGCACCGGAGACCAGTGGCAGCGCACCCATCTCCGACCATGCCGGTCGGCTGGCCAGGAAGGTGCGGAGATACTCCAACGCCTGCATGCGGGGGACGAGCTTGCGCGGGACTCCCGCTTCGACCAGATGGCCCAGGTGGACCCTGCTGCCGTTGAGGGGCCTGATGTTGCCGCCGACCGCGATCGTGCGCTGGCGATCCTCCACAACTCTGCGCATGGCGCCCACGAGGCAGTTGGCGTCGAGGATCACATCGGCGTCCGTGCAGAGGGCGTACGGGTACCTGGCCGCGTTGATTCCCGCGTTCAGCGCATCGGCCCGGCCACCGTTCTCCTTGTCGATCACGGTGATGTCGACGGCGCCATGACCGCGATAGATGGCCCTGATGGGGGCAGTGGGGATATCGGGTCGATAGGGGATGCGCACCCGCTCGAGATGAAATGCCTCGATCATCGCCTCCAGCGTCTCGTCGATCGACCCGTCGTTCACGACCACGATCTCGAATCGCGGATAGCCAACGATGGACATCGACCTGATCGAATCGACGATCCCGGCTGCCTCGTTGTAGGCGGGGATGACGATTGTCACAGGCGGCGACGTTCGGCTCGACAGCATCTCCGACACTCGGCCGAACCGCTCCAGGTGATGGGAGCGTCGCATCACCGCTGCCGATCGCAGGCCAAGCCCGACCATGTAGACCTGCATGACGATGAAGTAGGCCAGGGTGGCGTATCCAACCCATAGGAGGATCTCCGGGATCAAGCCAGCACCTGCCCTGTCATGTGACTCAGGAGCAGATTGTCCTCAGCAGTGGCCTTGCCTGACATTTCTCGTTCCCGGGCCCCGGCCAGGACGCCGCAATCGGCCAGGGCCTCAGCGGCTGCATCCCCGGCGAACTCGTCATCGGAGCCGAGTGCATGGAGGAGCACATCGATGCCCCCGTGGAGGGAGGCGAGCCCCGCCGCGCTGTTGCGACGGACCCACCAGTTGGCGTCGGTCAATCCCCTGGCGAGCGCCGGGTTGACCGACGGGTCTCCGATCTGGGCAAGTGAGGTTGCGGCCTTTGCCCGAAGACGCCAGTCGGTGGATTGGAAGGCCGCCCTGAGCGGCCTGATGGCCAGCGGCCCGCCGACCACGCCGAGGGCCTCGATCGTTGCTATCAGGACCTCGGGATCGCTCGCCACCGTCAACACCCCGGCCAGGGTCGGGCCGACGTCGCGATCGCCGATCACGCCCAGCACCCTGATCGCTTCGACTACTCCCTCGTTGTCGTGGTGCCGAAGGTTCACCCTGATGTAAGCGACGAGGGGCCAGGTCGCTTTGCTTCCGAAACCGACCAGGGTATCGGCGAAGCGTGCCCTGACCCAGGGCTCCTCGAGGTCGAGTCGCTCCAGGATGGCGTCGATCGCGGCGGTGTGCCTGATCCGGCCCAACCCTCGGGCGCATTGGATCCTGATCTCGGGCTCACGATCGGAGAGATGCTCGACGAGGACCGGGGCCGTGGACTCATCACCGATCTCGGCCAGGGACACGGCGGCGCGCAGACGACGACCAAGAGGAAACGAGCTGCGCAGCCGCGCCTCCTGCCTGCGGGCGAGCCCGAGACCGTCGATGATCCCGGCCAACGTCTCGACCTTCTCTCCGGTGACCACGTTCCGAACGTCGATCACGGCATCGATGAAGGCGTCGTCGTCGACGGCTCTCGCATCGATCGGGTCGGTCGCCTCCGGAGAGGCCAGGCGACGACTGAGCGTCGCGACGTAATCGGCGCGCCTCAGCTTGTGCAGCGCGGCGCGCTTGCGGTGAAGTGTCTTCATCACGACCAGACCGAGCAAGAGGATGATGTCGCAGATGAAGACCACCGCGACCGTGATCAGGCCGATGGTCGTTCCGTTCATGAGTCCTGGGTCTATATCGGCGCCGGCGAGTGCCTATTGAGGTGGGTGAGACTTCAGCCCTGCAGATGCTGTCGCACCCTGGCCAACAGCTCAGGGAGGCGAAAGGGCTTCTGAATGAAGTCGACCGCCCCGGACTCGAAGCTCCCGACCACGGTGCGATCGTCGTCGACCCCGGACAGCATGATCGTGCTGATCTGCCGGCCCTCGTGTCTCCAGCGGTCGATGACTTCCAGCCCGAGCAGGCCGGGCATGAGCTGATCCAGGATGACCAGGTCGTAGTCGCCGGTGAGGCCCTTTTCATAGGCCTCCAACCCGTTCACGGCAGTCTCCACCACGTACCCTTCGAGCTCGAGTGCAGTGACCAGGAGCGTGGTCACTGTTTCCGAGTCATCCGCCACGAGCACGCGCTTGTTATCACCCATGTCCGCCTCGGGTCTCCCATCGCGACGAATCCATCGGCTCGATCATTGCAGGGCACACACCGATTTTCTGGTCACGGCCGGGAGGAGAGGCGGGAGATGGTGACCTATGTGAACTATCTTTCGGCGTCTGGCGTGACATGAGATCTGGGGCACCATGGCGACCATTCCCGAACATGAGAAGGTGAGGCTCGAGGCCGTTGCCGGCCCGGACGCGCCCCTCGAGACCCTCATCGCCCGGAGGCTGGGCGGCGAGCCGTTGCAGTACATCGAGGGGAGCGCAGCCTTCGGCCCCCTCGACCTCGTGGTCGACGACAGGGTCCTGATACCACGGCCTGAGACCGAGGGGATGTTCGAGCTGGCCACGAAGATGGTGCGGAGTCCCGAGATCATCGTCGACCTCTGCACCGGGTCCGGGGCGCTGGCGCTGGCATTGAAGAGCAGGTTCCCGACTGCTGCCGTCTTCGCCACCGACATCTCGGCCGACGCCATGGATGTGGCTGCCAGCAATCGCCGGCGGACCGGTCTTCAGGTGTATCTCGCCCAAGGCGACCTGTTCGATCCCCTTCCGACCGCCATCCTGGGGATGGTCGACCTGATCGTGGCCAACCCACCGTATGTCGCAGAGGTCGATTTCGCCGCCCTCCCTGTCGATGTCCAACGCGAGCCGAGGGTGGCGCTGGTGGCTGGGCCGACCGGGCTAGAGGTGATCGAGCGGATCGGGGCCTCGGCGGCATCCTGGCTCCGTCCCGGAGGGGTGATCGTGTGTGAGATCGGGGAGAGACAGGGTGTGTCCGCTGTGAGCTCGTTCATCGACCTCCCGGCCGTGGTCCGCCAGGACCTGACCGGGCGCGACCGTTACATCGTCGCCGTCAAGCCTTGAGCCTCGCCGAGGCGGTCGAGGCGATCCGCGCCCGTCAGGTGATCGGCCTCCCCACCGACACTGTCTACGGCATCGGTGCCGACCCGATAAGCGAGGAAGCCATCCACCGCCTGTACGAGTTGAAGGGCCGGCCGGAGAACAAGGCGGTCGGCCTGCTCGTTGCCTCGGTCGAACAGGCGGGATCGATAGGGAGGATCGAGGGCGTGGCCGCCCGGCTCGCCTCCGCTCACTGGCCCGGGGCGCTGACCCTGGTGGTCACTCCTAGGGTGATCCTCGCCGATTGGGTGGGCGACGGCCAGCGTCGAACCGTGGGCCTCCGCGTGCCCGATCACCCTGTGACCCTCGAGCTGCTCGAGGTCGTCGGCCCCCTGGCGGTGACCTCGGCCAATCTGGCCGGGATGCCGGAGTCGATGACCGATGCCGAGGCACACGCCATCTTCGGTGATCGGGTGCAGGTCTACGTCGGAGGCCGCTCGCCAGGGGGACAGGCCTCGACGGTGGTGGACGTCACCGGATCGGAGCCGGTTGTGTTGCGTCAAGGCCCCGTCTCCATCTAGTTAGCCTCGCAGCATGATCTCGATGGACCCACTGGAGCGGGTCGATCCCGCCATTGCCGACCTCATTCGCAAGGACCTCGAACGGCAGAACACCCACATCCACCTGATCGCCTCGGAGAACTTCGCCTCCCCTGCGGTGATGGCTGCGTCGGGCTCGGTTTTCACCAACAAGTACGCCGAGGGCTACCCGGGGCGCCGCTACTACGAGGGCTGCGAGGTTGTCGACGAGATGGAGCAGCTCGCCATCGACCGAGCCAAAGAGCTCTTCGGGGCCGAGCACGCCAACGTGCAGGCCCACTCCGGGGCCCAGGCGAACATGGGTGTCTACTTTTCTCTGCTCACGCCCGGAGACCGGGTGCTCGGGATGCGTCTCGATCAAGGTGGGCACCTCACCCATGGCTCTCCGGTCAACTTCTCCGGCCTGTATTACGACTTCGTCGCCTACGGGGTGGATCCGGAGACCGAGTTGATCGACATGGACCAGGTGCGGGCCCTGGCGATCGAGCACAAGCCCAAGATCGTCCTCGCCGGCTTCTCGGCGTATTCACGGACCCTCGACTACGAGGGCTTCCGCGCGGTCGCGGACGAGATCGGGGCCATCTTCATGGTCGACGCCGCCCATTTCATCGGATTGGTAGCCGGCGGTTCTCATCCCTCACCGGTGCCCTTCGCCGACGTTGTCACCGCCACCACCCACAAGGCGTTGCGGGGGCCTCGGGGCGGTCTCATCCTGAGCACCGAGGGATTTGCCACGGCGATCGATCGGGCCGTTTTCCCGAATGCGCAGGGAGGGCCGATCGAGTCGCAGATCGCGGCCAAGGCGGTCTGCTTCCAGGAGGCGATGCAGCCTGGCTACAGGGCGTACACCGATCAGATCGTGGCCAACGCCAGGGCAATGTCGGCCGCCATCCAGGAGGACGGCGTGCGTGTGGTCTCCGGTGGCACCGACAACCATCTGTTCCTGATCGATCTGAGATCGGTCTCGGATGATCTAGACGGGAAGGCCGCCGCCCGCCTGCTGGAAGGTGTAGGAATAACCCTCAATTTCAACACCATCCCATTCGACCCCCGGCCCCCCTACCGGGCTTCGGGTCTGCGGGTCGGGACCCCGGCCATGACCACTCAGGGGATGAAGGAGGAGCAGGCGGCCGAGGTGGCGTCTCTGATCGCCCGGGCCCTGCACAAGCGGGACGACGACGGAGAGCTGGCGGGTGTGGCGGCCCGGGTGGGCGAGCTCGCCGCAGAGTTCACCCCGTACCCGTCCGAGTTCTCGGGCCATGTGTAGCCGGGTGCCCCCCGGCCCTGCGGACCACCCCGCTCATTTCCCCCTCCCCGCTCCGTTGGTTGTCTCCCTACGGGTGGGAACAGCTAGGTTCCCGATTTCGCTTGCCCGGGCCATTCCCCTAGACTTTGTGAATAGATTCACAAGCCTCCGTCGGCCAATGAGAGACGAGACCATCAACCAGAGCGTCGCACGCGCGGTCAGTGACGGGTGGGGTCGTTCCGGAGCCTTCGCCGGGTCGATCATCTCCGGAACACTTCTCGGCTTCTTCGGCGACCGCTGGCTGGGCACCGAGCCCTGGCTGGTGGTGATCGGCGCGCTTCTCGGCATCTACTCCGGGTTCGTGAACATGTGGCGCTGGTCCAAGGAGATGGAGGAGGCCGATATTGACCATTGAGCACGGCCCGCCCATCGAGGCCAATCTGGCCCGGGAGACGGTGGCACGCGCCGTCTACATCGGGCCTGTCCTCGTCCTCTTGTTCGCCCTTCTCAACGGGTGGGACGGGGCGTGGAGCGCGGCCCTCGGTGTCGTGGTGGTTGTGGCCAATTTCCTCCTCGCCGGGGCGATCTTGTCGATTTCACTGAGGATCAGCCTCCAGGCTTATCATGCCGCCGCTCTGATCGGCTTCCTCCTCCGTCTCGGCCTGTTCGTCGGCGCGGTCTATCTGATCGCCACCCTGGTCGAGGTGGACCGGATCGCCTTCGGGATCGCGGCGGTCGTCTCGTACATCGCCCTGCTGACCTGGGAGGCGGTGTCGATCACCAGGGACAGAGAAAGGCAACCCAGTTGGCGCAGTTGATAGTGGCGGCCTCCGAATGTGACGTGGTCAACGAGGTGATCTGCGCCCCGGCCAACGTCAACGAGCTGTTCGAGTTCCCCACCATCTTCACCATCGGCGGCTTCGAGGTGACCAGGACCATCATCCTGATGTTCCTGGCCGCCCTGGTCACCGTGGCCATCCTTTGGTTCGGGCTGAGGCAGCAGCGGCTGGTCCCCACCAAGTTCGGGGCGGCGGTGGAGGGGATGGTCGCCTTCGTGCGGGATGGCATCGCCCGGGACGTGATCGGGCCTGAGGGCCAGAAGTACCTGCCTTACCTGATGGCGATGTTCTTCTTCCTCCTGGTGGGCAACCTGTTCGAGGTCACCCCGTTGATCAACTTCCCCATCACCTCCCGAATGGCCATACCCGCCTTCCTCGCCTTGACCACCTACGTCATCTTCATGTTCGTAGGGTTCGCCCGGAACAACTTCCGCTATCTGATCGACACCGTTTGGCCCAAGGCGGTCCCGATCGGCCTGCGGTGGCTGGTGGGGCTCATCGAATTGTTTTCCATCTTCATTCTCCGCCCGATCACCCTCGCCGTCCGGCTTTTCGCCAACATGGTCGCCGGGCATCTGATGCTCACCCTGCTGCTCACCTCGGGGCTCGTGTTCGTCACCGCCATCCCCGAGATCGGGGTCAAAGGCACCATCGGGGTCTTCTGGTTCGGCCTCGGATTGTTCATGTTCCTCTTGGAGATCCTGATCGGGGTGCTCCAGGCATACATCTTCACCCTTTTGACCGCGATCTACATCGAATCGTCCATCCACTTCGAGCACTAAGGAGACAGAAAGAATGGAAGGCAACATCGAAGCCCTGGTCGGCCCCCTCTCCCTGGTCGGGTATGGCCTGGGCGCGATCGGGCCCGGGATCGGGATCGGCATCGTGGCCGGCAACGCCATCACCGCCATGGCCCGCCAGCCCGAGATGCAGGGGACGATCCGGACCACCATGTTCCTGGGGATCGCCCTGACCGAGGCGCTGGCCCTGATCGGCTTCGTCCTCTTCTTCATCGCCTCGGCCGGATAGGGGGAATCAGGATGCAGTTCTTGAACGTCCTGGTGGTCCTGGCCACCGAGGAGGGGGGAGAGTCGGGGGGCGGGCTCAGCCTGGTCCTTCCTCATCCCGACGAGTTGATCGCCGGCATCCTCGCCTTCCTCATCGTCTTCTTCTTCGTGTGGCGCAAGGCATTGCCCAGCATCAACAAGACACTGGAGGCCCGCCAGCAGGCCATCACCGGTCAGCTCTCCGAGGCCGAGGAGGCCAAGCGAGAGGCGGAAAGCCTCCTCGCCGACTACAAGGCACAGTTGGCCGATGCCAAGGCCGAGGGCAACCGGATCATCGAGGAGGCCCGTGCCGCCGGGGAGCAGCTCAAGGCCGACATCTTGGCCCGTGCCGAGGAGGAAGCCTCCCAGACCCTGGCCAAGGCACGCGAAGAGGCCCAGTCCGAGAAGGGCCGTGCCCTGGCCGAGGCCCGACGGGAGGTCGGGGAGATCTCAGTGGGCCTGGCGGAGAAGATCGTCGGCGGGTCACTCGACGGCAAGTTGCAACAGGAACTGATCGATCGCTATCTGGCAGACCTGGAGAAGCTGTAGATGGATGACCGGATCAGCGGGTACGCCAGCGCCATCCTCGACCTCGCCCGTGCCGAGGGCGAGCTGGAGCGCGTCGAGAGCGAGTTCCTCGCCATCGGCCAGGCAGTAGAGACATCCGCCGATCTCAGGTCTACGCTCACCGACCCGCAGCTCCCAGTGGAGAAGAAGCGATCGATCATCGACGACCTGATCGGTGGCCACGCCTCCGCTTTGACCGTCGGGCTGGTCCAGTTCATCGTGGGCCAGGGCCGTTCCTCCGAGCTGCCCTCCATCGCCAAGAAGTTCGTCGAGAAGGCGGTCGAGTCACGGGATCGCGCAGTGGCCGAGGTCCGCTCGGCGATACCGCTCGATCAGGCGACGATCGACCGTCTTGCCGCCGCTCTCGGCAGGGCCACCGGGAAGCAGGTCGAGGTCAAGGTGATCGTCGACGATTCGGTCATGGGCGGCATGGTCGCCCGGGTCGGAGACGTCGTCATCGACGGGACCGTCGCCAACGCCATCGGAGAGCTTCGCCAGGCCGTGCTGAGCCGCTAGGAGTCACATGTCAGACCTGACCATCACCGCCGACCAGATCACCAAGTCGCTGAGAGACCAGCTTGCGGGCTGGGCCCCGGAGGTGGACAAGGAAACCGTCGGATACGTAACCGCAATGGCCGACGGCGTGGCCCGGGTCGAGGGTCTGCCCAGCGTCATGGCCTCCGAGTTGCTCGAGTTCCCGGGCGGCCTCATCGGTGTGGCCCTCAACATCGACGAGGAGGACCTCGGGGTGGTCCTCCTCGGTGAGTCCAATCACATCCAGGAGGGTGACCCGGTGAAGCAGACCGGGAACGTGCTCTCGGTGCCGGTCGGCGACGCCTTGCTCGGTCGGGTCATCGACCCGCTGGGCAACCCCGTCGATGGCAAAGGGCCGATCGACACCACCGAGCGCCGTCTGCTCGAGACCCAGGCCCCCTCGGTGGTCGAGCGTCAGCCGGTGAACCAGCCGCTCCAGACCGGCATCAAGGCCATCGACTCGATGACTCCCATCGGCCGAGGCCAGCGCCAGCTCATCATCGGTGACCGTCAGACCGGCAAGACCGCGATCCTGGTCGACACGATCATCAACCAAAAGGTCAATCAGGGGACCAAGGACGAGATCAAGTGCATCTACGTCGCCATCGGCCAGAAGGCCTCGACCGTGGCCGAGGTGGTGTCCACCCTCGAGGAGCACGGAGCCATGGAGTACACCGTCGTGGTCAACGCTCCGGCCTCCGCCGCTCCTGCGCTGCAGACGTATGCCCCCTACGCAGGCTCAGCCATCGGCCAGTACTGGATGTATGAGGGCCAGCATGCCCTGGTCATCTTCGACGACCTCTCCAAGCAGGCCGTGGCCTACCGGGAGATCTCACTGCTCCTCCGTCGGCCACCTGGTCGCGAGGCGTACCCGGGTGACGTGTTCTATCTCCACAGCCGGCTCCTGGAGCGGTGCGCCAAGCTCTCCGACGAGCTGGGCGCCGGATCGCTCACCGGGCTCCCCGTGATCGAGACCAAGGCCAACGACATCTCGGCCTACATCCCGACCAACGTGATCTCTATCACCGACGGTCAATGCTTCCTCGAGGCGGACCTGTTCTATCAGGGCATCCGCCCCGCCCTCAACGCCGGCACCTCGGTGTCTCGGGTCGGTGGCGCCGCCCAGGTGGCGGCGATGAGGAAGATTGCCGGTCCTCTGCGGCTGAACTTGGCCCAGTTCCGCGAGCTAGCCGCCTTCGCAGAGTTCGGGTCAGAGCTGGACGCCACCTCATTGGCCCAGCTGGAGCGTGGTCGGCGGGTGGTCGAGGTCCTCAAGCAGCCGCAGTTCGCCCCGATCCCGGTCGAGGAGCAGGTCATCTCGATCTACGCAGTCACCGAGGGCCACATGGACGATGTGGCGGTTGGCGACGTCCGCCGTTTCGAGGACGAGCTGCGTGAGTTCTTCCGCAGCCGGCATCCCGGGATCCTCACCCAGATCAAGGAGACGGGCAAGATGCCTGAAGGGGACGAGGTGGAGAACGCCATCGCCGACTTCGAGGCGGCCTTCGAGAGCTCCGGGGCCGAGGAGTAGGGAGACCGGGCATGGCCTCCGCCCAGCTGAGGGACACCCGGCGCCGAATCAGGAGCGTCGAGGCGATCAAGAAGATCACCCGCGCCATGGAACTGATCGCTACCAGCCGGATCCCCAAAGCCCAGGCCCGAGTCAACGCCTCCAAGCCCTACACCGCCAAGCTGATCGAAGTCATCGAGAACGTCGGTGCCGCCGGGGCCGGTGCGAAACACCGTCTGCTCGAGCAGCGGGAGATCAAGACCGTTGGTCTTCTCGTCGTCTCCTCCGACCGCGGGCTGGCCGGTTCCTACTCGTCGAACGTGATCAGGCTCGCCGAGAGCCGGATCCGCCAGTTGGACCGTGAGGACAAAGACGTGGTCCTCTATGCAGTGGGCAAGAAGGCCCAGGCCTATTTCCGCTACCGGGGCTTTCGCATCGAGGGCTCCTATCTCGGTGTGACCGACACCCCCGGTTACGGCGATGCGCGCGCCGTGGCCAGCACCGCGGTCACCGCCTTCGCCACCGGGCGCATCGACTCGGTGGAGGTGTTCTTCACCCGTTATCAGTCGGCGATGACCCAGACCCCCACCCGAGTCGACCTCCTTCCCATCACTCCCCCGGAGCAGACCGAGGGCGCGAAGCCAACCGCGACATATGAATTCGAGCCCTCCCCCGAGGAGATCCTCGATCGCCTTCTTCCCCGGTATGTGGAAGCCACGGTGTTCAACGTCCTGCTCGAGGCCTCAGCCTCGGAGCACAGTGCCCGGCGCAGGGCGATGAAGGCGGCGACGGACAACGCCGAGGAACTGATCCGGCTCCTCTCGGTGCAGGCCAACCGCGCCCGTCAGGCCGAGATCACCACCGCCATCACCGAGATCGTCGGCGGGGCCGAGGCCCTGGCCGAGACGAGGCGGTGATCCCTGTGCAAGAAATCGGGTTGCAACATCCGGTCAGAGAGCGATCGACGAGAAATGGAGACAGCAATGAGTGACGCCACCAGCGTCGGGCGGATCGTGAAGGTCGCCGGCCCGGTGATCGACGTCGAGTTCCCGCCAGACGGGATGCCGGAGATCCTCCACGCCATCACGATCGACTTCACGCTCGGTGACGATGAGCGCAGGGTCCTCGCCGAGGTCGCCCAGCACCTGGGCGGCAACAAGGTGCGGGCCATAGCCCTCGCCCCGACCGACGGCCTCACCCGCGGCGCCGAGGCTCGCAACACGGGCCAGCCCATCACCGTGCCGGTGGGTGACCAGACCCTGGGCCACATCTTCAACGTCTGGGGCGACTCCCTCGATGCCCCCGACGAGGACTTCTCCGACCCTCGCTGGCCCATCCATCGGACCCCCCCTGCCTTCGAGGACGTCGAGCCGCAGAAGACTGTCTTCGAGACCGGGATCAAGGTGCTCGACTTGATCAGCCCCTACCTGCAGGGAGGCAAGATCGGCCTGTTCGGCGGCGCCGGTGTCGGCAAGACAGTCCTCATCCAGGAGATGATCAACCGGGTAGCGACCCAGCACGGTGGTGTCTCTGTCTTCGCCGGTGTCGGCGAGCGCACCCGTGAGGGCAACGACCTCTTCCTCGAGATGCAGGAATCGGGTGTGATCGAGAAGGCCGCCCTGGTGTTCGGCCAGATGGACGAGCCACCGGGCGTCCGTCTCCGGGTCGCCCTCTCCGCCCTGACCATGGCCGAGTATTTCCGTGACGTCCAGCGTCAGGACGTCCTCCTCTTCATCGACAACATCTTCCGGTTCACCCAGGCCGGCTCCGAGGTGTCCACCCTGCTCGGCCGGATGCCGTCGGAAGTGGGCTACCAGCCCAACCTGGCAGACGAGATGGGTTTTCTCCAGGAGCGGATCACATCGTTGAAGGGGCGTTCGATCACCTCGATGCAGGCGATCTACGTCCCGGCCGATGACATCACCGATCCGGCGCCTCACACCGCCTTCGCCCACCTCGACGCCACCACCGTGTTGTCTCGCCCGCTGACTGCGCTGGGCATCTACCCGGCGGTCGATCCGCTCGACTCCTCGAGTCGGGCGCTCGACCCCCAGGTTGTCGGTGCCGAGCACTATTTCGTGGCCACCGAGGTACAGCGCATCCTGCAGCGGTACAAGGACCTTCAGGACATCATCGCCATCCTCGGCATCGACGAGCTTTCTGAGGAGGACAAGCTGGTCGTGGGTCGTGCCCGGCGCATCCAGCGCTTCTTCGCCCAGCCCATGTTCGTGGCCGAACAGTTCACCGGACAAGCCGGGATCTACACGCCGCTGGAGGAGACCATCGCCTCGTTCAAGGCCGTGCTCGACGGTGAGATGGACCAGTACACGGAGCAGGCCTTCTACATGGTGGGCGGCCGGGAGGACGTCGAGCGCAAGGCCGCCGAGCTGACCAAGGAAGCCGCGGCCTGACCATGATCGAGACCTCGCCTTGGTGCGGTAGCCCCGGCCGACCGGCGTCTGTTCGCCGTCGGCTGTGTGATGGCGATGGTTTTGCCCGATATGTGAGCGAAAGGTTGGCCGACGGCGAAGTCGGCCGGTAATTGAGCAGCATGGCCAATACGTTCCAAGTGGATGTGGTCTCCCCGGAGGCCACGGTGTGGAGCGGCAGCGCCACCTTCGTCCTCGCCAAGACCCCCGACGGAGAGCTGGGGATCATGGCCAACCACGAGCCGCTCATGGGGTCGCTGGTGACCGGGGCGGTCATCGTCGAGGCCGAGGATGGCACGAGGACCACCATCGGGGTCCATGGCGGCTTCCTCCAGGTGCTTGAAAACCAGGTCACCCTGATCACCGACCGGGCTCAGGTCACCAGTGGTGGCCGTGAGGAGGGGCGACAGGTCGCCGAGCAACTCGCGGCCGAGGCACCGCCAGACGAAGAGCCGATCGAGGTGCCCGAGGAGACGCCGCTCTCCTGAGTCAGAGGTCGGCGACGAACCTGTCGACGGTGGAGGGGAATCCGCTGCCGATGGCCGCCGCGATCAGCGGGAACATCAGGGAACCGAGGAGGCCGGCGCCGTCCGCCTCCAGGTTCACATCGACCTTGGTCCCGTCACTGTTGGGCTCGAGCCGGACCGTGATCTTCCCCTCGAGCTCGGATGAGTCGATCGCCCACGCCATCATGCGCCCCTCCTCGCGGCCGGCGGGGGAGGCAGTGGCCCGATAGGCGGTCCCGCCGACCTTGCTCGAGAAGGCGAAACCCTGCAACCGACCCTGCTCGTCGACCTTGGCCTCGATCACGCGGTCGACCCCGGGGATGCCCTCCCAGGTGGCCGGCTTGTCGAGCTCGGCCCACACCGAGTCGACGTCTTTGCTGGTACTGGCGCTGTGAGCGAACGACTGCCCGGGCATCCGGCAAACCTAGCCATTGCCGATCTCGCCTTAGAGATGGCACGCTCGCCTCGACTCTGGCTTGCAAACGCCGGCGGGATGGCTGCTATGTTCGGATAGCGCACGTTTGTGCGCTTACTGAACAAGGGGCGGTCGCTCGGAGGACAGCTGACGCTCTGTGGCGAACAGGAGGTCACCGCGCATTGGAGAGCTCGAAGCAGGCGAAACTGACCACGCTTCGGGATGCCATCGCCACCCACGTGGCCGACGGCGCCACAGTGGCGATGGAGGGGTTCACGCATTTGATCCCGTTCGCCGCGGGCCACGAGATCATCAGACAGGGGCAGAGCGACCTCACCCTGGTCCGGATGACGCCCGACGTCATTTACGACCAGATGATCGGGGTCGGCTCGGCCCGCAAGCTGGTCTTCTCCTGGGGCGGGAACCCTGGCGTGGGCTCATTGCATCGATTCCGCGACGCCGTGGAGCACGGGCATCCCCACCCTCTCGAACTCGAAGAGCACAGCCATGCAGGAATGGCAGCCAGGTACACGGCCGGTGCTTCGGGTCTGCCCTTCGCCATCCTCCGTGGCTACGTCGGCACCGACCTGGCCAAGCACGCCGACATGGCCACGATCGCGTGCCCGTTCACCGGCGAGGAGCTGGCCGCGGTGCCGGCGCTGAGCCCTGACATCACCATCATCCATGCTCAGCAGGCGGACCGTTCGGGCAATGTCGGTATGTGGGGGATAACGGGGGTGCAGAAGGAGGCAGCCCTGGCCGCCACTACGACCATCGTCACCGTCGAGGAGGTCGTCGACGAGCTCACACCGCGGGGCCCGAACCATGTCGTCCTCCCGTCATGGACCCTGGCCGCGATCGCCCCGGTCCCCGGAGGTGCCCACCCTTCGTATGCGATGGGCTATTCGAGGCGGGACAACGCCTTCTACACCCGCTGGGATCGGATCTCGAGGGACCGCGACGTGTTCCGCGATTGGGTCGAGGAGCACATACTCGGCACCGAAGATCACGCTTCGTACATGGAGTCGATCGATCGGGGAGCAGGTCATGTTTGAGGTCCAGCCCACGCTGCCCTCGTACAGCTCGGACGAGATGATGACGGTGACCGCGGCGCGATTCCTCAGCGACCGCCAGGTGTGCTTCGTCGGGATCGGCCTCCCCAGCGAGGCGGCGAACCTGGCCCGTCTCTCCCACGCACCGAATGTCGTGCTCATCTACGAGTCGGGGACGATCGGGACCAAGCCCGACGTCCTCCCCCTCTCCATCGGTGATGGCGAACTGGCCGAGAAGGCCGAGTTCGTCGTCGGTGTGCCCGAGGTCTTCGCCTATTGGCTCCAGGGAGGGCGGATCGACCTGGGTTTCCTCTCCGCAGCGCAGATCGATCGGTACGGGAACCTGAACAGCACCGTCGTCGGCGGATACGAGGAGCCCAAGGTGCGGCTGCCGGGAGCCGGGGGCGCTCCCGAGATCGCCACTTCGGCCGGCGAGGTCATCATCATGCTCCGGCACAGCGAGCGAGCCTTCGTCCCATCTGTCGACTTCGTCACTTCGGTTGGCTTCGGGCGCGGGGGAGAGGGCCGGCCCGAGCGGGCCGGTCGGGGGCCAACGGTGGTGATCACCGATCTGGGCGTCCTCCGGCCCGACCAATCGAGCAACGAGCTGACCCTGGTCGCCACACACCCTGGCGTGAGCCTCGAAGACGTGCGTGTCAAGACGGGATGGGAGCTCGCCATTGCCCCGGACCTGGCCATCACCGAACCCCCCACCGATGGGGAACTAGAGATCCTCCGGGATCTCAAGGCACGCACAATTGTCGCCCACGGCGGGTAGCCCCTGTTCGCTATGCGAACGGGGGGTTACCATCGAGGCGTGACTGACGTGCGGTCGGGCGATTTCATCCAGTCTCTGGAGCGTGGGCTGGCCGTGATCAACACCTTCTCGAGGGAGCACCCGGCGCCGACCCTCAGCGAGGTGGCTCAGATGACCGGGCTGACCAGGGCGACGGCACGCCGGGTCCTGCTCACCTTGGTCGAGCTCGGATATGTAGAACAGCACGGCCGCACCTTTTCCTTGACGCCAAAAGTCCTCGACCTGGGTTACTCGTACCTCTCCTCGTTCCACATCCTCGAATTCGCCCAGGCGCCCATGGAGCGGCTGGTCGAGCAGGTGAAAGAGTCATCGTCGATGTCCATCCTGGACGGGCCCGACGTGGTGTACGTTGCCCGCGTCCCCACCAAGCGGATCATGACCATCTCACTCGCCCTCGGGTCGCGGCTTCCCGCCTATCCGACCTCGATGGGTCGGGTCCTCCTGGCCGGGCTCACCGATGCCGAGATCGACGATTACATCGCCCGAACCGACCTGGTGAAGCTGACCGAGCACACGGTGACCGACCCGGTGCGGTTCCGCGCCATCCTCATGAAGGTCCGGGCCCAGGGTCACGCCCTGGTGGATCAGGAGCTGGAGGTGGGAGTGCGGTCGCTGGCCGCACCGATCCTGAACGCCGGGGGCCACGTCATGGCGGCGATGAACGTCTCCTGTCACGCGACCCGCGCCACCGTGGGACGGATGCGTGAGGAGTTCCTGCCTCATCTCCTCGCCACCGCCGCCGAGGTGACCGGCCGGGTCAGCGCCCTCCGGGTGGGCTAGGACCTCTCGGCGAGGAACTCCGCCACTATCGACGTCCACTCCTCGGGCCGCTCCAGGTTGGCGAAGTGGGGAGCGCCCTCGAGGATCACCAGCCTGCTCCCGGCGATGTGCTCGCTCAGCCACTCCGCCTGCTCTGGCGGTGTCGAGATGTCCTCGCCTCCACCTATGACCAGGGTGGGGCATTGGATGGCCTCGACCAGCTCGCGAAGGTCGGCGTCGCGCAGCGCGGCGCAGCATGCGATGTAGGCGGCAGGGTTGGTGCCGAGCAGAGTCTCCTTCGTGCTTCGGTACACCTCGGGATGGTGGACGGCGAAGGCGGCGGTGAAGAAGCGACCCAGGGCCTGCTCGGAGATGGCTTCGAGCCCGCCCTCCTTCACCGCATCGATGCGCGCCTGCCACAGCTCCTCACTCCCAATGCGAGCGGCGGTGTTCGAAGCCACCAGGGCGGTGACCCGATCGGGCACCCGAGCGGCCATCCACAGCGAGATCAGTCCGCCCAGTGACATCCCGCACAGCTCGAAGGAATCTGCCCCTGCCTCATCCACGACACCGATGAGCTCATCGCCCAGCCGGCTCACCGTGAGCGGGCCGGGCGATGCGATGGAGGTGCCGTGCCCGGGGAGGTCGACCAGTAGCACCCGTCGGACCCGGCTCAGCTCGGGAATCTGAGGTTCCCACATTCGTCTGTCGGCGCCGAGTGCGTGGATCATCAGGAGTGGCGGTGATGTGGGGTCGCCTGCCTCGGTCCAAGCCAAGGCACCCGCGCCATCTGTCATCCGGTGAGATCCTGATAGGCGTCGATGACGCCGTCGATGAGTCGAGGATCGATCTCGGGCGTTGGGACATTGACCCCCATCACCTCGGGTTTGACTTCGAGGCCCGCCAGACACGACGCAATGGCTTCGACCGCGGCTGCCGTCGTCTGAAAGACCAGAGGCAGCGCGGCCCACTCGACGTGCCAGCCGCCGATGCCGCGCTCCAGCTCGCTGAGACGTGCACCGGTGATGGCCCCCGCCGCAGCGGTGCACAGCTCGGCGGCGGCGGCCGCCCTCACCGAGTCCATCGGGTTCTGCTTGCCGGCCATGCTCGACGATCCGCCGCCACGCACCCTGATCTCGGCGACGTCACTCGAAGCGAGCAGGGCGACGTCGATGCCGACTCGCGCCATGGTGCGGGTAGCTCGCTCCAAGCCGGCAGCCAGGGCCGATACCCGAGACCTGTCCGAGTGCCAGGGGAGTGCGGGTGCCGCCAGCCCGAGGCGCTTCGCCAGGGCGGCAACCACCTCGCTGCCTCTGTCCCCGAATGCCGACAGATTCCCGACCGGGCCGCCGCACTGCACCGCCAGGCCCCTTCTGGCCTCCCTCAGCTCCGAGACATGGGCCAACGTCGCGTCGAGCCATCCGGCCACGGTGAACCCGAATGTGGTGGGCCGGGCATGCTGGAGAAAGGTCCTTCCCATATGCGGCTGATCGCGATGCCGGATCGTTGTCTCGGCCATCTGCCCGGCCACCTCGATCAGCCCCGTGTCGAGGACCTCCAGGCCTTTGCGGGCCTGGAGCATCGTGGCGGTGTCGATCGTGTCCTGGGTCGTGGCCCCGTAGTGAGCCCACTCCCTGAGGTCGTCGGGAAGCCGGGAGCGGATTCCCTCCAGAAGCGGACGCAACGGCGTCCCGTCGGACCAGGTGGCCGCCAGCACCGCGTCAGGATCGGCGACTGGCGCCGAACAGGCCGCGACCAGGGCCCGGGCGGTCTCCATGTCCACGAACCCGGTGTCGGCCAGGGCCAAGGCGAGAGCAGCCTCGAACTCCAGCATGGCCCCTACCCGGGCTGCCGGCGTGAACACGTCGGCCATCTCAGGGGTGGTGAATCCTGGATCGAGCATCAGAAGTCGAAGAAGACGGTCTCGTCCTCACCCTGGAACAGGACGTCGAATCGATAGATCTTGGGATTCTGGTCGTCGACGAGCCGGGCGATGAGGCTGTCACGACGATGGGCCGGCACCCGGCGCAGGGTGAGGTCGTCCCGGTTGGCTTCCTCCTCGTCGGAGAAGTAGATCCGGGTGAACACCGGGTTGAGCATGCCCCGTCCCTGCACTATCAGGGAGATGTGCGGGGCCTGGAGGGCCCCTTCGGCATCGGGAACCCGTCCTGGCTTGGCTGTCACGAAGCGATACTCGCCCGTCTCGAAGTCGGAGACCGTCCGGCCGAAGCCGGTGAATCCATCGTTGAGTGCGAGGTCCCGGGTGTCGTCGGGATGCCGATACCGGCCCGCCGGGTTGGCCTGCCAGATCTCGAGCAATGCGTCTTCGATGTGCTTCCGCTCGCCGTCGAGCACCTTGCCTTCGATGACGATCCGCCCCCCGGGGAAGCCCTCGGGCACCAGGATCTCGTCGCCTTCGCGATACACCCGCAGGGTGAAGTACGGACCGACGGTCTGGGACGGGGTTTGCCCGAGCGGCGCCTTCAATCGGCGTCTCCATGCATCGGGGTGCCCTGCTCGCCGCGGAGCACGATGTCCCATCTGTATCCGAGGGCCCAGTTCTCCTCGGTCACGGTGTGGTCATAGCCGGCGATCATGCGGTCCCTTGCGTGTGGGGGCGCCGAGTTGAAGATCGGATCCAGCGGGATGAGGGGGTCACCCGGAAAGTACATCTGGGTGACGAGGCGTGTCCCCAACGACGGCCCCAGGATCGAGAAGTGGATGTGAGACGGGCGCCAGGCATTGGGATGGTTTCCCCAGGGATACGGGCCGGGCTTGATGGTGGTGAACCGGTAGCCGCCCTCGGCGTCGGTCAGGCACTGGCCGACCCCGACGAAGTTGGGGTCCAGGGGTGCGGGGAACTCTGTCTCCCTCCAATGGGCGTAGCGACCGCTGGCATTGGCCTGCCAGATCTCGAGGACGGTCCCGGGGAGGGCGTGCCCGTTCTCGTCGAGGACCCGTCCGGTGACGATGATCCGCTCGCCGATGGCAGGGTTCCCGGTGCCGGTGTTGGTGGTGAGGTCGCTGTCCTCTTCGGAGATCTCGGCCCAGGCGGGGCCGGGGCCGGTCGTCTCGGAGAGGGTCTGCACGATCTCGATCAGGTCATGGGTAGGGCTCCGCTTCACCGTCGAGCGGTAGTCGGGATAGGAGAAAGGGGGATGATCTGCATAGGCCCGAGGGCCGTAGTGCCTTATCAGTGGCTCGCTCATGGCGACTCCTCGTCGTAGATCTCCTTGGCGACCTGGAATGCTCGGTTGGCGGCCGGGATCCCGGCGTAGACCGCGACGTGGAGCAAGGCCTCTCTCACCTCTTCGGGTGTGACCCCGGTATTCCGGGCCGCCCGCAGATGAAGCTCGAGCTCGCCATGGTTCAAGGCGCCGAGTATGGCGATGCTGATCAGGCTCCTGATCCTCAAATCCAGACCGGGTCGGGCCCAGACCCCGCCCCAAGCCGTCTCGGTGATCCATCGTTGAAAATCCGCGTCCAGATCGGTCATAGCCGCGGTGGCACGATCGACGTGCTCATCGCCGAGGACCTGGCGGCGGATGTTCATGCCGTCTTCATATGTGCCCATGTGCCGTCCTCATCATCTGCCTGATCAGAGGGGGAGACCGACGTAGTTCTCGGCCATCGCTCTCTGTGCGTTGTCGGACCCGAACAGATAGTCGAGCTCGGTCGTCTGCAGCCGACGCTCGAAGTCGTCACTCATACCCGGGAAGAGGTGGAGCATGTTGGTCATCCACCAGGAGAATCGCACCGCTTTCCACACTCGGGCCAGCGCCCGGTCCGAATAGCCTTCGAGACCGGTAGTCGAGCCCGCCCGATAGAACCAGGCCAATGCGTCGCTGAGATAGACGACGTCGGAGATGGCGAGATTCAGCCCCTTGGCCCCCGTGGGGGGAACGACGTGGGCGGTGTCCCCGGCGAGTAACAGCCTGCCATGACGCAAAGGTTCGGAGACCCAGCTTCTCAGCGGGGTGACGATCTTCTCGATCGAAGGCCCCGTCACCAGTGAGGCGACCGACGTCTTCGGGAGCCGAGCAGCCAGCTCAGACCAGAAGCGGTCGTCGGGCCATTCTGCGAGGGTCGTATCGGCCGATCCTTGCACGTAGTACCGGCTTCGACTCTCGCTTCGCATCGAACAGAGCGCAAAGCCACGCTCGTGCCTGGCATAGATCAGCTCATCGCTGATCGGAGGTGTCTCCGAGAGGAGGCCCACCCAGCAGAACGGATAGGTCCGCTCGAAGGTGCGTTGCAGGCTGGGTGGGATGAAGCCGTTGCTGACGCCATGGGCGCCGTCGCAACCAGCGACGAAGTCACATCGGATCTGCTCGGTGGCGCCATCGCGCTCGAAGGTCACCATCGGGGAATCACCCTCGATCCCCTCGACCCGCACCCCTTCCGCTTCGTCAAGGAGCTGGATGCCGGCGGAGTCGAGCGCGCCATATAGATCTCTCTGCAGCTCGGTCTGCCCATAGATGGTGACGTGCTTGCCGGTGAGACCTTCGAAGTCGATGCGGATCATCTCCTCGCCGTGTGCCACCTGCACTCCTTCGTGCACGAAACCCTCGGAGTCCATGCGCCCGGCCACGCCGGCGGCCCGGAGGACCTCGGCACTTCCGTGCTCGATGACCCCGGCTCGAACCCGCTCCAACACGTGCTCCCTGGTCCTCAGTTCCAGGATCACGCTCTCGACCTCTCGCTGATGCAGGAGCAGGGCGAGCAAGGAGCCGGCCGGCCCCCCGCCGATGATGAGGACACGGGTCTGCTTTGGGGTCTCGCTCATGTCGGACCGGAGATTATTGGCGGCGAGCGACGGTTCATGAGATCGGGGCGGCGCGGTGGCCGCCCCGACGATCCTGGGAGGAGGGATCTGTTGTCGCCGGGGCTCCGGGAGCCCTGGCGAGGACATTTCTAACCGGGGAGGGTTACCAGACGGTTACGCGATGGTTGCCGCCCGTAGAACCTTGCCGGCGTCTCTACGTGGCTGCGGTGCCAAAGATGGCGCCGCCGATCTCGGGCGAGCGATCGTCGGGGAGGGGAGAAGGCTCGCTCACCGGGTCGAGATCGCCCAGTCCCTCGGCCACGATGACCAGGTCGTCGCCGGACTGGACCCGGAACTCCAGGTCCGGGTTGGTGTGGGTGGTGCCGTCCCGGACCACTGCGAGCAACGTGGCCAGGTGCTCGGTTCGCATCTTCACGGCAAGCTCGTCGATCGACATGCCGGCAGTGTCCTCGGGAAGGGCCACCCGGTAGAGCTCGGATCCCTCGCCGCCGGTCACGATGTCGGAAACCAGCTGGGAGAGACCCGGGTACAAGGCAGACCGGGCGAGCAGGTGAGCAGCCAGCTTGGACGTGACCATGATCTCGTTCACGTTGGCCCGCTGAAAATGGGCCACGTGGTCGGGGTTGTTGACCTCGACCACCGTCCGCACGGCAGGGTTGATCGACTCGATCGCCAGCACGGCGAGTATCGAGGCCATATCGGCCTGATCGGACCCGTCGACGGGGCAGACTATGGCGGCGGAGGCGGAATCGATACCGGCGCGACGAAGGTCTGCATCGTGGCTGATGCTCCCTCGCACGAAGTAGACCCAGTCCGGGGCAGGGCTCCGCTCGCTGTCGTGGAGCAAGACCACCCGAGCCTGGTAGTCGTCCCTGTTCAGCTCCTCGATCAGGTCACGAGCGGTTGCGTTCCATCCGCACACCACGATGTGATCCGTGTAACCCGACGCTCCCATCCCTTGTCCCTCCTTCAAAAGGAAATCGATGACGAACCCGACCAGGGCGCCGGTGATCGTCGCCACGATGGCCACCCCGAACAGACCGAGCAGCCAGCCCATCACCCAGCCCACCGGACCGGTGGCGAACCCTCCCGCGCCGAGCCCCAGCACCGTCGCCCCCGCCCAATAGAAGGACTGCCCGAGAAGATCCAGGGTGCGGTCGGTCTCGACGAGCCAAACCACGACCGCGGCCAGCCCGAGGATCACGACCAGGCCCACGAAGAGCGAGATGAAGAAACGTCGGTCGACCTTCTCTCCCACCCTCTTGATGTGCCAGCTGACCCGACGGAGGAAAGGCGAGTCGAACAGCACCTTGAACCGCCCCAACATCGGTCCGGAAGTTAGTAGGCGAGTCTCAGGCTGGCTACGGAGGCACTGATAATTCGCCGTCTCTAGCCATCCCGCCCGTCCTAACGTCTCCTCCACACGGCTCTCCGCATGTTGATCGCACGCGACCTCCGCATCGACGTCGGCCCGAGGACTCTGCTCCGAGGGGCCTCTCTGAGCGTGCAGGCGGGGGATCGGATCGGCCTCGTGGGCCGCAACGGGGCAGGCAAGACGACACTGATGCAGACCCTGACCGGCACCCTCCTCCCGACGGAGGGGACGGTGCTGCGGTCGGGTCGCATCGGCTATTTCTCCCAGGAAGCCGCGCTCCCCGAGCTGGAGCACCCCGACGCCACCGCCATGGAGCGGATCTTGATGGCCAGAGAGATCGGGGCTTTGCAGCGCAGGATCGAGGAGGCGCGCCATAGGCTGCACGATCTCCACGGCGAGGAGCGAGACCGGGGGATCGCACGGTTCACGCGCCTCCACGATGAGTTCGAGGCCAAGGGCGGTTTCGTGGCAGAGGCCGAGGCGAAGCGTATGGCCGCAGCCCTGGGCATCGGGAACGACGAGTTGAGCCAGCCGGTCGCGACCATGTCCGGGGGCCAGCGACGCCGGGTCGAGTTGGCCCGGATCCTCTTCGCCGAGACCGACGTGCTCCTGCTCGACGAACCGACCAACCACCTCGACCTCGACGCCAAGGCGTGGCTGATCGAGTGGCTCACGACGTATCGGGGCGGGATGCTGGTGGTGTCTCACGACCTACCCCTGCTCGACGAGGCGATCACGTCGGTCCTCGCATTGGAGCACGGTGAGATCGAGCCCTACCGGGGCAACTACACGCACTACCTGGCGGAGCGGGAGAGACGCCGCACTCAGCGTGAGCGCGAGCGCAAGCATCAGGACGAGGCCATCGCCCGTCTCGAGGAGAACATTCGCCGCTTCAAGGGGACCACCGAGAAGATGGCCAAGATCGCCCGCTCCTGGGAGACCCGTGTCGACAGGATGAAGCGTGAGTTGGTGGAGGTGCAGAAGAGCGGTAAGAAAGTGAAAGTCGCCTTCCCGCAGCCCGAGAAGTCCGGGCGGGTCCCCCTGTCCGCCTCAGGGCTGGCCAAGTCGTTCGGTGACAACCTGGTGTTCATGGATGTCGAGTTGGCGATAGAGCGGGGGGAGCGGATGCTCCTCATTGGGCTGAACGGGGCCGGGAAGACCACGCTGCTTCGCATCCTGGCCGGAGTCGAGAGCGCGGACCTGGGCGAGGTATCACTCGGTCACAACGCCAGTATCGGCTATTACGCCCAGGAGCACGAGCAGATCCGGGGCGGGGTCTCGGTGCTCGATCACATGCGAGAAGGGGGCGGGCTGCCCGATCAGACTCTCCGGTCACTGCTCGGCCACTTCCTGCTGGCCGACAAGGTCGATCAGGACGCGTCGACGCTTTCCGGTGGCGAGAAGACCAAGCTCGCCCTCGCCATGCTGGTGGCGGCCCGGCCCAATGTGCTCCTTCTCGACGAGCCCACCAACAATCTCGACCCACAGGCGAAAGAGGCCTTGCTCGATGCCCTCACCATCTATGAGGGGACCGTGGTCCTGGTCAGTCACGACACCGACTTCGTGGCCGAGCTCATGCCGGACCGGGCGGTGCTGATGCCCGAAGGTGAGATGCGATTCTTCGACGAGGAGCTGCTCGACCTCGTCTCGTTGGCCTGATCGGGAACCATTGACCGGCTACCGGCATCGAATCGGCATGAAACGCCTGTTCTTTGCGATGCTCGGGTTGGCCCTGGCCGTCGCCGCATGCGGCGATCCTGCGGTCGTCGGCGACGGCGGGCCCACGACGACGGTCGGTTTCACCACCAGCTCCAACCCCGACGAGCCGGTCGACGACGATGACGATCAGCCGATAGTCGAGCCGGGGCCGCCGGGGTCGATTCCCCAGCCGCGACCCCCGATCGACGGCAACACCGAGGGTGAAGTGTGGATCACGTCCGCCGATCTGAGGATCATGGAGAGCTTTCCTATTCAGGTGATGCTCGACGTCAACGGTGACAAGCCGACTCCATGCCACGAGTTGTTCTGGACGGCGGAGGATGACGGCGGGACGATCGACATCACGATGATCTCACAGGTCGCACCCGAGCAGGTTTGCAC
>JAICRU010000081.1 GCA_025937235.1 Acidimicrobiia bacterium
CGCGACGAGACGTGGACCGAAGACGTCGAGATGCTCGTCAGACGTCTCGAAGGCAAGGAGACGGTCCGAGCGCCGCGTCGTTGGATCCCGGTCGCGATCGGCGTGTTAGCCCTCGGTGTCGTCGGCGTGGCCATTTGGCAGGCGCAGGCAGACGGTGACTGTCCGGCGCGAGACGGGACATGGATCCCGGTGGAGTTGGCGGAGGACGCCACGGGGGTCGAACCCCTCCCCGACGGCCGGGCACTCCTCTACCGGGTGGGCCGCACAGATTACAAGTATGAATCGAACCAATTCTTCATCGTGCTCGACGTGAGGCTGGAGAACGTAAGCGAGGACGTGGAGGGAAACGACGACCACATCGGGTACGGGGACACCGCCTTTCATGCACTCCGCGTCGACCGGATTTCGGCCGGGCCCCCTGAGTGCTTCGAGACCAATGGGGACCGCGATCTGGCTCCGGAGGAGGCCGAAATCGTCCGTGTTGGGTTCCTCTCCTTGGTCGACCCGGCCGAGGCGAGTCTCATGCTCGAGACCGATGGGCCATCGTTGATCGAGATCACTCCGGGCGTCTGAGCTCAGATACCGCGGCTGCGGGCCGAGCGGACCATGGCGGAGCCGACACCGGCGATCAGGCCTCCTCCCAAGAACACGAACAGCCATACGAAGACCCTCATCGGATCGGAGCTCACGTCTCCGCCGGCGTTCGTCGCCGCATCGAGCCCGGACAGGATGAACCCAACAAAACCTCCGATGAGGACGATGACGCCGATCACCTGGAGCACCTGCCCGATCCGCAGCTTGACCCGATCAGGATTGGTCTTCCCCTGACGTTCGAGGACGTCGATGATGGCCGTGTCCAGCCTCGCCAGCCGCCCCGGCTCGAGAGCGGATATATCGACGGCCTGAGTCCTCTGCAGTAAGAACTGCAGATCGTCGGGGTAGCGAACCGGCTCCAGCACCGCCGGGATGATGGGGACACGCAGGTTGCGTGCGGCGGTCACCTCATCCAGCACCCATCCCTTGGCCACCGAGTTCGAGCTCACCAGGAGGATGACGACATCGGACTGCTTGATCCCGGACTGGATGCTCGCCGCCCACGCCGAACCACCCTTGATATCGGCCTCGTCGAGCCATGCGTCCCATCCCCTCCGCTCCAGCCAGGTAGACAGTGCCCGGGCCGATCGCTTGTCCTCGGAGGCATGGCTGATGAACACCCGTCTCGAGCGTCCGCCAGCCCCGATGGGCGGATCGGTCGGCGGTGCCGGCGTTGGCTGGGAGACGCTGCTCGACGATTCGATGCGGCCTCGGGCCAGGCCGATGCGGATGTCGTCGCCATCGCGCAGGTCGACCCAGTCGAGGACGGCCCGTCCGTTGACCGTGGTGCCGATGCCCGATTTCAGATCCCGCAGCAGGAGGTGAGCGCCATCCCAGGTGAGCTCGGCATGGCGGTCGGCGACATCATCGATGTGGATCTGGATGTCGGCGTCCTCGGCCCGACCGAGGACCTGTGCCCCGGGCCGCAGTTCCACGATCGTCTCGGTGCCGTCCGGCGCTCGAACCACCAGGCGAGGCGTGGCCGATGGGATGTCCATCACCTGCTCCTTTCGACCCAGCCCTGCGAGCCACGACATTAGGCGGTGGGCTCAGGGAGAGACTCGGAGGACCGGTACCATCCGGCGGGTGGCAACCGTCCTGTTCTCGGGGCATATGGTGGACGCCCCGGATCGCCACGAGCCCCGCTTTCCGGCAGAGCGAGTCCCATTGGCACAACGGGCGATCGCGGATGCCGTTTTGCCCTTCGACGATCTCGACACGCTGGCCATCTCGGGGCTGGCCTGCGGGGGTGACCTTCTCTTCGCCGAGGAGTGGCTGAAGATGGGCCGGCCATTACAGGCCTATCTGCCACGTGAGGAGTCCGACTTCCTCGACGAATCGGTGCGCTTCGCCGGGGAGGAGTGGGTGGATTCCTTTCGTGAAGTGACCGCTGATCCGAATATGTTGGTGGTCGGTCCGGACGAGGAGATGCTCCGTCTCGACGATCCGCATTCGGCCAACAACCTGCGAATGCTCGACGTCGCGTTGCGGAGATCCGGCGGCCTCCACGGCCTGTTTCTCTGGGACGGCAAGGGAGGCGACGGTCCGGGAGGCACCGAGCACCTCGCCTCCGCCGTGGTCGAAAAGGGCGGGAGCGTCACCATCATCCGTCCTTAGGCCCCATCCAGAGGCATCGGCCTAGATTCGCCGGCGATGGACCGGGGCACGCTTCAGGAGGATGTCTACATCCCTGTCGCCGTGGACGCGGAAAGAGATATCGAAGATATCCCGATGGTTCGCGCCACGTACTTCGTGGTCAGGACGGACGCCCCCATGGCCTTCTGGGAGCTCGAGCTTCCAACGCTGACCTCGTTGCATGGCGTCGGAGCCATCGGCCTTGCGGGTGTGGTGTACGGGGCGTTGCGCGGCAGCGGCAGCGCGGGGATCGACCTCTTCACCAGCTCCGGGGACGTCGCGGCGATCTTCGCCCTGGAGTCGGAGGGGCTTCCCCTTTCGGTCGATCTCGAGGATGTCTGGATCCCAAGGTCCTGGATCATGGCTGCCTTCTCCGGGGAGGAGTCGACCGACAAGGGCGACCCACAGCTGGCCCGGGGTGAGGTCTTCCGTGTGGCGCTGCCCGTCTTCCAGCAGGCCTATCGGTACACGGCCGGGGATCTCGACATTGTCGACCTCCTCGGCACCGCAGCCGCAAGCCAGGTCCACCACTCACCGGAGGAGACGGATGCGCTGCACGCCTGGTCGGTGGAACAGATCGAGATCACCCGGCAGGCCTTCCCGTCGAAGACTGTGAAGCTCCGCTACCGGGAAGAGAGCAGTGCCTGAGCTGGCAGTGACCATGCTCGACGTCGGTTGGGGCGACTGCATTCTCGTCGAGAGCCGGGACGACAGCGGTGATCGCCGCTTCGGCTTGATCGACTGCAACGACTTCGAGCGTCAGCGGACGGCACTCCCGTTTGTCATGCGCTATTTCGAGAGACTGGGGATCGACTGGAAGGCACGGCCGCACAATTTCGAGTGGGTCTTGCTCACCCACGGGCACGCCGACCATGCCCGGGGACTGAAGGAGATGATGAGCACGTTCGGGACTCGCCACTTCTGGTACCCCAAGTCGGTCGCCTCCACCACCTACGGTGTTCTCCTCGACTTCGCCAACCGATCGAATCGCGTGCTTCACCATCAGGCGGTCGACGAGTCCAAGATCCTCGATGCCCCCGAGGTGATCTTCCACGCCGACCTTCGCATCCTCTGGCCCAACTTCGACCAGATCGACACTCGCAACGAGAACAACAACTCGGTCGTGCTGGCGGTCACACTCGGCCGGTCGACCATCGTCCTCACCGGGGACGCCGAAGCCGAGAACTGGCCGCAGATCGTTCCTCGCCTCCCCGCCAACACCACCTATCTCCAGGTCCCACATCACGGTGGTCGAAACGGGGTCTTCGATCCGGAGGAGTCCACTCCCTGGCTCGACCGGCTCAGCTACCGAAAGACACGGCTGGTGATGAGCAGCCACGTCGTTCCCCATGGTCATCCCCATCCGGACGTAGTGAGTGTTCTCGCCGCCCGGCGGTTCGTCAGTTACCGGACCGACCGGAACTATCACATCACGCTCAGCACCACCGGTGACCGGGTCTCGGTCGGCTACAGCCACGTGAGTGGGCGTCTCCCTCGCTGACGACGCATAAGGTGGAGGTATGGGATTTCGCCTGGCGCTGGTCCAGCCGCTCACTCACCGTCCGCCCGACGACGAGCGAAACGTGATGGACGCCCTGGGACAGGTCTCCTACGCCGCCTCACAGGGTGCGGAGGTCGTGGCCTTTCCGGAGACCTATCCCGGCCCGTGGCGCACACCGATGACCTTCGACCCCACCGAGGCGATGGCCGGGGCAGCGAAAGAGCACGGTGTCACCATCCAATTCGGCACCCTGGAAGAAGTGGCGGGGGAGCGCAGGGCGGCGTACAACGTTCTCAAGCTGGCCGGGCCCGACGGAACCATCAGCGGCGTCTACCGTCGTACGCATCCGCCCGGGCCGTGGATCTACACGGGTGGGGTCTGGGAGTTCGACTATCGGGTAGGGGACGACTACCCGGTCTTCGTTAGCGAGCACGGGATCGTCGGGCTGGCCATGTGCAGTGAAGCCTTCATGCCCGAAGTCGCCCGAGCCCTGGCGCTGCGCGGCGCAGAGATCATCTTCATGCCCGCCGGGATCGACAAGAAGAAGCTGTGGACGGTGTGGCGGAATCTGATCTGGGCGCGCGCATCGGAGAACCTCGCGGTGGTGATCACGACGCAGAACCTCTTCGACGAGTCCGAGCGGGGCCTGGCCATGGTGGCGCAGCCCGAAGAGATCGTCTTCGAGTCGGAAGCTCCCGGCACCTTCATGATCGACGTTGACCTCGCCAGGATCCGAGAAATGCGAGAGCAGGAGGACGGTCCCAGGTCCTCGGAGGAGTACGGCGCCAAACCCGGTGTCCTCACTCAATGGCAGAGACCCGAGATGCGGGACAAGGTCTATCCAACGGTGAGCCGGATCTAGTCGTCTTCCGGGATGATCACCCAGAGAACGATGTAGATCAGGATCTGGGGGCCGGGCAGGATCAACGAGAGCAGGAAGATCAGCCGCATCATCCCGCGCTGCATCCCGAACCGGTCGGCGAGCCCGGCGGCGACGCCGGCGATCATCCGTCCCTCCTTGGGTCTCACCAGACGTGGTGTCTGACGGGCAGTCATGGTCCCACCCTAGGTGGCGCCGAAGCCCAAACGATCGGGTTGGAATGTGCGTAATCCGGGAACCGGCTCCCGACGGATTGCGTATCCTTCGGACCGGAGGCGAACAAATGGGACGAGCATGAGCGTGCCGGCGCCCATTGCTGGGGGAGTCGGCCAACCTTTGCTGCAGCGCGTCTGGCTGAGACGGCTCGGGCGGACAGCCCTGGTCCTGCTCGCCGTGATCGGTGTACCCGCCCTGGTGGTGGCCCTCACCGGGGGCGAGGCATCGGTCATCTACTGGATCGACGTGGCCATGTTCTCTCTCTTCGCCTACACCATCGGGTTCTGGCCGCTCTGGGTGGTGCTGGTCGTCCCCTTCGGGCTGGTCAGCTGGATCCTCGGCAAGTTCGCCCCCACCGTGGCAGAGCGGGTCGGTCGCTACTTCACCCCCGTGATCTGGATCCTCGGCGGGACGAGTGCCTTCCTGGTCATGGGCCCGACTCCGGAGGAGGGGGTCTCCCTTCCCACCGGATATCCCAAGGTGGGAGCGCTGCTGGTCATGGTCGGGGCCAGCCTCCTCTCCGCCGGGCTCCTGGTGGCGGTGAGGCGGATACAGATGCCAACCCAGGACCTGTCACCGATCGCACTCTCCCGCTCCCTGACCCCGCTGCCCTGGACCGCGGCGCCGCAGACGGCAGAACCGGTGGAGGAGTTCTGGTCACCGGAACCGGTGGTGGCCTGGCGAGCTTGGCAGTGGACCGGTTCGGTGCTTCGTGGGGTGGTGACCGAATGGCCTCGTCAGGACTTCATCGCCTGGTGTGACCACTGTCTCGAGCCACCGGGATGGGACCACCCTTGCGGGATCTACGGGGTGCCGCTACCGGGGCAGGTTGGCGCCATGTTCCCCGGCAAGCCCGACGTTGTGGGCCGGGTCGCCCTCTCCGGGTTGGTGGTCGAGCACGAGACCGGATACCGGGCGTCCAACGCAACCATCCTCGACCTATGGGCCCGGTCGCCGTTCGTCGCCGACCAGCTTGCCACTCTCTACCCCGATGTCAACGTCCACCGTGGTGATCCACCCGCCGATGAGGAGGCGCTGTCATGGCCAACATAGGAAAACCGCTGCGCAAGATCCGGGTCGAGCCGGAACCAAAGCGTGCCCCCCGTAGGGAGACAGTGCCCGTGCGTCGTGAACAGCCGAAGCGGGAGCCGGCGCGGCCGGGGAAGCGGGCGGACAGCTAACCACGGGTGACCCCCCGTCTCACAGCTCAGATCTCCGAGAGTGTGTGGCGAGCGCTCCTGGACGAATCCGAGAAGAGTGGGGAGCCGATCCCGACTCTGTTGGATCGGGTCTTGGCCACCGCCTTCGAGCTCGACCGGCACACCCTGTTCCAGGTCTCTACATCGAATGCACTCGTCCAGGGCGTGTTCGGTGGCGCTGTCACGGTGGGAGACCTGAGACGAAACGGCGACTTCGGGCTGGGGACCTTCGAAGACCTCGATGGGGAGCTGGTGATGATCGACGGGGTCTGTTATCGGGCCACCGGCGGGGGTGTGGTCACCTCTCCAGCCGACGACGCACCGGTCCCCTTCGCCGTGGTCACCCATTTCCATCCCGACAGGTCCACGACGACCGAGTTTGGGACCCTGGCCGACCTCACCGCGGCGGTCGACGCGATCAGACCTTCGGAGAACCTGTTCGTCGGGATCAGGGTGGACGGGCGTTTTGCCCGGCTGGCACTGCGAGCGGCCTGTGCGGCCGAGCCCGGCGAGGGTCTCCTCGAGGCCACGGCCCATCAGAGCGAGTTCGATGTCGTCGACGAGGTCGGCACCCTGGTCGGCTTCTGGGCGCCGACCTATGCCAGGGCAGTCAACGTCCCCGGCTATCACTTCCATTTCATCTCAGACGATCGGCAGCTCGGAGGTCATCTCCTCGCCATGGAGGCAGGCACACTCGAGGTGGGGATCCACATCGAATCCGAGCTACACGTCGCCATCCCCGAGACCGAGGAGTTCCTGGCTGCCGACCTCAGCGGCGACCATCAGGAGGCCTTGCACCAGGCGGAGACGGCGGAGCATCGGTCTGGGACCGGCTAGTTCGGCAGAGCTGAGCCTCGGATGGGCTCAGGCCGGGGGCAGTGTGCTTAGGGAGAGGATGTTTCCTTCGCTGTCCTTGAACCAAGCCGCTTTGCTCATACCGTCCGCCGAAGAGATGACGCCATCGACGGTCTTGCCCATCTCCCCGAAATCGACCTCCTCGAAGGTCACCCCTTTTGCCCTGAGATCCTCGATCATCTCGTCGAAGTTCTCGACGGTGAACCCAGCGGCCGTCGCCTGATTGGTCCCGGCGAACGGACTCACGAACACCAGGAAGCGGGATCCACCGGCTTCGTAGTGGGCGCCACCGTATTCGTCTTCCCAGACCGGCTCCAGTCCGAGCTTCTCCGAATACCAAGCCTTGGCTCGGTCCAGATCCGACGCTGGTAGCGCGGCAATGAGAGGCGTGTTTGCGAACACATAGCCTCCTTTCCCTGCGGAACCTACACCAGCGGCTGCTGCTTTGGTTGTCCCGACACCTGGCCCGAGGCCGCGTGAAGGGTCTCAGGACCGTGCAGGGTCGACAGCGAGGTCTTGTCCCGGTCAGGATCCGGGCGCCAGTCGCGTTGGCCTCGGATCCCGAACCAGCAGTGCGCTGGCCAACAGCACCCAAATAAGGAAGAAGACCAGGTCGGCCAGCTGAGAGCCCGTGTATGAGACGCCGGAAGGGGCGAAGTAGTCGAAGCCGCCGACCAGATTGACGATGGCTGCGCCGATCCCGAACCATCCCAGCCAGCTGGGCAGCCCTCCGAAACGAAGCGTCAGCAGCGAGGCCGATCCCAGGAAGACCGCCCTTGGGAACGGTGTGATCCCGAACAGACCGTCGCTGGCGTCGAAGATCGCCCAACGACTGACCACCGCCGCCTCTTGAGCAGTAGTGAAATCGGCCAAAGTCAGTTCCAGTTTGAGGCCGGCCATCGCAAAGAAGAGGCCCGCGGTCACCAGGCCGCCACCGAAGGAGGCGGCGCCCAGCCTCGGTGGCGTTTCCACACTCTCCATGACCGACCGCAGACTCCCCAGGAACCAGAGAAAGGCGGTCCAGGAGACCGCGTAGAGGGCGGCCGTCCAACCGAGACGAACCTGGTTCGCCTCGACGAACATCACGATGTCCGGAGCCGACGCCAAACCCGGATCGGGGAAGTCGGACTGCTGGATAGAGAATGCCGCGATGAATACGACAACGAACAGGATCCCGGTCGCAGCTCCGACTCGTTCCCATACCATCGACAGAACGTCCCGCTTGCGTGCCAGGGACTCTATCCGGTGAGTTCCCGGCTGGGCCTCCGGAGGGTTGCCAGTGATCCGTCCCTGCGAACCTGATCGCGCGTGTTGTCATCGAAACAGTCGGCGGGTGTTTGACTTCCGCCAGGGCGGATAAGGTCGGCCTGTGCGTGAGCACTCACGTCAGGAGATAGCTCGCAAGGGCGGGGTCGACTCGGGCTATGTCGACAGGCTGGTAGATCTCGGCATCCTGAGGCCCGGCAAGAGAGACGTCTTCTCGTCAGGTGATGTGCGCAAGGCCCGTTGGATTCAAAGCCTGGAACAGGCCGGCGTGCCCCTCGAAGAGATGGCCGAGGCAGTGCGAGCTGGAGCCCTCTCCTTTTCCTTCCTCGACGTGAGTGCCTTCGATCGGTTCGGTGGGCTCGCCAGCGTCACGTTCCAAGAGGTGACCGAGAAGACGGGCATACCTATTGAACTCCTCATGGTGGTGCGCGAGGCCTTTGGTCTGTCCGAACCTCGACCAGACGACTATGTCCGTGAGGACGAGCTGTCCGTGATTTCTGTGGTCGAGTTCCAGCTGAGCCGTGGGTTCCGACCCGTTGCCATCGAGAGATGGCTTCGGGTCTATGCCGACAGCCTTCGTCGTATCGCCGAAACGGAGACCGAGTCGTATCGGACCGAGGTAGTGATGCCCTTGCTCGATTCCGGCATGACCGAGAGTGAGATGCTGGATGCACAGGGTGAGCTCGGATCTGAGATGGCTCCGCTCACCGAGGCCGCGCTTCTCGGGATCTACCACGGACAGCAGGAAGTCGTCTGGACCAGGAGCGCGGTCGGCACTGTCGAAGAGGCCCTGGAAGCGGCCGGTCTCTACGAACGGATGGTTCAGCCGCCAGCGGTCAGCTTTCTCGATCTCTCCGGATTCACCCAGCTCACCGAACGAGGCGGTGACGAGACTGCAGCGAATCTGGCGGAGCGGTTGCGGGCACTTGTCCGTCGATCGGCACGGGACCATGGTGGGAAGTCGGTCAAGTGGCTTGGAGATGGGGTGATGCTCTACTTCCCCGACCCGGGCCACGCGGTCCTGGCCTCTCTCGACATGGTGGATAGGGCGGCCGATTATTCCCTCCCACCCGCCCGAGCCGGGATTCATGCCGGTCAGGTGATCTTCCAAGAGGGTGATTACTTCGGCCGGACGGTCAACATCGCGGCGAGGATCGCCGACTACGCACGACCGGACGAGGTGCTGGTGAGCCAGGAGGTGGTAGAGGCGGCGTCGGAGGTGCCGGTCTCTTTCGATGAGATCGGCCCGGTCTCGTTGAAGGGTGTCACCGGTGAGCTACAACTTCACGCCGCAGCTCACTTCGGCCCATGACTGCGGCTCGTTCGTTTGTCTCGTCCGAGCGACGTAGCCGGGCCAGGGCGGTTTGCATGAGGCCGCTTTTCAGAGCGCCCTCGATGTTCCCATGGCCGAACCGCTCGGCCCGCTGGATGGCGGTGAGGGTGCGGACGGCATCCGTGACCGGGGCAGTGGCCAGCGCAGCCGGATCCGCGGTGTACCGCCCAAGGCCTTCCCAGTTCATCCGCACGTCTCGAGTCGATCGATGCGTCGTCCGAAGCCACGGATCAGTATGCGTGCGTCCCGGTGCCGCTGCCGGCCGAGTACCTGGCCGCGGACACCGAGGATGCCGGGGGGCGAGACCATGCGACATATCACCGTCGAGATGATCGAGCTCACGACGAGTCAGAGCGAGGACGGGTGCTGCCCTACGGCAATGTGGCCCACGACAACGCAAGCAACCCCGCATCCCCGATCGACGTGACCGTCAGGGTGCCACCGTCGAGTTGAGCGGTTCGCCGTTACTTGTCGAACAGCTTGGACAGGAACCCGAAGTTGGGGGCCCAGCCCACACCGAACACCTTCCCTGCGATCGGAGGGCCCTCCGGATTCCAGTAGGTGTTCCGGACTCGCTCCCAGGTCGGCCAGCGGAAGTCGTATGGCACGAAGTTGGCGACCATGCCGTGCCAGCTCCTCTCGTTTGGCGGCTTCTTGAGCTCCTGGACGACGGCGATTACGCCAATGATCGCCAGTGCCATGCGCCACATGTTCCTGGCGGTGAGTGTCCGCCGTTTGCCTTTGGCCGATTCGTTGTCCACCCGGTAAGGGTAACGGAGTCGCCCGTTTGGCGAGATAACACACCGTCGCAACCACCGTCGGATTCGTTTGTCCGGAGGTCCGATCCATCGGGCATCTGCGGGAACGGCGGCGTAGGGTCGCCCGAGGAGTGGGCCATGTCGGTTCGCAATCAGGGTTTGCGGTGCGTCCAGTCAGGGCGGACAGGCGTCTTGAGGGATGTTTCTCGTCAGGGCAACACCGTCGCTGAACCCCGCTCGTCGATAGGCGGTCCGACCGGTCCGCCAAGTGATGATCAGACATCTGGCAGACGCTGACTCGAACGGGGGTGTACCTATGGCCCGGATCTTCATCTGCTATCGGAGAGAGGACACATCCGGTCACGCGGGTCGTCTATACGATCGCCTTCAGGCGCGATTCGGTGACGATGTGTTCATGGACATCGATGCGATCGGGCCAGGCGTCGACTATGCCCGGCTGATCGACGAGACCGTCGACACCGTCGAGGTGGTCATTGTCGTCATAGGTCAGCAGTGGCTCTCGTCGGTCGACAATGCCGGCAACCGTCGATTGGATGATCCCGAGGATCTCGTCCGGCAAGAGATCTCGGTTGCGCTGGCCCGCGATGTCTTGGTGATACCCGTACTCGTGCAGGGCGCGTCTCTCCCCCTGGCCGAGGATCTACCTGATGAGTTGATTGGTCTCGCCCGTCACAACGCGTTCGAAGTGAGCGATGGGCGATGGAACTACGACGCCGACCGTCTCGTCCAGGCCGTGGAGGCATCTCTTGGCGGCGTGAGGGCAGATCCGGCGGTCCCAGCCGCAGACCCACCGGTCGTGAACCCCACGGTCGAATCCAACGTGATCCCGGGTTCGACTCCGACCGTTCTCGCGGTCTCCGGCGCTCTGCTGGTCCTGTTGTTCGGATTGTTGGTGACACCCACCTGGCATGACGAGCAGGTGTGGTTCAGGATCCTCGTTTCGCTGGCTGTCGTGGCACTCACCGCGATCGGCCTGGGCACGAAGAGGTGGGGTTATGTGATTGCGGCGGGCGGCGGCGGGCTGGTCGGCTTCATCGTCTGGGTGCTGATGCTCCTCGGGGGACATGAGCTCTCCGAGTTGATGTCGCTCGAGACCGACGGGGTGACGAACGGTCTTTTCGTGGCGGGATCAGCACTCGTGCTCGCCGGGGGCTGGCTGGGGGCACGGCCCGCACTGGGACAGAGTCGGACGGCGTGAGCCCGCAGCTGGTGAAGGGGCGGGATCTCGGACGGGGGTAGGGCCCGGGTGGATGTGGGTCAGCCCTCTCCGTCGCGCAAGGCCCGATAGATCCTCACCGGGTTGGCGATGCCTTTCAGCTCGAACTCCCCGACTTCGGTCAGTCGAAACCCAGCCGCAGTAGCGATCCCGACCACCGGCTCTCCTACGAACACCTCCGCCGCGCCGGCCTGTGATGCGATCCGGGAGGCGATGTTGACGGTGCGACCGAAGTAGTCGCCCTCGTCATAGAGCATCGGCCCGGCGTTGACCCCGATATGGGCCTCGGGGAGCCCTCGGGTAGGCGCGCTTTCCACCATCTCGAGAGATGCCATCACGGCATCGTCGGGATCGCCGAACTGGAGGAACACCCCGTCGCCGAGCAGCTTGATCACGTTGCCCCGATATCGGACCGCCACCTCGCTGGCCAGCTGGGCGAAATTGACGGCGACCTCGGCCGCCACGTCGTCACCGGCTTCCTCGGTCAATTCGGTGAAGCCGGTGAGATCGGCGAACACCGCGGTTTCCACTTGGCGCGCCGGTCGCTGGCGCACACCGGCCTGCTCGAGCGCGGTCTCCACATGACCGAACTGATGATCGGTGGAAAAGGTCTCCGAGTGCCGACGGAACAGCCAGCTCAGCAGGTCTTCCCCCGAGCGCCCCACCCGGAGACCCACTTCACGCAGCGCCGCCTCGTAGGCGTCGTTGTCGCTGAGGCCCCTCTGCCGGAACTGTTCCTCCACGGTGTGATGGAAGTAATAAGGCAGGTACTGGGCGACGCGACGGGTGCTGTCCCCCCACACCCGGGCCATGCGTAGGACATCACGCTCCTCCAGGCCGGCGGCGAAGAGAATCCCAACCTCCTTCAAAGCCTCGAGGTCCTCTTGGCGCACCAACTCGTCGATCTCGGGCCGGGGCAGGCCAAAGGCCATATAGACACTGTCCAGGGTGGAGAAGGGGATGCCGATGTCTTGGGCCACGTCGGCGAAGGTGAGGTCCGACCTGGGGAAGCGCCGACCCGCGCTCTCCAGATAGCCGAGAGACAGGTGACCGGAGGCCAGCGCGGTTGCCAGGGCATCTTCGTCGATCCCCATGGCATCGAGCTGGCCCACCACCCGGACATTCATCACGTCTCGCCGCTCGAAGCCGCCGTCCTCGGAGCGGAGGATGCCGAGGTCGACCAGCCTCTGGATCCGCTCGATGGTGGTGCCGGACCTATTGGCGAGCTCTTCTCGGCTGAGGCGGTCGGTCATCCGACCACCCTCTCAGTCGGCGTAAGCCACAGGGTCGGTCATGAAGACGTCGTGACAGACCTGGGAGCAGAAGTAATAGGTCTTCCCCTCGTACTCGGCTGTCGCCGCAGCATCATCCGTATCGATCTTCATCCCGCAAACGGGGTCGGTCACCATCGTCAAGAGGTCCTCCTGAGCATCAGAGACGAGCGACCTTACCGTCAGGTATCCCTATCGATCTCCCCACGCCAGCCCCCGGTCTCGGAGCCGCGCTCTTCGATGAAGTCCTTGAAGCGCTCCAGGTCGCCCTTGGCCCGGGCGGAGACGATCTTCAGCTTGTCACCGATCTGCTCGGCAATCCCTTCGGGCTCCATGTCCATCTGCAACGTCACCCGAGTGTGCTCGTCGTCCAAGGGGTGAAACGTGACCACGCCTCCCTGGTC
>JAICRU010000089.1 GCA_025937235.1 Acidimicrobiia bacterium
ATCCGCAACCAGGACCTCTGCTTCATCGACATCGGGGCAATGTGGAATGGCTATTTCGCCGACATCGGGCGAACCACCGTTGTCGGCAGACCCTCCAAGGAGCAGCAGGAGATCTACACGGCGGTCTATGAAGGGCTGATGGCGGGCCTGGACAAGATGAGGCCCGGAAACACCAACCAGGACTGTGCCGACGCCATCATCGCCAAGATCGCCGAGCACGGGCTCGACGACCATCTATTCAGCCTCTTCATCGGGCACGGGATCGGGATGGGGGCCAACGAGCCGCCCTACATAGGGGAGACCTTGCCCGGGGCGACCACCTATGAGTTCCAGCCCAACATGGTGTTCGCGGTGGAGCCTCTGGTCTGGGTGCCGAACGTGCGGGGCGGGGGCGGGGTCCGACTCGAGGACATGGTGCTCATCACCGACGGCGATCCCCACCTCCTCTCCCGGGTGGAATACGAGGAGCGGCTCCTGCTCTGACGTCTCAGGGTGTCGTCTCGAGCTCGGCCAGCACCGCCTCGACGATCATCGTCGCCACTCGGTCCACCGCCTCCCGGGCATTTCCCGCCACATGAGGGGTGAGGAGCAGGTTTGGTGTCCCTGCGAAGACCGAGGCCGCCTCCGGCCCGAGGGGCTCGGTGGCGTACACGTCGAGCGCCGCCCCGCCCAGGGCCCCACGGCGAAGCGCCGCGGCCAGCGCGGGCTCGTCGACCGTTCCGCCACGGGACGTGTTGATCAGAATTGCGGTCGGCTTCATCCCGGCCAGGGCCTTCTCGCCGATGAGGTCTATGGTCCCCGAATCGAGCGGGACGTGGAGGCTCACCACGTCCGAAATAGCGAGGAGGTCGTCGAATTCGACCCGTCGCACCGGTGCCCAGGCGGGGTCGTCTTCGGGAAGGAACGGGTCGTGGGCGATGATCACCATCCCCAGACCCGTCGCCCGGGACGCCACATGTCTGGCAATCGACCCGAATCCGATCAGACCTAGCGTCTGACCCATCAGCTCACGGCCGAAGGCGTGGCCCTG
The DNA here is from genome assembly GCA_025937235.1 of Acidimicrobiia bacterium. Lineage (GTDB taxonomy): Bacteria > Actinomycetota > Acidimicrobiia > Spongiisociales > ZC4RG35 > JARDZU01. Next base: position 1,031 of record JAICRU010000089.1, read on the forward strand.
CCGCGGCCATTCCCCGGCCAGCATCGAGGGAGTCATCCCGTAGACCCCGCGCACGAGCACAAACATCGCCCCGATCACATACTCCGCCACCGAAACCGCGTTGGCGCCGTGAGCCGGGATCACCCGTATTCCCGCCGCCTCGCAGCCGGCCAGGTCGATGTTGTCCAGGCCCACGCCGAGCCGTCCGACCACACGGAGATGAGTGGCCACGCCAATGAGCTCCTTGTCTATCCGGGTGCGGTTGCGGGTGAAGATGGCGTCGACGTCGGCTACCTCCGCCAATAGACGGGGCCGGTCGGTGCACAGATCCGGGTCGTAGACGACCTCGTGCCGGGCTCGGAGCCGGTCGAGATGCTCCTCGGGCAGGTACTCCGAGACGAGGATGCTGCTCACGAGTCCGCCGGCCTTCCTCCCTACTTGCCCGAGCCGGAGACCAGGCCGGCAACGACATATCGCTCCACCCGGGTGTAGACGAGGACGAAGGGAAGCACGGTGAGGAGGGTGAACGCCGCCTCGGCTGGGAAGTTGGCAATGCCTTCGATTCCTTGCATGAGATACAGCTCGTAGGGGAGCGTCCGGTTGCCCGGTGAACTGGTCAAGACCAAGACCAGGGTGAACTCGTTCCAGGCCTCTCTGAAGGCGAGGACCCCGATCGTGATCATCGCCGGCGCCGCCAACGGGGCCACGATGTAGCGCAGCCTCCCCCACAAGCTGGCGCCGTCGACGTTGGCCGCTTCCTCGATCTCGCGCGGGATCTGTTGAAAGAATCCGACCATGAGCCAGACAGCCAGGGGGAGCAACATCCCGGTATACACGATGATCAGTGTGATCCGCTTGTCGAGCAGGCCGGCTGTCACGGCGAGCCTGTAGATGGGAACCATCAGGCCGAGGCTCGGCACCAGACGGGGGAGCAAGGTGAAGAGGAGCAGGAGGTGTCGCCAGCGGAAGTTGAAGCGGGCGAAGGCGTAGGCGGCTGGGACGCCGATTGCCAGCGTGAGGAGCGTGGTGCCCACCCCGACTATGACACTGTTGAGAAAGGAGGTAGTGAAGCTCTCGCTGCTGAGAACCTCTCGGTAAGCGTCCAGCGAGGGGCTGGCCGGAATCAGGCTCGGATTGGCGAAGACCTCGGCCCTGGTCTTGAACGAGACCGACAGGGTCACCAGGAACGGGGCAACGGTCCACACCACCAGGGCGATCAGGGGAATGGCAAGGATCGCCTCCCGGGTCCGACGACGGACCTTGGTCATGGCGGTGCGTCCCGGCTCCGGGGGCGGCCCGATCACGGCGCCGGCCGCCCTGGCGGTAGGGGTGGAGAGCGCCGGCGTTGGGTTGCCGCGGGTTTCGCTCATGTCTCGTACTCGTAGCGGCGGCCAATGCCCACGTAGGCCAGAGTGAGCAGGGCATTGAGGACGAGGATGAAGGTGGCAATGGCCAAGGCGGCTTCGAACTCGAGATTGCGGAACGCCACCGTGTACATCTCCATCGCCAGGGTCTGTGTCGCCTTCAGCGGCCCACCTCCGGTGAGGGCGAGGACCACCCCCAGCCCGGTCAGGGTCGAGTAGCTGAGCCACACGGTGCTGATGAGCAGTTGGGGAGCGAGGAGGGGAATGGTCAGATGTTGCGCCCTGGTCCAACCGGTCGCCCCGTCGACCAGGGCAGCGTCGAGGTAAGACCTGTCTATGGTCAGGAGGCCTCCGAGCAAGACGAGGATGGTCAGAGGGAGATCGGTCCACACCTGGGTGAAGATGACCACCACCATGGCGAGGGCCGGATCGGCCAGCCACGAGAGCCCGTCCAGACCGAAGAGCTCGATCACCTGATTGACCACCCCGAACTGGCTGTTGAACAGGATGCGGAACATGACTGCGGCTGCCACGTTGGAGATGATGTAAGGGGCGACCGTCACCGCCCGTAGGAAGCGGAGGCGGCCAACCACCCGGAACAGGGCGAAGGAGAAGAGGAGGCCGAGCGCGGTGCCCACGATCAGCGACCCGAGCACGAATATGGCCGTCCGATTGAGGGCATGCCAGAACGTCTGCGCCTGGAACATCTCGACGTAGTTCTGGAACCCGTGGAACTCGAGGGGTGAGCCGAGGCTCTCGCGGGTGTACAGGCTCTGCCAAACCCCGTACAACACCGGGAATCCGAGGATCGCCGCCACGAGGAGGATGGCGGGGAGGCTGAAGAGATAGGGGATGGCTGGCCCGTGACCCAGCACCGAGCTGGTACTTCGGCCGCCTCGTTTGCGGAGCGGTCCACGACCCCTGTTGCGCTTGTTGGTGATCGTGGTTGCGGTCATCGAGCTCCCAGCCGAATCCTATGGGAATGCGCGCCCGGGCCGAGTGGCCCGGGCGCGCACATCGTCAGGCCGTGGCGTCGATTTGAGGCTGGTACTCGGCTGCCAGCTCTTCTGCCGTCTTTTCGGTGCCGATCACGATCTCGCCGAACATCTGCTCGAGGATGGCCTCCACCTCACCGGCGTTGGTGCCGGCCGGAGCGGGTGTGCTCCCCTCGTATGCCGCCTTCAGGTCGTCGTTGAAGAACGGCCAGATCTCGAGGAGGCGAGGATCGTTGAACGCCTCGGTCTGTCTCATCGGTACCGATCCGTTCCCGGCCGCCTCGATCAAGTTGTCGGTCTCTGCGATGTAACGAAGCACCAGTGCCGCCTCGTCCGGTTGGTCGGTTCCTGCCAGAACGGCCCAGGTGCGGGCGGCGGACAAGGCGACACCGTCGACGCCGTCACCAGATTGGGAAAGTGGCACCGGCGTGACGTCCCAGCCTTCCGGGTAGGCCAGCCCTCCTTCGTTGAAATCGGCGGCTGTGGTGAACCCGTCCAGGATCATCCCCGCACCGGCGACGAAGGCCCCGCGCGACTCGGCTTCACCCCAGGCGATGGCCTCTGGTGGGAGCAACCCTTCGTTCGCTGCCTGGAGGAACCAATTGATGGCGTAGATGCCTCCGGGGGACTCGAGGTCGAATATTGGGCCGTCAAACGGAGCGCCCGCAGCCGCGAGCACCGTCTTCAGCGTGGTTACGCCGTCACCGGCCAGAGCCTGCACGGTGAACGGGATCGAATCCGGCCGCGATTCCTTGAGGGCACGCATTCCGTCGAGCACGGCATCGAGGGACTCGAAGGGCACGGTGACGCCGGCCTCTTCGAACCAAGCCGAGTTGTAGTAGAGGACGTCGAAGTTGGCCGTGACCGACAGCCCGTACTTGACCCCGTCGAGCGTGGTCTCGTCCCAGGCCAGAGGCAACAGTGTCCCGAACTGATCGGGCGCTTCGGCCTCCCATGTGGCGGCTATCTCGTCGTGGGACTCGATGAAGCCGGCGTCGACATAGCTCTCGATGAGGAACGAGTCCTCGGCCCCGAGCACGTCTGGCAGCGGCTGGCCGGCATCGGCCATCCTCTGGAACTGCTGGAAGATGTCGTCGTTGGCCTGCAGGTTCCACTCGACCTCGACGCCGGTATCGGCGGTGAAGCTCTCGAAATCGTCGGGTGGGATGTAGTAATCGCGGGTGACCCACACTTGTAGCGCTTCGCCATCCCCGCCGTCCGCAACGGTTGTCCCGTCGCCGCCGGCCACGGTCGTACCGTCGCCTCCGACCGTGGTGCTGGTATCACCTTCTTCACTGGCGCACGCGGCCATCACGAGGCCCAGCACCAGCAAAAAAGCGAGTAGTCGTCGACTCGATTTGACAGTCATGCCTGTACTCCTCCGTTCGATGCCTGGCCCCCGCCAGGCCGCCAATAATTCGGCCAGCGTCCTGCACAATGCAAAATACCGAATATCGATCAGACGGTCAACGAGGCGCCCTTGGGGTCCTGCCGGAGCGGGTTCACATGCGCCATCGTTAATGCCGGAGCGGGTTCATCATTGGTCACCGGTAATCTGCGAGCAACGCCTATTGGGGGGTGGTGTAAGCCGGTGGCACCATCAGGTGTGGGGTCCAGCCGGAGCGGGGTTCGAATCGGTCAACCGTTAACCTATCGCCTAACCCACTTGGGGGGTGGTGTAAGCCGGTGGCACCATCAGGTGTGGGGTCCAGCCGGAGCGGGGTTCGAATCGGTCAACCGTTAACCTATCGCCTAACCCACTTGGGGGGTGGTGTAACCGGTAGCACAGCAGGTTTTGGTCCTGCCGGAGCGGGTTCGAGTCCTGCCCCCCCAGCCGGAGAGTAGAGAGGTGGACTCTTGCCGACCCATGTGATCGTCCTCGCCGCCGGCAAGGGCAAGCGGATGATGTCCGACCTCCCCAAAGTGGCTCACATGGCAGCAGGTCGCACCCTGATCGGCTGGGTGCTCGAGGCCGTTCGCCCCATTGAGCCGGCCAACACCGTCGTGGTGCTCGGTCATGGCTCTGGTCTGGTGAGCGATCATCTCCCCGCGGAGGTCACCACGGCAATCCAGGAGCAGCAACTCGGCACCGGGCATGCCACCAGGGTCGGTCTCGATGCCTTGGGCGGTCTGGCGCCGGATGACACCATCCTGGTCCTCTACGGCGACATGCCCTTGCTCACTCCCGAGCTCTTGACTCGCCTCGTCGAGCGACCTGACGACGTCGCCGCCCGGATGGTGACCTCGGTGCTCGACGACCCGACCGGTTACGGGCGGATCGTCCGTGACGACTCCGACAACGTGGTCGAGGTGGTGGAAGAGCGTGATTGTGACGCCGCCGAGCGTGCCATCGGCGAGGTCAATGCAGGGGTGTACGCCTTCAGGGCCAAGGACTTGATCGACGCGTTGGCGGGTGTCTCGAACGACAATGCACAGAGTGAGTACTACCTCACCGACGTCGTCGGGATCCTTGTTGGCCGCGGCCAACGCCTGCAGCCGGTCGCGGCCACACCGCAGGAGGTGATTGGAATCAACTCTCAAGACCAACTGGCCCAGGCGCGGGCGCTCCTTCAGGCCCGCACCAACCAGCGACTCATGGAGTCGGGTGTCTGGATGCTCGACCCGGACCGGATCTATGTAGACGACTCGGTGATCGTCGAGCCCGGGGCCCGGATCTACCCCGGCGTCCATCTCGAAGGGGAGACGAAGGTGGGTGCCGGTGCCCAGGTCGGGCCCGATGTCTTCGCCATCGATTCCACCATCGGCGCCGGCTCCACTGTTTGGTACGCCGTTTTGCGAGGGGCCATCGTCGGGGACAACTGCGAGATTGGCCCCTTTGCCTCACTCCGCCCCGGCTCCGTCCTCGAGCGGGGGTCCAAGGTGGGCACATTCGTCGAAACGAAGAACGTCACCCTTGGCCAAGGCGCGAAGGCACCCCACCTCAGCTACCTGGGGGATGCGAAGGTTGGCGCCAGAACGAATATCGGTGCCGGGACGGTCACGTGCAACTACGACGGCTATGAGAAGCACGAGACAGTGATCGGAGAGGATGTCTTCATCGGGTCCGACACGATGCTGGTCGCTCCGGTGACCATCGGTGATGGCGCCGTCACCGGCGCCGGCTCGGTGATAACCGACGATGTCGAAGAGGGAGCGCTAGCAATCGAGCGGACCGAGCAGCGAGAGGTACGCGGCTACTCTCAGCGCCGCGCAGCGAGGCAGGCCGCCAAGAAGGCCGAGGACTGATTTGGACATTGTCTCCCGCAACCGAATGATGCTCTTCACTGGTGGGGCCAATGCCTCCCTGGCTGAAGAGGTGGCGGAGGCATTGGGTGTGCCTCTTGGTGACCTGGAGCGTTCCCGTTTCGCCAATGGTGAGATCTATGTGCGGCCTGCCGAGAGTGTGCGTGGCGCCGACTGCTACGTGATGCAGAGCCATTGCGATCCGATCAACGACAACATCATGGAGCAGTTGATCACCATCGATGCCCTCAATCGGGCCTCGGCCCGCCGCATCACCGCGGTCATGCCGTTCTTCGGCTACAGCAGGCAAGACAAGAAGGTCAGGCCGAGAGAGCCGATCACTGCCCGTCTTGTCGGTGATCTGTTCATGACGGCCGGGGCAGATCGCCTGGTCTCGGTCGACTTGCACACGGGACAGCTCCAGGGCTTCATCCACAAGCCCTTCGACTCGCTCACCGCTCTGCCCATCATCACCGACTACCTGTCGGAACGAATCGACGGGCCCACCACCGTGGTCTCCCCGGACGCGGGTGGTGTGAAGCGGGCGGAGCGCTATGCCCGCTTCCTCGACGGCGACGTCGCCGTCGTCTACAAACGGCGCGATCCCGTGCAGCACAATGTGTCCGAGGCCCTCGAGATGGCTGGAACCGTCGCTGGACGGCACGCCGTCATCGTCGATGACATCATCGACACCGCGGGGACGGTCACCAACGCCGCCGAGCTGGTGCGTGAGCAGGGAGCGATCAGTGTTCGCATCGCTGCTACCCATGGCGTGTTCTCCGACCCGGCGTTGGACCTGCTCAAGAACGCACCTGTCGAGGAGGTGATCGTCACCAACACGCTGCCGGTGTCGCAGGAGGTCTTGGAGCTGGACAAGGTCCAGGTGCTTTCGATCGCCCCGATCCTCGCCGAGACCCTGCAGGCGATCTTCATGGACTCTTCGGTGTCGGAGATCTTCCTCGGAGAGAACGCCTAGAGCTGCTTGCCGGCGTCGCTCGATCCTTAAACTCGCCCAGCCGTGAGCGCACGACACCGCCAGCCTGCCCCCAACGCACAGTCGAGGCTGCGCGCCCTGATCATCGCACTGGTCGCGATATTCCTGATCACATTCTTCTTCCTGCGGGGCTCCGGAGAGGGGAGCGGTCCCGACGGGACCGAGCCGCCGGTAGCGGGGGGCACGACGACCACTGTCTCTCCCGGAGCGACCGGGTCGATCGTCCCCGGGACCGGGGGGACCACGGTGCCGGGCTCCTCGACCACCGGCTCCAACCTCCCCGAGTTGCAGCAGCTCAGGCTGGAGTCCTTGACCGGGGACGTGCGGCAGCCGACGGCCATCACCGCCCCGGTCGGAGACGACCGGCTGTTCGTCGTGGAGCGCTTCGGGGTCATCTTGACGATGGACGCCAACCGCGAGCTCCAGGAGGCCCCGTTCCTCGACCTGACCGATCGGGTCCTGGCGGGTGGCATCGAACAGGGCTTGCTCGGTCTGGCCTTCCATCCCGATTACGCCAACAACGGGCGCTTCTACGTCTATTACACCGACCAGGGTGGCCGCAGACAGGTCTCCGAATTCCAGGTGTCGGTGTCCGACCCGAACATCGCCTCGCCTGACACCGAGAGAGTCCTCATCGAGTTGGAGCAGCCTCCAGACGCCACCGACATTCGTCACTACGCCGGGCAGCTCGCCTTCGGGCCCGAGGGCAATCTGTGGATCGCGATGGGCGACGGCGCCGACTCCCGGGATCAGGGACAGGACCCGAACACGATGTTCGCGGCGATCTCTCGCATCGATGTCGATGGGGGCGATCCGTATGGGATCCCTCCGGAGAACCCGTTCGTCGACGGAGGTGGCGCCGGCGAGGTATGGGCTTACGGGCTTCGCAACCCGTGGCGGTTCTCCATCGATCCGGTGGATGGCCTCATCTACATAGCCGACGTCGGGCATGCCGATCAAGAAGAGATCAACGTGCTGCCCATCGCGGACGGTGGCTTCAACCTGGGATGGTCCGACGTCGAGGGAACACGTTGTTTTCACGTCCAGGACTGTGACCTGGCCAATTACACGGCACCGGCGATCACCTACACCCACGAGGAGGGCTGCTCGGTGACCGGTGGATATGTCTATCGAGGGGCGGCTATCCCCGAGCTGGACGGCACCTATTTCTACAGCGATTGGTGCTCACAGTGGATCCGGTCCTTCAAGTTCGTCGCGGGTGCGGTCACCGAGGAGCAGGACTGGTCGGAACAGTTGGGCGCGCTCGGCCAGGTCAACACCTTTGGGATCGACTCTGCCGGAGAGCTCTACCTCGGCACGCACGAGGGGATCGTCGCCCGTCTGGTCGCCGATCGTTAACCCGTCATCCGGTCGGGGGCAGCGCCACCGTCTCACCCGGGAAGATCAGATCGGGATCGCCTGAGAGCAGTCGGTCCCGGTTGGCCTCGATGACGGACCGCCAATAGGGATCGACCTCTCCGTCCTCGGCCGGTCTGCCGAGGACGGCGGCCAGGTGGTCCTCGCTGATCTTCCAGAGATGGTCGCCGGGCTCGACCACCACCGAAGGGGGGAGCGGCTCGGACATGGAGACCGGGACGAACGACTGGCTGGCTGTCGGTTGGGCCAGGGCCACCGAACCGATCGACAACATCGTCGCCACCATGAGGCGTCTTCCCCACCCCATGGGAGTTGGACTACGACAAATTCGGCCCGAGGGGAAGGGGGTTACAGTGCGAGCATGAAAGTCCGCATTGGGATCGCCGACACCAGCAAGGTCGTCGAGATCGAGATCGATGACGTCGATGCCTTCCGTGGCGAGCTGGAGCGGGCTCTGGCCGACGGGGGCATGGCCTGGTTCACCGACACCAAGGGCCGGACGGTTGGTGTGCCGACCGCGTCACTGGCCTTCGTGGAGATCGAAGCCGCCGACGGCGGGCCTTCGGTGGGTTTCGCCCCGGCGGTCTAGACGGCGCGACGACGCCGCTCGGCGAGCCAGCGCTTGCGGAGACGCCGACGGTCGTCCTCGGCGTACCCGCCCCAGACCCCGGATTCCTGATTGGTCTCGAGGGCGTACTGGAGACACCTCTCCTGGACGGGGCAGATCATGCAGATGGCAACGGCGGCGTCGATCTGGTCTATCGCCGGGCCGGTGGTCCCGACCGGGAAGAACAGAGTCGGCTCGGAGTCCCGGCAAGCTGCCAGATCCCGCCAATCCGTGGTGATGGTGGTCGTGGTGAGCAAGATGTTCCTAACTTTGTGATCTTTTTCACAAGCGCTCCGTCAGGAAGGAAATTCCCGGGAACGGTGGTTTTTCCGGCACGAACGATAACGTCCGTGTCTCCGGCTGTAAACGGTTTTCTTCGGGAGGATCGACGCTGATGACACCAGTGGTGGTGGGCCATCGAGGATGGCCCACACGGTTCCCCGACAACACCCTGGCCGGCTTCCTCGCCGCGGCCGGCGTCGCCGATGCAGTCGAAGTCGATGTTCGACGGAGCGGTGACGGGAAGCTCGTCCTCTCGCACGATCCGGTGCTCGGCGGGCTCTCGGTGGCCGACCACTCATGGGCGGAGTTGGGCGAGGTCGATCTTGGCGACGGTCATCGGCCCGCGCTCCTCGACGAGGCGGTAGGCGTCGTTCCCGACCTGTCGTTTCAGTTCGAGGTCAAGAACATGCCACACGAGCCGGGATTCGAACCGGATCACCGGCTCGGCCTGGAGACCGCCGAACGTGCCCGGCCCGGTGACCTGATCACCTCTTTCAATTGGGAGACGTTGGCCGCCGTCCGCCGGGTCTTCCCCGACGTCGCTACGGGCGTGCTCGTCGATGTGGCGGGTGACGTGACCGGAGGCATCTCTGAGTGTCTCCGATACGGCCACCGAACCCTGCTCCCCTCGGTGTCGTTCCCGGTTCTGCAGATGATCCGGGCAGTCGATGCCGGGCTCGAGGTATGCCCGTGGGTGGTGAACAACCCAGACCGTGCGTCCGAGTTGGCCGGCATCGGGGTGTCGGGCATCATTACCGACGACCCGGCCGTGGTGCGCAGCGCCCTGGACACCCCGTTATGAGTATCAGAGACGAGCTCGCTGACGAGCTGAGAGACGCGATGAAGGCCAAGGACGCCTCGAGAAGGGACGTCATCAGACAGGTCGAGACCGAGATAGCGGTAGCGAGGAGCCAACCCGGATTCACCGGGGACCTGGACGACCATCTCTACCGGCAGGTGATCGGGTCGTATGTCAAGAAGATGGACAAGAGCCGCCAGGAGTACCTGGAACTCGGAGAGCGTGGCCAGCCGATGGCGGCGAAGCTCGCCTTCGAAGTGGATTATCTGTCTCGCTGGCTCCCGAAGAAGCTCGACGAGCACGAAACACGCGATCTGGTGCGGAAGACGATCGAGGAGCTGGGCGCCGCCTCGGACGACAAGGCCGCTGGTCGGGTCACCGGCCACCTGATGAGACAGCACGGCACCGACCTCGACGGCGCCCTGGTGAGCCGCCTCGTGCGCGAGGAGCTCACAGCCGGTTGAGTATCCCGGATTTCGAGCCGATGCTGGCGACGCGGGTCGTTGATCCCTTCGACGATCCCGGCTGGTGGTTCGAAGTCAAGTGGGACGGCTACCGGGTCGTGCTGGCCTCCGAAGCAGGGAAGATCCGGGCCAGGTCGCGTCGAGGGCTCGACCTGACCGGACCGTTCCCCGAGCTCGCCACCCTGCCGATCCCCGACGGTGTCGCCGTCGATGGCGAGGTGGTCGCCTTCGACGAGGAAGGCCTCCCCTCTTTCTCCTATCTGCAGCAACGCACCGGGTTTGGAGGGCGTGGCACCAAGGCGGACGTCGGCGTCAATCTCGTGGCCTTCGACCTTCTGTTCCGAGGGCAGAGCCTGATCGGCCTGCCCTACGAGGAGAGGGTCGGGATGCTGATGGAGCTCGCGCTTCCGTCACCGATCGTGGTCCCGGAGC
>JAICRU010000024.1 GCA_025937235.1 Acidimicrobiia bacterium
GCGCCGCCTCCAGCATCGCCTGAGTCCCCACCACTTCGCGGATGCGAGCCTCGTCCTGGTTGTAGATCCCCTCGAACCAGCCGACCACAGGTCCCGCAGGATCTCTTCGCCTCCGCCACCGTGGCAACGACATGTGTCCCCACGGTCGACGTCGTGACGACGGACACCGTGGATGTCGGCTGGGGGACGGTGGTGATACTCGATGTGGGATCGGCGGCGGTAGGCGTAGTGGTCGGGGAGGGGTCCGTGTCGTCACGGGGCCAAAGGGCCCAGATCCCGACTGCCAGACCCACCACGATCAGGCCGGCGGCCAGCCGTCGAATCACTGCACTGGCGAACTTACGCCTTGGTTCGGACCGAATGAAGACGGCTGGGGCAGGACGCGAAAAGTCACGGTGGCCGTTCTGTATGGTTGGGGACGGAGGTGAAACAGATGGCAAGAACCAGTGTCGAGGACACGACCACCGAGAGCCACGCTTTTCGGACTCTCCTCAGGATTCTGTTTGTGGTCGGGATCGTGTCAGCGATCGCCAAGTTCCTCTCGGACCGACGACGGGACTTTTACGGCTTGACCGAAGCCGAGGCGAGGGCGAAGTTCGAATCGAAGCTCGGGCCCATCATCGGTGAGGACCGCGCCGCAGAAGTGGCCGACCAGGTGATTCCTCGTCTGAAGGAATCCGGGGTCCTCGAGCCTGATCCGTTGGGTAAGGCCAAGGAGATGGTCAAGGACGTCGGCGACGATGTGAGCGATGCGGCCAAGGACGTCGCCGACCACGCCAGGGACGTCGCATCCGATGTCGCGGACCAGGCGGGCGATACAGCCGAGAAGGCGTCCGACTCCGTGAAGGACGCGGCCGACCAGGTCGGAAAAAAACTCAGCTGATCTCCCGATCCCCGCGAAAAAATGTCACACCCGTCTCGTACGGTGGTGACATGAGGGGATCGACACCAGACCAGTTGGAGCAGGAGCTCCTCGCCGACGAGGCGATCATCGCCGCGGCCAGGGCCCGCCAGCTGGTGAATCTGGCCCTCGCCGATCAGATGCAGTTGCCGCTGGCCGACGGCTGCCGGACGCTGAAGGAGTGGGCCGCAGGCCGACTCGACATCGCCCCCGACACCGCCTACCAGCTCACCTCCACGGCCAGGCGCCTCCTCGATGCTCCAGATCTCGCCGCGCAGCTTGCTCGTGGCGACATCACTTTCGATCGCGCCGAGGTGATGTCCAGGATCCCATCCGAGCATCGCAGCGGATGGCACCTCGGAGTCGACATCCAAGGCCTGCGTCGTATCGCTGCTCGCCATCGGCGGTTGAGTCGGTCCGATGACCACCTCTCACATGCGGCCATGGACCTGAACATGCAGCCCAACCTGGATGAGTCCCGCTGGAGTGTCTGGGGAGAACTGGATGGCTACTCCGGGCCGGTGGTGGACAAGGTCCTCACCGAGAAGGCGGACACGATCGGGCCTATGCCCGACGGGCCTCGACTCGGTCTCGGCTACCGGAGGGCAGCCGCCCTCACCGCCTTGTGCGAGGAGAGTGCTCCGGGGAGCACGTCGACCCCACTGATAACAGTCTTCGTCGACGACAGGGGTGTCGAGGTCCCGGGCGGGACCTCGGTCGGCCCGGAGATCCTCGACAAGGTGGCCTGCGCCGGCAGTCTCGAGGTGATCAAGACCAGCGAGGGCCGGCCCCTCGCCGTGGGGAGACGCAGCCGGGTGATCCCACAGCGACTGCGAAGATTCATCCTCCATCGTGACGGCGGGTGCACCGGCGACGGCTGTGTCAGTCGATATCGCTTGGAGGTCCACCACGTGGTCCCGTGGTCGGAGGGTGGCCCGACCGACCCGGAGAACCTGACCACCCTTTGCTGGTTCCATCATCACGTCGTGGTACACGGTTTCGGCTATCGCATCGACACCCGCCTCGGCCCGAGTCGCCTCCGCTTCATGAAACCCGCCATCCACGACCCTCCAACCCCGGAGTTCGAAGGCGGCCCCGGCCTACGCTGGGGGTCATGGCCACCGGGCCGACCATCCACACCGAGCGTCTCGAACTCCGCAGATGGAAGGAACGGGACGGGGACCGTTTCGCAGCACTGAACTCCGATCCGGTCGTGATGGAGCACTTCCCCGAGGTGCTCACCCGTGAGCAATCGGATCAGATGATCCGTCAGATGGAGCTCCATTTCGAGGAGTTCGGGTACGGGCTCTGGGCGGTGGAGCTCAGATGGGCCGGGAAGTTCATCGGATTCTGTGGCCTCTCCGTGCCCACGTTCCACACCCATTTCACACCCGCGGTCGAGATCGGGTGGCGTTTCACCCGCGACGAGTGGGGCAACGGCTACGCCACCGAGGCAGGGAGGGCGGCGGTGGACTTCGGCTTCGAACAGGCCGATCTCGACGAGATCTTGAGCTGGACTGTCCCTGCCAACCAGCGCTCACAGAGAGTCATGGCCAGACTGGGTATGACGAGGGCTCCGGAACTCGACTTCGACCACCCTCGGCTCCTCGACGACGATCGTTACCGGCATCACGTGGTGTACCGAATCACCCGGGAGGATTGGGAGCAGGCCCGGCCACCGTCCCACTAATTCGTCCACACCCGAGATCGCAGGTTTCTAGCGTCGGCGGGTCATGTCTTCCCACGTCGAGTACATCGACACGCGTGTCTCGCCCGAGGAAACCCTCGAGGCGCTGCACGAGCTCAACCTGATCTGGGATGACGAGGTGCTCCCCGGCGATCCACCGATCCCTTTGGCGCAACGGGTGGTCGACTGGCGTTATTTGCTCGATTCGGTGGGGAGTCATCGCTGGGTCATGTGGAAGGGACTCGAGATCATTGCCACCTCCGGCATGTACCTCGACCTCGTGCAGAATCTCGAGAACGCCTTCGGATGGGTCTATGTCCACCCTCAGCATCGGGGCGCCGGTCATGGGAGGACGATCGCCACACCCATGTTGGAGGCCGCCGAGAAGGATGGCCGAAGCAGATTCGCCTGTGCCGTCAACGAGGGTGCCGGCGAGGAGGCGCTGCTGGCCAGGGCCGGACTGAAGTCTGCGTACCGGGAGAAGGTGAGCAGGCTCGACTTCGAGACATTGGACTGGTCTCTCATGGAGACCTGGGTGAACCGTGCCACGGAGCGGGCATCGGACTATGACCTCCTCTACATGAAGAGCCCAATCGCCGATGAGCACCTCGAAGCCTTCTGCGAGCTGATGCTTGTGATGAACACGGCGCCCCGTGAGGACTTCGTCGAGGATGAGGAGGTGATGACCCCCGACATATGGAGAGACGTGGAAACAAAGATGGCAGCGAGGGGCCGGGAGATCCTCACCTACGTGGCCCGACACAAGCCCTCAGGGCGTTTCGCCGGGTACACCAACGTCGCCTACAAGCATCTCCAGCCCGAGATGGTCGAGCAATGGGACACCGGGGTGGATCCCGCTCACCGCAACCTGGGCCTGGGCCGATGGGTGAAGGCGGCGATGGCCTTCGAGCTGAGGAGGACCTACCCGGAGGTCAGGCGCATCGATACCGAGAACGCCGGGTCGAATGCGCCGATGTTGAGCATCAACATCGAGATGGGGTTCAAGCCGATCTTGGTCCAAAACGTGTGGCAGGGTGACACGGCCACGCTGCGCCACGCCCTGTCGGTCTAACTGCCTGCCACCTTCAACACGGCTTCGACGCTCTCGTCGATCTCCTTATCCGTCGTCCCGAAGTTGGAGACCGACACACGCATGGCGCTCTTGCCCTGCCAGACCGTTGCCCCGGCGAACAAGGTTCCATCGGCCTGGATCGCGCGAACGACCCGTTCGGTCTCCTCGGGACCGCCGAAGTCGACGAGGACCTGGTTGAGGACGACGTCGTTGAGGACCGAGAAGCCGGCCTCGCGCATTCCGTCGGCGAACCGCCGAGCCATGTCGACCGTTCGGTCGATCATGTCGACGAGGCCCGATCTCCCCATCGTCTTGAGGACGGCCCATGTGGGCACGCCACGAGCCCGCCTGGACATCTCCGGGGCGTAGAGCCCGGGATCCTGCCCGATGTGCCCCTCGACCAGATAGGCCGCCTCGACGCTCATGAGACGCTCGAGGTCCGAAGGATTGCGGATCAGGGCCAGCCCGGCGTCGTATGGCACGTTGAGGTACTTGTGTGCGTCGGTGGCCCAGGAGTCGGCGAGCTCCATGCCCTCGGTGAGATGGGCCAATCGGGGGGACGCTGCCGCCCAGAACCCGAACGCACCATCCACGTGGACCCAGGCGCCGGCCTCCTTCGCCTTGGGGATGATCTCCGCCATGGGGTCGAACGAGCCGGTGTTGACGTTGCCCGCCTGGAGGCAAACGATCGCCGGGGGAGAGAGATCGGGGAAGGCGTCTGCACGCATTCGGCCCTGATCATCGACCGGCACCTCGATGACCCGGTGCCGCCCGAGGCCGACCAGTCCCAGCGCCTTGACCAGGGAGGGATGGACCTCGGAGCCGACCAGCACCGACACGGGAGGCGCCCCGAAGAGACCTTGCCCGGTGGCATCCCATCCTTCGGCCGCCAGCACCGCCGATCTCGCTGCCGCCAATGTGGCGATGTGGGCGACGGTCGTTCCGGTGACGAACACGCCCCAGCAGCTCTCGGGAAGGTGGGCCGCCTCTTTCACCCACTGGATGGCGGCCGCTTCCATGGCCACCGTGGCAGGGCTCGCCTCCGCCGCATAGGTGGGCTGATCCCAGGCCGACACCAGCCAATCGGCGGCCAGGGCCACAGGTTGGACTCCACCGATCACCCATCCGTAGAACCGTGGACTGGAGAAACCCATCGTGGCTGGGGTCCCGACCTCGTCCATCAGCGACAGGACCTTCATGGGATCTGTCGGCCCGTCCGGGAAGTCGCCGCCGAGCTCCGAGAGGTCAGCGGATGGATCGGGGCGGATCGGCTCTCCGGGGAGCCGCTGCCGGTAGGCGATGGCTCGGCGCGCTGCCTCCGAGAGCAGTTCTTCCATCGTCTGAATCTAACCGAAGAGCCGGGTCGTCAGTCCTCGCCCCACCCCTGGGCTGCCTCGGCGCCCTCATGCTCACCCTCGATCCGGGCGACGTAGGCCGCAGCCTCGCTGCGCCGGCTCATCCCCATCTTGGTTAGGAGGTTCGACACGTAGTTCTTGACCGTCTTCTCCGCCAGGAACATCTCGTCGGCGATCTGTTTGTTGGTCAAGCCATCTGCGATATGACCGACGATCGTCCGCTCCTGTTTGCTCAGCTTCGTCAGCAGCGGGTCGTCCTTGGGGCCGGTGCGGAGACGGCTGAACAGCTGCTCGGTCATATCGGGATCGAGCAGGGACTCACCGGCGCCGACGCGGCGGATGTCATCGACCAGATCCGACATCTTCACCCGTTTCAACACGTAACCCGACGCGCCGGCGAGGATGGCCGACATCAACGCCTCCTCGTCGGCGAACGAGGTGAGCATGAGCACCTTCACGTCCGGGAATCTCGAGCGTATGTCCCGGCAGGCCTCGACTCCGCTCGCATCCGGGAGTCGAACGTCGAGCACGACCACGTTCGGCTCGTCGTATCCAACGCGGCGGACCCCTTCGGCCGCAGTGCCGGCCTCGCCGACCACGACGATGTCGTCCTCGGCATCGAGCAGGGCCTTGATACCGGCGCGGACCACTTCGTGATCGTCCACGAGCAGGACTCTGAGCTTCTTCATCGACCGAGACGGTAGCGGTACTCTCCACGGCTCATGGTCGAGCGAACCGTCGTCGATCGCCTGCCAGATCTCATCGAGGCGGCGGCGTCCGTGGTTGGCGCCGGTGACCTGGAGCAACTCCTCCGACGGCTCGTCGCCGAGGCCAGAGCGGCCACCGGGGCCAAGTACACGGCGCTCGGTGTCATCGGGGAGCATGGCGTCCTCACCGAGTTCATCAACGAGGGCCTCTCACCCGAGCAGGTGGCCCAGATCGGGGCGCTGCCCACCGGGAAGGGTGTTCTGGGGACGTTGGTCCGTGAGAACCGGACCATCCGGCTCGACTCGATCTCGAGTCACCCTGACTCGTTCGGTTTCCCGGCTCACCATCCAGTCATGACCACTTTTCTGGGGGTGCCGGTGGCGGCGGGGGGACGAGCGTTCGGCAACCTCTACCTCACCGAGAAGGAAGGTGGGTTCAGCGACGACGACGTGATGCTGGTGGAGGCCCTGAGCCGGATCGCAGGCGCCGCGGTCACCACGGCCCGCCTTCAAGAGCGACTGCGCTCGATCGCGGTCGGCGAGGACCGGGAGAGGATTGCCCGAGACCTGCACGACACGGTCATCCAGGACTTGTTCGCCGCGGGGCTGGCCCTGCAAGGCATCTCCGAGCTCGTCGGGGACCCCACGGCGGCGACGACGATCGAGGAATCGATCGACCGTCTCGATCGGGTCGTCGAGACCCTCCGTTCGTACATCTTCGAGCTCAGGTCCCGAGGGGAGAGACGCCAACTCGACGAGCGGCTGCAGGAGCTGGTCGCACGTCTGGGCTCGGCTTATCCGGCGAACGTCGTCCTGGAGATCGGGGTAGACCAGCTCGAAAGCTCACAGCTCGAGGACGAGGTGGTCAAGGTCGTCACCGAGGCATTGAGCAATGCGCTGCGTCACTCGGGGGCGACCGAGGTCGACGTTCTCGTGGACTCCGACGGCGCATGGTGCCGTGTGACCGTGCGTGACAACGGAGGCGGGTTCGACACCGGGTCGTCGACGGCAGGGATGGGGCTGGCCAACATGACCGCACGAGCAGCAGGTCTGGGTGGGCATGTGGATCTGAGCAGCACCCCTGGGGTGGGCACCCTGATCGAGATCAGCTTCCCGATCATCTGACCCCGGCGACCAACGATTCGGCGAGCCGGTCGGTCCAGGTCCGCACGGTCGATTCGGCCACGTGGCGGAGCAAAGCTCGGTCCATCACCTTGCCCAGGGGGCCGAGGGGCGGCTGGTAGGTGCCGTCGAGGACGATCCTGGTGCGGTCGTGGCCGACATGGGAGAGGATCAGGTCCGCCGTCAAATGCGGGAAGAGATTCTCCGAGCCGATCGCCGACCAGCTGACCGGATAGATGAGCCCGCTGCGGTGTATCTCGGGTGTGCCGATGACGAGGCGGACCTCCTTGGCCACGGCGCCGGCACCGGGCCCGACTCTTGCCCGGAGCTCTTCTCCCTCCCGGTAGGCGACATTCGCCATCGAGCCCAGGTCGGACCGAACGACATCGATTCGACGTTCGACTTCGGACAGGGGTAGCGCGACCTCGGACTCGTGTCGGACGAACATCAGAGACGCCCCGGGCGGGTGCGGAAGGCGAATCCACGACCCGACGACATACCGGTGATCTCCTCGATCGTCACCTCGATCACGTGGGGGAAGGTGGCCATCGGCTGGAGCCCGCCGTGGCCCAGAGGAGATCCGAGGACCGACTCGTATTTCTGGAACAGCAGCTCGACCGTCCTCGTGGTCGTGGGCTCGTCGGTCCTCTCGGCGGCGGTGCCTGTGACCACCACACTCACCCAGTCCCCGGTCACCTCGTCGAAATCTGAGACCTCGATACTCACGCTGGGGTTGGCCTCGATGGCCTCCAGGCGCATCCCCGGCTTGGTCCGGAAGAGGAGTCGTCGCCCATCGAGCACGAAGGACATCGGGGTCACGTATGGCTTGCCGTCCCGAATCACGCCGATATGAGCGACCATCGCACCTGCGAGCAATTGCAGCGCCTCTTCTTCGGAGATCGGCTCCACTACGTCAGGTCTCCTCGTCGGTGACCGCCCAGAGGACGTCTTTGATCGAGATGATGCCGACCACTGTCCCTCCGTCCACTACCGGGAGATGGCGGAAACCGGTGGCGAGCATCCACTCGGCCGCCTCTTCCACGTCCATCTCGGGATGGAAGGAGTCGGGGTACTCGGTCATCCACGTGCTGATCGGCTCGATATCGAGGTCGGCGCCCTCGGCAACGGCACGCAGTAGGTCCCGCTCGGTGAAGATCCCTTCGAGGGCCCCGTCGACCTCGACGGCGACCGACCCTACCTCCGTCGAGACCATCACCTCGGCCGCATCGCGCAGAGTGGCCTCGGGAGCGACCCAGATCACATCTCCGGCCACCAGATCCCGGACTGTCATGAGCAGACCTCCTTCGTCTCATTTCGATGATCGCAAGTGCGTGGAGGCCGGTTTAGGGCCTATTTGCCCTAATGACCCGGAGGCATCGCCAATACGTTGTCGATCCATGACACCTAGACGTGACGACGCGTCCGATCTGTCCCCTGCGGGCGCATTCGACAAGTTCCTCATCATCCTGGCGGTGCTCGGGGCCGCCGTCGCCGTGCTGGCGGCGGTGGTGGCCTTCCGGGGCGCACCCGCCGCTGCCCAGGAAGGAGACGAGGCCGAAACTCAGACAGTCCACTTCACCCTGAGCGAGTTCGCCATCGACGGTGTGACCGAGCTGGCGTCCGGTCCGACCGTGTTCGAGGTCATGAATGAGGGTTCCGCTGCCCACAACCTGTCACTGGAAGGTGGTCCGGCGACACCTGATCTGGCTGCCGGCGAGACAGCTTCGCTCGACGTCGGCGAGCTCAGCCCGGGCACCTACACCATCTTCTGCAGCATCGCCGGACACCGGGAGGCGGGGATGGAAGCCCTTCTGACGGTGAGTGAGGGGGCGGCCCCACCGGCCGAGGAGAACTCGGGCGGGCATGACGGCGAGGACGCCGACTGGGCCGCTCTCGATCAGCAGATGACCGAGTCGATCATGGCCTTCCCGGCCGAGACCCAAGGTCTCGGCAACCAACCGTTGGAGCCCACCGTGCTGGCTGACGGGACGAAGGAGTTCCATCTGACCGCCACGCTCGCCGACTGGGAGGTCGAGCCGGGGAAGGTGGTGGAGGCCTGGACCTACAACGGGATGGTCCCCGCACCTCTCATCGCGGTCGAGGTGGGGGACGAGGTTCGCGTCGTGGTCGACAACCAGCTGCCCATGGGCACCGATGTCCACTGGCACGGGGTCAAGGTGCCTAACTCGATGGACGGGGTGGCTCCCCTCACGCAGCCCCTCATCGAGTCGGGCGACACCTTCGTCTACGAATTCACGGTCGAAGAGCCGATGGTCGCCATGTACCACGCCCACCATCACGGTCAGATGCAGGTCCCCAACGGCATGTTCGGAACCTTCATGGTCGGCGAGGTGCCGATGCCTCTCGGCCAAACGATCTCCGGTGTCGAGATCCCCGAGGATCTGGTCGTGTCCCAGGAGATCCCCATGGTCCTCAATGACGCAGGGGTGATCGGCTTCAGCCTCAACGGCAAGTCGTTTCCGGCCACCCAGCCTTACACGGGCCGGGTGGGGGACTGGATCGTCGTCCACTACTTCAACGAAGGGCTCCAGATCCATCCGATGCACCAGCATCAGTTCCGCCAGCTCGTCTACGCCAAGGATGGTGTCCCTCTCGATCACCCCTATTGGGTGGACACCCTGAACGTCGCACCGGGTGAGCGGTATTCGGTGCTGATGCAGCTGGAGGACCCCGGGGTCTGGGTCTGGCACTGCCACATCCTCACCCATGTCGAGCGTGAGGAGGGGATGTTCGGGATGGTGACCGCGTTCATCGTCGAGGATTAGCTGTACCGTCCTCGGTCCATGTTGCGAAAGACCGTGGCCGGAGAGCCCGTGGAGGACCTCGTCGGGCTGCTTCTGGCTGACGAACGCCGGGTCGAGGGCCGTCCCTGGGTGATGGTCAATTTCATAAGCTCGGCCGACGGCGGCACAGCCCTTCACGGCAGGTCGTCGGGCCTCGGAGACGAGGACGACAAGGCGTTGTTCCAGGCCATGAGGGTGGTTGCTGACGTGATCATGGTCGGCTCGGGCACGGTGGAGGCGGAGGACTACCGCCCAGTGACGCTCGACGACGAGCGCCGGGAGAGACGGGTTGCCGCCGGATTGTCCGAGGTGCCTCTGCTGGCGATCGTCTCGGGTCGGCTCGGCTTCGACCCCGAGGCCCGGGTGTTCTCCGATCCCGAGCACCGTCCCATGGTGATCACCGGTCCCGAGGCGGAGCCGGCCAAGTTGGCCATGCTCGGTGACTCCGCCGATGTGGTGTTCCTCGACCAAGTGACCCCTGGGCGGATCCTCGACCGTCTCGGCGCGGTCGGGATCATCCTGTGTGAGGGTGGACCAACCCTCGTCGGCCAGTTCGTGGCCGAGCACCTGGTCGACGAGCTGAATCTGACCATCGCCCCGACCATGATCTCCGGCAGGTCGGCCCGGGTCGCACACGGGCCGGAGGCCGAGCCGCCACTCGACATGCGGCTGGACCGGGCGATGTTCGGTGATCGGTCGCTGTTTCTGCGATATTTGCGGAGCTGAAGCCAAGGGAGGAAGGATGGGAGCGCACGCCGATCTGTACGAGAGACACAAGGCGGTGCTGCCTGGCTGGGCTCCCCTCTACTACGAGCAGCCCATAGCCCTCGTCGACGGTGACGGGCGCTGGGTCACCGATGCCGAGGGCCATCGGTATCTGGACTTCTTCGGGGGGATCCTGGTGACCATGACGGGGTACAGGGTCCCCGAGGTCGTCGAGGCCATCAAGGTCCAGGCGGACAAGATGCTCCACACGTCCACCCTCTATCTGATCGAGTCACAGATCGAGCTCGCCGAGAAGGTGGCCGAGCTGTCAGGCATCCCTGACGCCAAGGTGTTCTTCACCAATTCCGGGACCGAGGCCAACGACGCGGCCTTGATGCTGGCGACGACCTATCGGCGCTCGAACCAGGTCCTGGCGATCAGAGGCAGCTATCACGGTAAGTCGCACTCGGCCATCGCAGTGACCGGACAGAAGGCATGGTCGGGGACCAGCTTCTCCCCGTTCCAGGTGACCTACGTCCATGGTGGTTACAAACTCCGGAGCCCATTCGGCCATCTACCCGATGACGAGTTCATCGCCGCCTGTGTGGCCGATCTGCGCGACCTGCTCGGGGTTGCCGCCGCCGGAAGCCCGGCGGTGATGATCGCCGAGCCGATCCAGGGCGTGGGTGGGTTCGTCACCCCTCCGGACGGCTTCTTCAGGGCGATGAAGGAGGTGCTCGAAGAGAACGGGATCCTGTTCATCGCCGATGAGGTCCAGACCGGCTGGGGTCGGACCGGTGAGCATTTCTGGGGCTACCAGGCCCATGACATCGTGCCCGATCTGCTCACCTTCGCCAAGGGAATCGGAAATGGGCTGAGCATCGGGGGGGTGGTGGCGCCGGCCGAGATCATGGATTCCTACCCGGCACTCGGCATCTCGACATTTGGGGGCAATCCCCTTGCGACCGCCGGCGCCCTGGCGAATCTCGAGTACCTCCTCGACAACGATCTCCAGACCAACGCCCTCAAGGTGGGCAACCGCCTCATGCAGAACCTGGTGCCATTGTCCGATGAGCTGGAGGTCATCGGCGAGGTGCGAGGCAAGGGACTGATGATCGGTCTCGAGCTGGTGAAGGGCGACGGGTCGCCGTCACCGGAGGCCGCGGCGTTGGTGCTGGAGGCAGCCCGCGAGGAAGGGCTGCTCATCGGCAAGGGCGGCCTGTATGGGAACGCGCTCCGTCTCGCCCCGCCACTCTCGATCACCGAGCAGGAAGCAGACGAGGGCTTCGCCCGACTGGAGCGGGCCCTCCGCAAGGCCTAGAGCCCCAGGACGAAAGACGCCCCCCGATGGGGGAGTTCCCCCAAGGGGCTATCCCCCATGTCAAGTGCCGGGTCGTCGACGCAGAATCGTTGAATAGGTGACACTGGCAAGAGGAGAACGCTGATGGGTTGCGTCGGTATCGAGCCGCTCGTCCCGGTCCTTCGCTAGAGCAGGGCCTGGAGATCGATGTCGCAACTGGGGTGACGTAGCTTCGCCAACCCTCTTGCCTCGATCTGACGGACCCGCTCCCGGGTCGAATTGATGACCTTGCCCACATCGGACAGGGTCCACGGTTCGTCTCCATCGAGGCCGAAGCGAAGCCACAGGACCTGCTGCTCCTCGGGATCGAGGATCTGCAGGGCCTTGATCAACCGATCCCGGCGCCACGCAGCGGCGGCACGCGCCTCGGGATCGACTGCGGTGGCGTCCTCGACGAAGTCCTGGAGAGAGGCATCCCCGTCTTCCCCAACCGGACGGTCGAGCGACACGGTCTCTGCTGGAGCCTCCAAGGCGGCCAGGACACGCTCGGTATCGAGCCCCGAAGCCTCGGAGATCTCTTCCAGGGTCGGGGCGCGGTGGTACTTGTCGTGCAGGCTCTGTCGTGTGTCCTGCACGGTGCGAACCACGTCGACCATGTGCACGGGGAGTCGGATGGTCTTTCCGTTGTTGCCCAACCCGCGGGTGATGGCCTGACGGATCCACCAGGTGGCATAGGTGGAGAACTTGAAACCCTTGCGCCAGTCGAACTTCTCCACGGCCCTGATCAGACCGAGGTTGCCCTCCTGGATCAGGTCGAGGAGATCGAGCCCTCTTCCCGTGTATCTCTTGGCGATCGAGATCACCAAACGGAGATTGGAGCGGATGAAGGTCATCTTGGCCTCGTCGCCTTCAGCGACCAGACGCATCAGCTTGGCTCGGTCCGCCTTCTCGTAGTCACCTGATTCCAGCGTGGCCTTGGCCTTCTTGCCCAACTCCATGGCCCGGGAGAGGTGGACTTCGTCTTCGGCGGTGAGCAGGAGGTGGGCTGAGACTTCGTCGAGGTACAGACCGACGGTGTCGGCCGGGCTGGAGCCCCGCTCGGGCCTGGCGTCTTTGGCTCGTATGGCCTTCCCCAAATCCGGCCCTCCTGTCAAACCCCTGTGGAAAACTAACCAACCTGGCTGAATGTGGCAAACGGTTTTCAGTCCTAGGTAGGTCCACCAAGTACTCTCTGCCGCTCAGTGGCGCGTCGTACGCAGTTTCGATTGCTGGTGGCGCTCACCATCGTTTGGGCATTGTGGGCAGGCTGGTCGCTGCTCGGGCGTGCCACCCCCTACACCATCAGGGTCCTGGACGACGCCGGTGCCCCCATCCCGGCCGCTTCCATCGACGTCGAGCAGAGCCAGGTGGGGACCACCGCTGAGGACGGGACCATAGAAATGGAGGGGAGCCGCTCGGCCACGGTCCTCGAGGTGAGCGCAGCAGGGCATGTGGCGAAGACCGTCACCATCTCCGAGCGCCCCGAAGGCGTCGTCGACGTGGTTCTCAAGGCGAGGATCCTCCGGGGCCGGGTGGTCGATCCCAAAGGGACCCCGGTCGAATCCGCGCTCGTGGTCGCCGGCCCCGCCTCCGGCACGACCGACGAGGAGGGCAAGATCAGCCTCAGGGGGGCGGAGCCTGGCCCGGTGGAGGTGACCCGGCCGGCATGGCTCCCGACCGGTTTCGAGTGGGACGGCGGGGTGGGGGAGACCGTGGTCGAAATCACGCCATTCATCGCCCGGGCGGTCCATATCGCGGGCGAGGCGGCCGAAGACGACCTCGATCGGTTCTTCGACATGGCCGCCACCACAGAGCTGAACGCACTGATGCTCGACCTCAAGGACGAGACCGGTCTCGTCTGGTACAACACTGCCGACCCAACCGCCACGGAGGTCGGCGCGGTGCGAAATGCATTCGACCTCGCCGAGGTGGCGGAGCGAGCCGAAAAGGCCGATCTCTATCTGATAGGCCGGATCGTGGTCTTCAACGACCCGACGGCCGCCTTGGCCAAGCCAGACATGGCGGTCTGGGACACCGCGACCGATCAGCCCTACGTCTCCCGTGGTCAATATTTCCTCGATCCGACCGATCCGGCGGCACGGGCGTACGGGCTCGCACTGGCCCAGGAGGCGTGCTCCCTGGGGGTGGACGAGGTCCAGTTCGATTACATCAGGTTCCCGGACGCCCGGACCGACACGGCCACATTCGATGGAGGCATCGAGTTGGAGACCAGGACGAGCACCATCATCAGCTTCCTCGAGGAGGCGGTGGCCTTGCTCCACCCGATGGGCTGCGCGGTCGCCGCCGATGTCTTCGGCTTCACCACCGCTCCCGGAGTGGACGACGGCGGTATCGGACAGCGCTGGGAGGAGGTGACCGGTGTCGTCGACGTCGCCTCGCCGATGGTGTACCCATCCCACTACGACACCGGTTGGTACGGGTTCGAGGAGCCCAACGACCACCCTGGGCCGATGATCACCAATGCGCTGGAAGATGGGATGGCCCGTCTCGCCCGCAACGTGGTCGTCCGACCGTGGCTTCAGGACTTCGGCTACACCCCCGAGCAGGTGAGAGCTCAGATCGAAGTGGCCGAGGAATACGGGCTCGGTTGGATGTTGTGGAATGCGGCGTCGGACGTCACGGTGGACGCCCTACAGGTGGAGTAGGTCTTCCTGCTATCCCCTCCGGCATCGTCGGCACCCGCAGAAGAGGGGAGAAAGCGGCATTCGCACTATGGCCATAGGTGAAATAGCATTCGATGGACCCGTTCGGAGCATTGTTTGACCGCGTTCGACCAACAGCACCTGTCCCAGATCACCGCCTCGACCCCCGCCTGGCGCCGTTCGGAGATGGAGGCGGCATACCGGGTGTTCACCGCTCTGGATGAGCCAACCGGCGCCGCGGAGGACTGGCGCTACGTCCAATTCGACCACACATTCTCCGAGCTGGAGCCTGTGGCAGAGGCGGGCGCCCCCCTCGAGCCGGGGCCCTTCGTGGCGTCGCTGACAGAGCGATCCGGGCATGTCCTCATCGTGGACGGCCGAATCCTCGAACATGAGTCAGAGGTGGCCAGGGTGCGGCGGCTCAACGACCTCGACGTCGATCCGGGATTCCCCGCACTCGTCCCGGTGGACCACAACAAGCTGACCGCGGCCCATGCCGCCTTTTCGACCGATGGCGTCTCGGTCGAGGTCGAGCCCGGGGCTGTGATGGACACACCGTTGGTCGTCGAGGTGCAAGCCACCATCCCGGGCACCGTCTCTTTCCCGCACGTGCGCGTTCGGATCGGTGACGACGCCGAGGGCAGCGTCCTGGTGGCCTACCGCTCCGCCGATGGGGCCAGGCTGTTGATGGTCCCCAGAATCGATCTCGAGGTGGGGGATGGCGGGCGCCTGCGCTTCCTGTCCGTCCAGAGCATCGACCACGCCGCGACCGCGGTGGTGCACCAAAGGGCGACCCTGGGCCGGGATTCCACTTCACGAATCGGCGAGATCGGGCTGGGTGGCCGTCTGGGGCGTCTCGATCTCGGGGTGAGCCTCGTTGGTGACGGGTCTTCCTCTGAGGTCGTCGGCCTCTACTTCGGGGAAGGCGACCAGACCCTCGACTACCGGATGGTCATCGACCACCAGGGGAGGAGCACCACCTCCGACGTGTTCCTGAAGGGAGCGGTGGAGGACGACGCACAGAGCGTTTTCACCGGTCTGCTGAGGATCGAGAAGGATGCGGCCCGGACGTCGACCTTCGAGACCAATCGCAACCTGGTCCTCTCCGAGAATGCGAAGGCCCACTCGGTGCCAAACCTCGAGATCCTCTGCAACGATGTGATCTGCGGGCATGCCTCATCGGTAGGGCCGCTGGAGCCCGAGCACCTCTACTACCTGAGGAGCCGCGGCCTGACCGTGGAGCGTGCGGAGCGCCTGCTGATCCGTGGCTTCTTCCAGGAGGTGATCGACCGGTTGCCCATTCGAGGGCTGGAGGAACCGGTCTCCGATGAAGTGTTCCGCAGGTTCGTCACCGCCCAAGCGGAAGGGAGGGTGGCGTGAGGATCGAGATCGGCGCCCTCGACACTCTCCCCCGGGATCGCGGTGTGCGGGTCACGTTCGGTGAGGAGCGAATCGCGTTGTTCCGGATTGGGGACGAGGTCTTCGCAATCGGGGATCGCTGCTCGCACGCCGAGGCGTCTCTTTCCGAGGGAGAGGTGTTCGATCATGAGGTCGAGTGCCCCCGGCATGGATCCGAGTTCGATCTCCGCACCGGGAAGGCTCTTTCGCTGCCAGCCACCATGCCGGTGCCCACTTACGAGGTCGTGGTGGAAGACGGCCAGGTCTATCTGAACTGGGAGCCGACGTGACCGGCACCCTCGAAGTACGTGATCTCTCGGCCGGGGTCGACGGCAAGGAGATCCTCGAGGGGCTCGACCTGGTCGTGCCGTTCGGAGAGGTTCATGCCCTGATGGGCCCCAATGGATCGGGGAAATCGACTCTATGCCATGTGCTCACCGGTAAGGCCGGGTATCGGGTATCCGGTCAGGCATCCCTCGCGGGGGAGGACCTGCTCGCCCTGGAGGTCGACGAGCGGTCACGTCTCGGGTTGCTGCAGAGTTTTCAGTATCCGACCGAGGTACCCGGTGTCTCACTCCGGAGCTTCATGGTCGAGGCGGCGGAGGAACGGGGCCTCAGCGAGGAGGAGGCCGGGTCCCGCATCGAAATGGAGGCGGCACGATTCGACATGACGCGCTTCCTCGACCGCTCCCTCAACAACGAGCTGTCAGGAGGCGAGAAGAAGCGGTCTGAGATCTTCCAGATCGCCGTGCTTCGGCCCCGCATGGCCCTCCTCGACGAGATCGACTCCGGGCTGGACATCGACGCGGTTAAGCAAGTGTCGAAGGCGGTCGAGGAGATGCGATCGCCAGATCTCGGAGTGCTCATGATCACGCACTACAACCGGATCCTTCGCTACGTGACCCCCGACCGGATCCACGTGATGATCGACGGCCGCATCGTCGATTCGGGGGGCGCCGAGCTGGCGGACGAGCTCGAGGCCGGCGGCTACAAGGCGATCCGGGAGCGCCTCGGCCTGATCGAGACGCCATCCGAGCCGGCTCGCCGCCCAGCCGATTTCTTCACCGATACCCCATTCGACGTCAAATGACTCGTTCTGTGCGGATCCGCGTCGGTATGAGCGCGGCAGATCTTCTCAGAAAGATCTGAGGATGGCATCGAAGGCGGTGGTGGAGGGGTGGCTGGCCGAGCTCGCCGACCTGCCCACCGCTTCCGGTCTGGAGGAAGCGGTGCAGGGCTGGGTCAGGGGGTGGGCGAGACGACGCCCCGACCTCAGGCTCACCGAAGACAGCGGGGGCAACCTCCTCTTGAGGGTCAAGGGAAGGAGACGGCTTGATCCGGTGCTGGCCGTCGCCCACATGGATCACCCCGGGTTCGTCGTGACCGAGATCATCGGGGACGAGGCCCGATTCGAGTTCCGCGGCGGGGTGCTTCCCCAATACTTCGTCGATGCGCGGGTGGACTTCGTCACCGGCGCCGGCCGGGGTGGCAGGGTCGTCGAATACGATCAGGTCGACCGGACTGGTCTGATCGCGTTGAGTGGCGCCCGACCGGTGCCGGGTGACATCGCCCGCTGGCACTTCGCCCGGCGCAGTGCCCGGCCCGGGTACCTGGCGGCCCCCTCATGTGACGATCTGGCCGGATGTGCTGCCGCTCTCGCCGCGTTGGACCGGGCCCGGAAAAGGGCCGACCTGGCGCACTTCGGTGTCCTCCTGACCCGGGCTGAGGAGATGGGATTCGTCGGCGCAATTCACGCCGCGAAAGCGGGCGATATCCCGAAGAAGGCCCGTCTTCTCTCCATCGAGACGTCACGCGCTTCTGCCGACGCCCCGCTGGGAGAGGGCCCGGTCATCCGGGTGGGGGATGCTTCCTCCGTGTTCGACGCGGAGCTGACCAACCGGATCACCACGGCGGTCCGGGAGAGCGGATTGGCCCATCAACGCAAGCTGATGAGCGGAGGATCGTGTGAAGCCACCGCGTTCGGGGCCTATGGGTTTCGGGCAGCCGGCCTGTGTCTGCCTCTCGGCAACTATCACAACATGGGCAACCTCGACCAGGTGGAGAATGGATCGGGAGCGGCCGTTCCGATGATGGAGGAGGTCGCCCTCGGCGACTTCCACGGTCTGGTCGACCTGCTCCTCGTCGCAGCCGAGGGTATCGACCGTGACTGGTCGCTTCGAGAACGTCTGGACGTCGTGTACGCCGCCAGTCGCCGGGTCCTCGGCTGACCTCGCTCTCGGAATTGGGAGGGTCAGGTGCGTATGTGACTGCTCCCGGTCCCAGTTACGGTTGGCTCCTACCGTCCCGGGCAAAAGGAGCTGTCGGTGGAATACAGGCTCGAAAAGGACTCCATGGGTGAGGTCCGAGTCCCGGCCGACGCCTATTACGGGGCATCCACCCAGCGAGCCGTGGAGAACTTCCCCATCTCCGGGCTCCGTTTCGGGCGTCGGTTCATCTGGGCGCTAGGACTGATCAAGGGCTCGGCCGCCGAGATCGCAGGCAATCAGGGCCATCTCGGCCAGGGGCTCGCCGACGCCATCAAGGCCGCGGCCGATGACGTGATGGAGGGCCGGCTCGACGAGCAGTTCGTGCTCGACATATTCCAGACCGGCTCAGGGACTTCGACCAACACCAATGCCAACGAGGTGATCGCGGGCCGGGCCACCGAGATCATCGGCGCCGACGAACGAGTTCACCCGAACGACCACGTCAACTTCGGGCAGTCCTCGAACGATGTGATCCCAACTGCCATCCACGTCGCCGCGGTGGCGGCGATCAGGGAAGACCTGATCCCGGCCCTCGACCAGCTGTCCGAGTCGCTCGAGGCGAAATCCGCCCAATTCGAAGACGTCGTGAAATCGGGCCGAACCCATTTGATGGATGCCACACCGGTAACCCTCGGTCAGGAGTTCGGGGGCTGGGCAGCCCAGGTCCGGAAGGGCGCCGATCGACTCGACAAGATATTGCCCGAGCTCGACGAGCTGGCGCTGGGTGGGACCGCGGTCGGGACCGGCATCAATGCTCCTGCCGGGTTTGCCGCGGCGGTGATCGCACTGATGGCAGAACGAACCGGGTTCCCATTTCGTGAGGCGGGTGACCATTTCGAGGCGCAGGGCGGCAAAGACGCCGTAGTCATGGCCTCCGGGACGCTCAAGACGATCGCGGTCAGCATGTTCAAGATCGCCAACGACATCAGGTTCCTCGGCTCCGGACCCACGTCGGGTCTGGCCGAGATCCGGATCCCAGATCTCCAGCCAGGCTCTTCGATCATGCCCGGCAAGGTGAATCCGGTCATGTCGGAGATGATGATGCAGGTCGCTGCCCAGGTGGTCGGGAACGATGCGACCGTCACCTGGAGCGGAGCGAATGGGAATTTCGAGCTCAACGTGATGATGCCGGTGATGGCCCACAACCTCCTGGAGTCGATCGGCCTGCTTGCGGCTGCGGCTTCCACCTTCGCCGCCAGGTGCGTGGACGGCATCGAGGTCAACGCCGGGCGGGTGAAGGAGCTGCTGGAGCGAAACGCCGTGATCGTCACCGCCCTCAACCCGCATATCGGATACGACAACGGTGCCCGGATCGTCAAAGAGGCGGCGGCGACGGGACGATCGGTTCGTGAGCTCGTCATCGAGTCGGGTCTGATGTCCGAGGAGGAGCTCGACGTCGCACTGGACCTGAAGAAGATGACCGAGGGCGGCATCACTTGAGCCAGCCGACCCTGACGGTGGCCCAGGTGCTCGATGCCGTGGGCGACGCGGTGGGGACGGCGATGCCGGTACCGGTCTGGGTGCGAGGCGAGGTGTCCGGGTTCCAGCGGACCAACCGCGGCGCGGCCTTCTTCCGTCTCGTCGATGCGGACCAGCCGGAAAACGCTTTGGAGGTGGCTGCCTCGGGCCGGATGATGCTCACCGTCTCCCATGCTCTGGAATCTGCAGGTGTCGGTGGATTGAGGAGCGGGATCGAGGTGAGGGTCAGGGGCACGGTCGGGCTTCGCCGCAGCCGCGGTCTGGTCCATCTCAGCCTGCTCGAGGTGGATCCCGCCTACACGGCCGGTCGTCTCGCCCTCGATCGAGAAGAGGTTCTGCGCCGTCTCGCCGCCGACGGGACCCTCACCGCCAACGAGAGCCTGGAGATGCCGCTGGTCCCACTCCGCATCGGTTTGGTGACGAGCCGTGGATCAGCGGCGCATGCCGACTTCCTCGACCAGTTGCGCCGTCCCGGTTACGGATTCTCGGTGCTGACGATCCAGGCGGCGATGCAGGGCGAGGATGCGGTCGACAACGTAGTCAGGGCCCTGGAACGGCTGGCGGCCGAGGATCTGGATCTGGTGGCGGTGGTACGGGGCGGGGGAGCGAAGCTCGATCTCGCCGCCTTCGACTCGGAGCGAGTCGGTCGGGCCATCGGCGCGATGCCGGTGCCGGTCCTGACCGGGATCGGCCACGAGGTCGATCGGACGGTGGCCGACGAGGCGTCGGCGGTGGCGCTCAAGACGCCGACCGCTGCCGCGGAGTGGATCGTCTCGCGTGTCGCCGACTATGCGGGGCGGCTGGACACGGCGAGAAGGATGATCAGGGAGGCGGGGCTGGCCGCATGGAGCGGGGCGGTGAGCCGACTAGACCACTCAGCCCTGCAACTCGCCGGCACCCAGGGCGTCCTTCGACGGCAGGCCGACCAGATCGACCATCTCGAGCGTGGAGTGGCCGAAGGGTCGCGTGCCGCCATACAGCGAGGCAGAGAACAGCTCGGCGCCATGGGTGAGATGTTCGACGCCATCGGGGTGGAGCCCACCCTGAGGAGAGGGTTCGCCATCCTGACGCGATCTGATGGCCGGGTGGTGCGAAATGCCCGGGAGATGGGGCCAGGCGACCGGGTGACGGCCAGGCTGGCGGACGGATCGGTCGTGCTGGTGGTGGAGCAGTGACCCAGCCGGGGCTGACCTACCGGGAAGCGCTGGAGGAGCTGAGGGCGATCCACGCTCGTCTCCGTGAGGACGACGTCGACATCGACACCCTCCTCGACGACGTCCAGCGCGCCGCCGACCTCCTCGCCTTCTGCCGAGAGCGCCTCACCGCGGTCGGCGATCGTCTCGAGGAGGTCCTGACCGACTTCGACTAGCCGAAATTGGGACCCACGGTGTCGCATACGGTGTCTCCCCGTCCCAATTTCGCCGGTGAGGGGTCAGCTGAGCCGTTCTCCGTCCAGTGCCTCGAGGAGCACGTTCCAGCCCAGGCTGGCGCATTTGATGCGGACCGGGTACTTGCGCACACCCTGCAGCGATTCGAGGTCGCCGAGGACGGCACCTGGCCGATCGGGGTCGAGACCGATGTCGGCCTCGCCATCGAGGGACATCATGTCGCGGAAGCGTTTGGTGAGATCCTCGATCTCGCCCTTCGTCTTGCCCTTGATCGCCTCGCTCATCATCGACGCCGAGGACTGGCTGATCGAGCAACCCTGCCCTGCGACGGCGACCTGTGAGACCTGGTCCCCGTCGAACGCGAGCTCGATGGTGATCTCATCCCCGCACAAGGGGTTGACCCCTTCGGCGCGGTAATCGGGCTTGTCGAGATGCCCCTTGTTCCGAGGGCTTCGGTAGTGGTCGAGGATGACCTCCCGATAGAGGTCCTCCAGGCTCATTCACCGACCCCGAACAGCTCACCCGCACGTCGCAGCCCGCCGATCAGGGCGTCGACGTCTTCTTCGGTGTTGTAGACGTAGAAGCTGGCCCGGGCAGTCGCCGTCACCCCGAGACGGCGCATCAGGGGCTTGGCGCAGTGATGTCCTGCCCGGACCGCCACTCCCTCCTCGTCGAGGATGGTGGCCAGGTCATGAGCGTGGACCCCGTCCAAGGTCATCGAGACGACGCCGCCGCGGTCCTCGAGAGTGGTCGGCCCCTGGATGTTGAGCCCGGGGACATCGCCGAGCCGCTCGAGTGCGATGCCGGTCAGCTCCCGGTCGTGCTCGAGCACCTTCTCCATTCCGATCGAGTCCAGATAGTCGATGGCCGCATGGAGCCCGACCGCCTCGATGATGGGCGGGGTGCCCGCCTCGAAGCGGTGCGGGATCGCCGCCCATGTGGCGTCGTGCAGGGTCACCTCGGAGATCATCTCGCCGCCACCTTCAAATGGCTCCATCTCCTCCAGTGCCTCCATCCGGCCCCAGAGGACACCGATCCCGGTCGGTCCCAGCATCTTGTGAGATGAGAAGGCGACGAAGTCCGCACCCAACATCTCGACCATGACCGGCGAGTGGGGGACCAACTGGGCGGCATCGACAACGACCCGGGCACCGATCTCGTGCGCCCTGTCGGAGATCGACCGGACCGGTGGCATGACGCCGAGCACGTTTGACATCCCGGTGACGGCGACGACCTTCACATCGGGTCCGAGCTTCTCGTTGTACGCGTCCAAGTCGAGCCGGTATTCGTCCGTCATGGGGATGTGGTCCAGCTTTGCCCCGGTCCTCTTGGCGACCATCTGCCAGGGGACCAGATTGGCGTGATGCTCGATCTCGGTGGTGAGGATCCGATCTTCGGGGCCGAGATGCTCCATACCCCAGCCGAAGGCCACCATGTTCAGGGCGGTGGTGGCTCCCCGGGTGAAGATCACCTCGTTGGGATCACTGGCCCCGATGAACCTCGCCACACGCTCTCTGGCAGCCTCATAGGCGTCGGTCGCGGCGACAGACAGCTTGTAAGCGCCGCGATGCACGTTGGCGTAGGAAGATCGGGCGAAGTTGTCCATAGCCTCGAGCACGGGGATCGGCTTCTGCGATGACGCACCCGAGTCGAGGAAGTGGACCCCGTTGGAGAGGACGGGGAAGTCGGCTTTCAGGTGCGAGAGGTCTGCCACGTCTAGGTCAACACCGTCCTGAACGAATCGTATCCCTCTTGTTCCAGCCGGACTGCCAGCTCCGGGCCGCCACTCTCCAGGATCTGCCCATCCATGAAGATGTGAACGTGGTCCGGCTCCACATACCTGAGGAGTCGCTGGTAGTGCGTGATGATGAGGAAGCCACGCTCGGGGCTGGTGAGCTTGTTGACCCCGTCGGCCACTATGCGGAGGGCGTCGATGTCTAGCCCCGAGTCGGTCTCGTCCATGATGGCCAGGTCGGGCTGGAGCACGGCCATCTGCAGCACTTCGTTCCGCTTTCGCTCGCCGCCGGAGAAGCCCTCGTTGAGGTAGCGATCGGCGAAGGAGGTCTCCATGCCTAGGTCCTTCATGGCGTCCATGACCTTGAGCCTCAACTCGAGGACGGTCAGGTCCACGCCGGTGCGGTTGGAGAGAGCCTGACGAAGGAATTGGATCACCGATACCCCGGGGATGGCCTCGGGGTGCTGGAAGGCGAGGAACATGCCGGAGGCACCGCGCTGGCTCGGGCTCGCCGCGGTCACGTCTTCGCCCTTGTACAGGATTCGTCCCGCGGTCACCCGATAGACAGGGTGCCCCATCAAGACCGAAGCCAGGGTCGACTTGCCCGAGCCGTTGGGGCCCATCAGGGCGTGCACCTCGCCCTGATTCACCGTGAGATCGACCCCTTTGAGGATCTCGATGTCGCCGGCACCGGCGCGCAGGTCTTCGATCTGGAGGAGGGGAGTGGTCTCGCTCACATCACAATGCTATTTGCACTATGACCGTAGGGGAAAACGTCGCTCGAAATTGGGAGCTGCAGTGCCGCATATCGCACGTCCCCGTCCCAATTCGACGGAGCGGTCATTCGGTCACATCGGCCCAGACCGGGGCGGCGAGACGGTTGAGGTCGGCGATCGAGATGGGAAAGACGGTGGTGGGGGTTCCCGCGGCCGCCCAGACCGGGTCGTTGCGGCGCAACCGGTCGTCGGCGAACACCTTGAGCGGTGTGACATGGCCAAACGGGGGCGTCCCGCCGGCTGCGTAGCCGGTCGCGTCCCTGACCTCATCGAGTGTGGCTCTTCTCGAGCCGGTGACGCCGGCTGCATCCGCCAGCTTCACGGTGTCGAGTCGCAGGTCACCTGGGACCAAGGCCACCACCGGCTCCTCGGACGCATCGGCTCCGATCAAGACGAAAACGAGTGATTTGACGATCGCGGAGACAGGGCAGCCGATAGCCGCGGCCGCGTCGTCGGCGGTCTTGGTCCCTTCGGGGAACACCCGGACCTGCATCTCGAAACCCTCCACCGAGTCGGCAAGCCGTTTGCTCGCCTCAGGTAGCTCGCTCATCTCCGCATCAACTCGATCATTCGCGCCATCCCCTCGTAGTCGGCCAGATCGAGCCACTGGAGATAGAGCCGCTCGACCCCGGCCTCCTCCAATGCCGCGATCTTCTCGGTCACCTGCCCCGGGGTCCCGTAGATGACACCGGCCGCATCCCAGCGTCGGGCCACCTCATCCACCCCGATGTCGCGCCTGCCGGCAGCACGTCCGAGGAGTGCCGCCAGCTCGGTGTCGGTGGCGGCGATGGTCACCGGCCCCATCATCGTGGCCTCGACCTCGCGGTCACCTGCCGCGGCTCGCATCACCTCGATCTTCGCTCTCGCTTCGTCGGCAGGGCACACGAACACGTTGTATTCATCCGCCCTGGCGCCGGCAAGCGTCGGGGTGCGTTTGGGCCCGCTCCCACCGACGATCAGACGGATGCCGGTCGGCTTGGGCTGCACGTCGAGGTCGAGGCTGTAATAGGTGCCATCGAAGCGACCACGTCCCTCGCCAAAGGCAGCGGCGAGGTAGTCGATGGCCTCGACGAGCCGGTCCCAGCGCTCGGGAGAATCGGGGAACGGGATGCCGAGGGCGTCGTGCTCGTACTCGTTCCAACCCGTCCCTACGCCGAGGTCGAGCCTTCCTCCCGACATCTGGTCGATGGTGGCAGCGTTCTTGGCGATTATCGCCGGATGCCGGAATGTGATCGGGGTGACGAGGACGGTGAGCCGGATACGGTCCGTCTCCCTGGCCAGCCCACCGAGGGTGGCGAAGGCGTCGGTCGCCTCTGGGCCGGGTTCCCGGCTCCAGGCGAGATGGTCCGATCTGGCGAAGGAGTGCAGGCCCGCCGCCTCGGCCAGGCGAGCGGCACGCAAGATCTGTTCGTACGTTCCCCCCATCTGGGGCTCGGTCATGAGCGAATACTGCAAATGGGCTCCTGCTCGGTGGGCGAGATTCAGCCTGCCCCTTCCTCGACCTCGATGGCGAACCCCTCTTCTACCAGGGCCGCCTTCAGTGTCTCCGCCTCCCCGGGACGGACGGAGAGGCTGAGGATGCCCCCACCTCCGTGCACGGCATGTCTGAGCTGGAGGTCCCTGACATCGACGTGGCTTGTCTGCAGGGCGTGGCCGACGGCGGCGATCTCACCGGGCTTGTCCTGCAGGATCACCTCGACCAAGGAAACGGGCGGAGCCATCGAATGGCGACGCGCCCTGGCCTGATCCATCTCTCCGGCCAGTCCGTCCATGTCGCCGGCGATGACTCGGGCCCGCATGTCTTCGAGCCCGCGCACCAAGCCGTCGATGGCCGACGTGACCGCATCTGCGTTGGAGGTGAGCACCTCCGGCCACCACGACGACTCGGTGGAGGCGACCCGGGTCAGGTCGCGGAAGCTGCCCGAGACCAGGTGGGTGGCGTCGGGGTTCTCGGAGATGATGTTGACCAGGGCAACCGCCAGGAGCTGGGGGAGGTGGGAGACGGAGGCCACCACTTGGTCGTGTCGCCGCGCCGACATCACGATCGGGTTGGCGCCGGTGGACCGGACGATGGAGCTCAAGAGCTCGACGTCTTCCGCAGCGGCCTGATCGTCACATATAACCCAGGGTGCGCCCCTGAAGAGGGCTGCCGAGGCCGCCTCCGGCCCGGCATGCTCTCTTCCCGCCATCGGGTGGCCTCCGACGAAGCGGAGCCCGTTCCGGGCCGCGTCGACCATCGGCTCCTTGACACTGGTTACATCGGTCACCAACGCGTCGGTCTCCAGGGTGGCGAGAGTCGCGAGATTGGCGTGCAACGGTCCGGCCAGCACGACCAGGTCCACTCCGGCCGCCGCTGCGGAGGCCGAATCTGCGCTGTCTGCCGCCCCCCTCCCGGCGGCCGTTCTCATGGCGTCGGGCGAGGGGTCCCAGCCCACCGACTCCCAACCCTGCTCACGGAGGGCGAGCCCAACCGAAGCGCCGATGAGCCCGGTCCCGAAGATGGCGACGCGAGACATGCTCAGGGGCGGTAGGCGTCGAGGATCAGGTCGAAGTCCCGGGGATTGTCGAGGAACATCTGCGGGTAGAACCGCCGGCAACCGGCTTCCTCGAGGGCGGCGAGCATCTCGGCAGGCTGCGACCCCGATCCATGGGGGTATCCCCGTCGTCGATACACCATCTCGATGTGGTCTGGTGTGGAGCGGGTGCGTCCGGCCAGCATCTCGAGGAGACGGCGGTAGTCGCTCTCGTTCCTCGCCGCGATGGCGGGAGAGGCAGACGAGAACAGGATCGAGCCCGGGTCTCGCCCGACGTCGGCCGCCGTCTTCTCGGCGAGCTCGCGCTTGGCCACGTACTGGTCGGGGGGACAGGCGTAGATGTTGAACTCGTCGGCGTAGCGGCCGGCGAGGGCCGGGGTCTTCCTCTTGCCACCCCCACCTACCAGCAGCCTCAGGTTCTGAGGTTGCGGCTGCGGATCGAACGGGGCGAGGCCGAAGTGCCTCCCCTCGAAGCCCGTGCCCTGCTGGGAGAACCCAGCTCTCAGATAGGCCAGGCACTCCTCGACCATCTCGAATCGGGTGGCCAGGTCGGGGTAGGGGAGCCCGAACATCGTGAACTCCTCGGTGAGCCATCCCGTGCCCACTCCCAAGGTGAAACGCCCGCTCGACACCTCGTCGAGGGTGATCGCCATCTTGAGGAAGACGGCCGGGTGCCGGAATGTGACCGGGGAGAGCAGCGAGACCAGCTCGATGCGGCTCGTCTCCCGCGCCAGGCCGGCAAGGTGAACGAGGTGGTCGAACGCCGGCCGTTCGGGAGATTCGCCGCGTTCGAGATAGTGGTCGGGCAGGGCTAGGGCGACGAGGCCTCGGTCCTCCGCCCACCGGGCAGCAGCCAGCACGAGGTCCCAGCTGCCTCGCGTTTGAACTGCCAGATCCATCGTTGGAGCCTATCTGCCGACGGCTCGCGTCAAGAAACCGCAGCTGCGTCGTCCAGCAGCGCCCTGGCGTGCCAGGCGACGTCGAAAGCAGGGTCGATGATGCGGTGCAGTGCGATGCCGTTGAGGGCCAGCACCAGCGTCTCCGCCCTCCGTTCGGCCAATGAATCCGAGAGGTAGGGGCTCTGCCGCTTCATTGCGGCGGCGAATCGCCCAACCCGCTCCTGATGATGACGGACCATGCGCCCGGTGAGCTCGGGGCTGGACCCGGCCCCGGAGACACCGATCCGGATGTACACCCGGGACAGCTCCGGCGACTCCTCGAGGAATCTGACGTAGGCGGCCACCAGGTCCTGGAGGGTGTCGGTCCCGTGATGGTCGGGATCGGGATCTACCGCGTCGATGGCCTCCCGGACCACGGTCACGATGGCCTGCTCCTTCGAGGCGAAGAGGTTGTAGAACGAACCGGGGAGGACGCCTGCCAGCTGGCAGATCGCCTTGATGGTGGTCCCGTCCAGTCCGTTCTCGGCGACCAACGACCGGGTGGCCCCGAGAATCCTCTCCCGGGTCTCCAGCCCGGCCTTGTACCGCATGCCGGAAACGGTAGACCGAATGGACCGCATTCTCGATGCAGGCCGTGACAGATGTTCTTACGCATCGGTGTGGGAACGGAACCTCTTTCTTTGAGCGTTGATTCAAATTAGAGTGGACACTCAAAGAGTCAGGAAGGGGATATGGCGAGTCACTATCGGTCGAATCTCCGGGATCTCGAGTTCAACCTGTTCGAGGTGAACAGGATCCAGGACTATCTCGGCTCCGAGCCCTGGCCGGACATGGACGAGGCCACGGCCCGGGACATCCTGACCGAGATCGAACGGCTAGCCCGTGAGGATTTCGCCGCCTCCTACGTGGACCAGGACCGCATCCCTCTCGAGCTGGTCGAGGGCGAGGTCCACCTGCCCGAATCGATCAAGGCCGGCGTCAGGGCGTACAAAGAGGGTGGCTGGGATCGTCTCGCCGTCCCCGCTGAGATGGGTGGCATGCCGGTTCCCCCCAGCCTGGGCTGGGCCACCCAGGAGATGCAGCTCGCCGCCAACACCACCGTTTCCTGGTACTCGGGCGGGGCCCTGTTCGCAACCGTCCTCTTCGAGGAGGGCAACGAATCACAGAAGGACCTGGCCCGCCTTTGGCTCGAGAAGCAATGGTCGGGGTCGATGATCCTGACCGAGCCAGACGCGGGGTCCGACGTCGGGGCCGCCACGACCAAGGCGATCGACATGGGCGACGGCACTTGGCACATCGAAGGGGTGAAGCGGTTCATAACCGGTGGCGAGCATGACGCCTCGGAGAACATCATCCACCTCGTCCTTGCCCGCCCCGACGGGGCAGTGCCGGGTACCAAGGGGCTCTCCCTCTTCGTCGTGCCCAAGTACCTGGTCAATGAAGACGGCTCACTTGGTCCGCGCAACGGGGTGGTCGCCACCAACATCGAGAAGAAGATGGGACTGAAGGGCTCGACCACCTGCGAGATGACATTCGGAGCCGACCAGCCGGCCATCGGCTACCTGGTAGGTGACAAGCACGACGGCATCCGTCAGATGTTCCGGGTGATCGAGAGCGCCCGGATGATGATCGGAACCAAGTCCATGGGCACCCTGAGCACCGGATACCTCAACGCACTCGAGTACGCCAAGGAGCGCCGTCAGGGGGCGGATCTGACCAGGGCCACCGAAAAGACGGCGCCACGTGT
This sequence comes from Acidimicrobiia bacterium, assembly GCA_025937235.1. Taxonomy (GTDB): domain Bacteria; phylum Actinomycetota; class Acidimicrobiia; order Spongiisociales; family ZC4RG35; genus JARDZU01. The sequence goes on from JAICRU010000024.1 coordinate 28,579, forward strand.
CCCCATAATCGACCACCCCGACGTCCGCCGGATGCTGATGAATCTGAAGACGTACTCGGAGGGGCTGCGCGCGCTCGTCATGTACACCGCTTGGTTGCAGGACCAGGCGAGGCTCCACCCCGACGACGATCGTTGGGAGCGGAGGTCTGATCTCCTGCTACCACTGGTCAAGGGCTACTCATCGGAGAAGGCCTACGAACAGCTCGCCGATGCCCTCCAGGTCTTCGGTGGCTCTGGATTCACTCAGGACTACCCGTTGGAGCAGTACATCCGAGACACCAAGATCGACACCATCTATGAGGGCACCACCGGCATCCAGGCCCTCGACTTCTTCTTCCGCAAGATCGCCCGCGACCAGGGCGCCACCATCGCCGCCCTGGCAGCCGAGATAACGGAGTTCGTGAAGGCCGGCGCCGACGGTGACCCGATCGCATCGGAACGTGAGCGCCTGGGCACCATGCTCGACGACCTCCAGGGCCATCTCGGATCGATGGTCGAGCATCTCATGGGCTCGCTGGCGGGCCGGTCCGAAGAGATCTACAAGGTCGGGCTGCACACCAACGCCCTGCTCGCATCGGCGGCCGAGGTGGTGATCGCATGGCAGCTGCTGCGTCACGCCGAGATCGCCTTCCCCATGGTCGAAGAGGACCCCTTCTACCGGGGCAAGGTCGCCACCGCCCATTGGTTCATCGAACTGGCCGCTCCGGCGATCGGGGCCAGGCGCGCAGCCGCCGAAGGCGAGGACGGCTCCCTCATGGACTTGCCGGTGGAGGCCTTCTAGACGGTACCTTCCCCCGGTGAGCGCATCCGCCCTCGCCCTGATCGCCCTGCTGGTCGGCGTCTTCCTGGTCATCCTGGCCCTCGTCGTCTGGCAGGAGGCAAGACGACGTCCCAGTTACGAGCCCTTGGAATACGTCGTCGACGATGCGGTCAAGCACATCGAGGCCGGGCTCGAGGCCGAGGGGACCCAAACGCTGCGCAGAGCTGACATCCGTCGCATCCTGGAATGGGAGGTGTTCTACCTGCAGGGCCTTGCTCAGAAAGACCGGGCCAACCCTGTGGAGACCGTAGCCGGCGGGCACGACGCGTCAATCACGTACATAACCGAGCAGATCGCTCTCGAGCACGGTGTGTCCTACTCTCGTGAGGACGTCGAAGCCGTTCTTCGCCACGAGGCCGACTACCTGTTCCGGATCGGCGCAGTGGGCGAGAGGGTCGATCCTGATGGAGGTGAAGAAGGATGATGGTGCGTTGCGGTGCATGCCGGAACCAGTTCGAGGTCCCGGGCGCCGGGCGTTTCGCTTGCCCGGTGTGCGGGTCGGTGAACGTCGTGAGGGAGCCTGCCGGCAGTGCTCCACCCACCATGGGTGGCTATCCCGCCGCGCCGGGTGTCGCCGGGACGTCACCACCGCCACCTCCCCCTCCGGCAACCGCCCCTGCCCCCCGCATCGAGTGCCCCGAGTGCTCGTTCAGCTTCATCGTTGGGGACATCGCCGTCGCGACCTGCCCCAACTGCGGAGCCCAGGTGAGGACCGGCTTGGGGAGCCCGGAGGAAGAATGATCCCCGCACCTCGCCTGCGACGGTCCTCCTCGGTTCGTGGGTGGCGATGAGCCGCCTTTCTCGGTTCGAGGCCTATCGGTATGTCGGTGTCAGGGACACGATGCGCTTCTACGACTGCGACGAGGAGGACCAGTTCGACCAGGTCGCCTCCCGGGTGAAAGAGGAGGGCTTGGTGGGCACGAACCTGATCCAGGTGTTCGCCCCCGACACCGCGATCGAGGCTCGGAATCGCGGCTTCCGGCCGATCACCCCTCTCGACCGGGTCTGAACGTCGAGCAGTACATCACGCATGTGACGCTCCGGATCAGGGACGGTGTTCGAACCCCTGGGCGACCAGGCTTCCGATCTTCCTACCCCGGCCGTGGAAGAAATGATCGCCGGGGGTGAGGACCAGGTCGATCGAGTGACTTTCGCAATACGAGCGGATCTTCTCGCCATCGACCACCTGGTCCCTGGTTCCGAGCACGATCCGCTTTGGCCCGGGGGGGAGCACTGTGGGAAGCGCATCGGGTGACGGGGCGATCCCGGAATAGGGTGGCGGCTCATCCTGTCCCGCCAGCCAGCGCAGCGCCATCCCCGCCCCGAACGACCAGCCCCCCATGAACAGAGGGAGTCCGACCTCGCGAGCGCTGTCGACCGCCGCCTCGACGTCATGGATCTCGGCGACCCCGTCGTCGTGCGACCCGGACGACTCGCCGGTCCCCCTGAAGTTGAACCGGAGGACGGCGAAGCCACGCTCCACCAGCAGTGTCGTCACCGCCACCATCAAGGGGGCCATCATCGATCCACCCTGCATGGGGTGGGGATGACAGAACACCGCCACCCCGGTTGGACCCTCGGGTCGGTCCCATCGGGCCTCGAGGGTCTCCCCGTCCGATGTGGTCAGGTTCACCCGCTCGATCATGTGAGCGTCACCAGGAGCCAGACGGCGGCCGCGCCGATGATGACTAAGCCCAGAACGGCGGTGGCGATCAGGAGCCAACGAGTCTGCATCGGTCGGGGAGGCTAACCACGGGCACAACTAGGCTCGGACCCGCAGTTTCACCGAAAGGCACAGGTTGCACGACATCGTGATAGTGGGCGGCGGGCCCGGCGGCTACGCCGCCGCCTTGTATGCAGAGAACTTCGGCCTTTCGGTCGCGCTGATCGATGAGGAGCGCCCGGGTGGCACCTGTCTGCTCCGCGGATGCATCCCCGCCAAGCAATGGCTCTACATCGCAGAGGTGTTCTCGACGGTCGCACATGCCGCAGAATTTGGGGTCCTCGCCGGACAGCCCACCCTCGATTGGGAGGCTGCGTTGGCCCGGAAGAATCAGACCGTGGAGGGTCTGGTGCGGGGATTGGGGGGCCTTCTCAAGAAGAAGGGCGTGGAGGTCATGGACGGGTATGGCCGTCTCGCCGGCCCGGGCAAGGTCGAGGTCGATACGGGTGGCGGCCGGAACACGATGGAGGGAGGCGCCGTGATCCTCGCCTCCGGCTCCTACGCCCGGACGATCCCGGGCTATGACTTCGACGGGGAGAAGATCGTCAGCTCCGATCACGCCCTCGATTGGCCCACCCAGCCCAACAGGGTGGCGATCATCGGTGGAGGGGTCATCGGCTGTGAATTCGCCTCATTCCTGGTCGACGTGGGCAGCGAGGTGCACGTGTTCGAGGTGATGGACCAGATCATCCCCGGCTCTGACCCCGACGCTGCTAAACAGCTCCAGCGCCAGCTGCAGAAACGCGGCGTGAAGTTCCACATCGGCGTCGGAGTCGACGCACCGAAGGTCGGCGAGACCGTGGTAGTGCCGTTCGGTGAAGAGAGCGTTGAGGTCGATGTGGTGCTGGTCTCGGTGGGCCGGGGGCCCAAGACCGATGACGTGGGTCTCGACACCGTTTCAGCCAAGGTGGAGGGTGGTTTCGTCGAAGTCGACCCCGCAACCATGCAAACCGCCGAACCGGGTCTGTATGCCGTGGGCGATATCGTCGCCGGCACCCCACAGCTGGCCCATGTGGGCTTTGCCGAGGGAATGTCAGCGGTCACCCACATCGCCACGGGTGAAGCGAGACCGGTCGATTACCGGGCCATTCCCCGGGTCACCTACACCCATCCCGAAGTTGCCGAGGTCGGTTTGACCGAGGCACAGGCCGCCGAGCAGGGCATCGAGGTCGAGACCGCCAAACACGCCCTCAACGGGGTGGGGCGGGCGATCATCATCGGTGACAACCAGGGCTTCACCAAGGTCGTCTCGGAGAAGGACGGCCCGATCATCGGGGCTGCAGTAGTGGGCCCTCAGGCGGGCGAGATGATCCACGAATTGATGTTTGCGGTGGGCTGGGAGGCGTTGCCGTCGGAGGCGGCAGCCTTCATCCACGCACATCCGAGCTTGTCCGAAGTCGTCGGTGAGGCTCTCATGTCCGCCGCCGGCCGCAGCCTGCACTGAGAGGAGCGACGTTGGCTACGACGGTATCGATGCCGCAACTGGGGGAGACGGTCACAGAGGGGACCATCCTCCGCTGGGCGAAACAGGTCGGCGACACGATCACCGAGGACGAGGTCCTCGTAGAGATCTCGACAGACAAGGTGGACACGGAGGTCCCTTCCCCCGCGGCGGGGACCGTCCTCGAGATCCTGGTCGCCGAGGGCGACACCGTGTCGGTGGGAACACCCTTGGTGGTGATCGGTGAAGAAGGAGAGGGGTCTGCGCCGGCCGAAGAACAGGCCGCAGAACCGGAGACCCCTGCGGCGGAGGAGCCGGCTGCTGAGCAGCCGGCTCAGGCTCCGGCCGAACAGCCGGCTCAGCCTCCGGCCGAGCAGCAGACTGCCGAGCAATCGGCTCAGGCTCCGGCCCCGCAGCCGGCCGAAGAGCCCGCTGCGCAGGCGCCAGAGCCGCCTGCGCAGGAACCTGCGGCGGCCGCTACGGAGGCCAAGGACACGCCGAGCGAGCCTGAAGTCGATGCCTTCTTCGCCCAGCCCGATGAGACGGAGAGGAAACCCAACCTTCTCTCTCCGGTGGTGCGCCGGCTGATCAGGGAGAACGAGATCGACGTCGCCCAACTCAGCGGAACCGGGGAGGGTGGGCGGATCACCCGCAAGGACGTCGAGGCATACCTCGAATCGGGTGGGCCCAAGGAGTCTGCGGTGGCAGCGGCCGAGCCCGCGGCTGCTCCGGCGCCGACCGAGCCGGCTGCTGCGGAGCCCGCCGCTCCGGCTCCCGCCCCGGAGGCCGTCCCGGCGCCGGCACGGCAGCCGGCACCGGCTCCTGCGGCGGTTGCCGCAAGCGGACCGGCCACCGAGGAGGTGGAGCTGGACCGCATCCGGATCCGGACCGCCGAGAACATGATCAAGGCGAAGCAGACCGCAGCACATGTCTGGACGTCCGTCGAGGTCGACTACGAGGCGGTGGAGCGTGTGCGTCAGGCTCACAAGGACAAGTTCAAGTCGGAGGAGGGGTTCTCCCTCACCTACCTCCCATTCATCTCCCGGGCCGTCATCGACGCCCTCAAGGCCTACCCCGTGGTGAACAGCTCGTTCAACCTCGAGGAGAAGACGGCAATCTTCCACAGGAACGTCGATCTCGGCATCGCCGTCGACATCGACAACCAGGCGTTGGTGGTGCCCAGGCTGCGCAACGCCGACAGTCTCCGCCTGGTCGGGATCGCTCGGTCGATCAAGGAGCTCGCCGACAAGGCTCGGAGCGGGAAGCTGGAGGTGGACGACCTGACCGGCTCCACGTTCACCATCACCAACCCGGGCCCATTCGGATCCTTCATGTCGGTGCCGATCATCAACGTCCCCAACGTGGCGATTCTCTCCACCGAAACCGTGGTGAAGCGCCCGACAGTGGTGACCGATGCCGACGGCCAAGACATGATCGCCATCAGGCACATCGGCTACCTGGGGTTGACCTGGGACCATCGCGCCTTCGACGGCTCGGTGGCGGTGCTGTTCCTGTCACGCATCAAGCAGAACCTGGAGACCTGGGACTGGGAGCAGGAACTGGCTTGAGCAACCACCGATGAAGCCGCTGCTTCGGACACGCTGGCTCGGCCGGCTTCCCTATGCCGAGGCGTGGGACCTGCAGCGGGGGATCCATGAGGGCAAGGCGCTGAGTCGCACGTCCGACGACTATCTGCTCCTTCTCGAGCATCCTCCGGTCTTCACGATCGGGCGCAACGGTGACGGCTCGAATCTGCTGGTCGACCGGGTCGGGCTCGGTGTCGAAGTCCAGCATGTCGACCGGGGCGGCGACATCACCTTCCACGGGCCGGGCCAGCTGGTCGGGTACCCGCTGCTGACACTCGATGACCCCAAGCAGATCGTCCCCTACGTCCGCCGTCTCGAGGAGACGTTGATCCGCACCCTGGCCGACTTCGGGGTCGAGGCGTGGGCCGAGGCGGGGTATACCGGGGTGTGGACCGCCAAGGGGAAGGTGGCGGCGATCGGGGTCCGGGTGGCGCGAAGGGTGACCATGCACGGCTTCGCTCTCAACCTCCACCCCGATCTCTCCTACTTCGCGATGATGAACCCGTGCGGGATCACCGACCGGCCGGTGACGACACTGTCCGATCTGGTCGGTCGCGAGGTGAGCCTCGAGGAAGCGATAAATGCGCTGATCCCGCGCTTCGAGGAGGTATTCGGGTACTCACAATCGGAGACACAGCTGGGTGCCTTCGCCAGAGGTCAGGGGCGCCGACGGGAGTTCGAGGTCGATCGGCTACTCGAAGCGGGGACGTTCAGCCAGGACGGGCGCAGCGCCGAGCCGATGATGATCAACGGACGTCTTCCCGGGGAGCCGCACCGGCCCGACTGGATGAAGGTGACCGCCCGTCTCGACGGCGACTACCTCGAGTTGAAGAAGATGATGCGTCGGCTCCAGCTCAACACGGTGTGTGAGGAGGCGAACTGCCCCAACATCTATGAATGCTGGGGGATGGGAACGGCCACACTGATGATCCTCGGCGACAAATGCACCAGGGCGTGCTCCTTCTGCAACGTGACCACGGGGAAGCCCACCGAGTTCGACGTCTTCGAGCCGTTCCGGGCCGCCGAGGCCATCCGCCAGATGAACCTGAAGCACGCGGTCATCACCTCGGTGAACCGGGACGACCTCGACGATGGGGGGGCGGGAATCTTCGCCCACACCATCACCGAGACGAGGCGACGATCGCCCGGCACCGAGATCGAGGTGCTGATCCCCGACTTCAAGGGCGACCGTGAGGCTCTGCAGACAGTTATGGATGCCCGGCCCGAGGTCCTCAACCACAACACCGAGACCGTGCTCCGGCTGCAACGAGACATCAGGACTTCGGCCAGCTACGGGCGATCGCTCGCCCTGTTGTGGCGGGCCAAGCAGATGCTGCCCGAGGGCCTGACCAAGTCCGGGCTGATCGTTGGGATGGGGGAGACCCGGGAGGAGGTGCTCGGCGCTATCGCCGACATGCGGGCCGTCGGTATCGACATCATCACCATCGGGCAGTACCTCAGGCCCACCGCCCGGCATCGCCCCATCCATCGCTATGTCCACCCTGACGAGTTCGCCGAGTACAAGGTCCGCGGCGAGGGCCTGGGCATCCCCCACGTCGAATCGGGGCCTCTGGTCCGCTCCAGCTACCACGCCAAAGAGAGCCGGGAGGCGGTGCCAGTCACCATCGGCCCACGCTGCTGACGACCGGATGTTCTCAGAGCGACCTTGGCCCGCGCCACCGGATCGCGAGCGAGCTGTCAAATTCCGGACCCACCTCCGTGCCGGCAATACAACTGGGCACCGGACCGACTGCATCTCGGCGACAAGAGCCCGCAGGGCACGCGTCATCGGAAACCCGCATGATGATCAGTTCAGTCGCGCCAGGACTGAAACGACACGTCTTGCCTGGTCCACATTTCGTATCCCTGCCAGGGCCTCTGTCGCTTTCGTTGGGTCCCCCATCGCCCGTTGGACTGCAGCCGCCAGCTCACCCGAGTGGATCCGGTGCTCGAGATGTTGTCCCGGGCAGAGGGTGGCGGCGTGGTCACTGTGGCCGCTGATGGTGCCCGGGGACACGCCGTAGTGCTCCCCCGCGGAGGCCAATACCGCGATCAGTGACTCCCACTGGGCCGCAGTCGGGCGGTCCACCTCGAAGTTGCCCTCCAAGACCACGAGATAGTGGCCCGTGGTGTCGTACGAGGTCCCGGTGTCTCCCCGAAACGCGGGGTCTCGCCCCTCGTACACGGTGCCGTCCGCCCCGATGACCATGTGATAGGCGAGATCGGGCCAGCCCTGGCCGACCATGTGCCACTCCTGCATCGCACGGACATGGGCCGCCCCGGTGAGGCCGCCCTGGTTGCCGGTGTGATGGACGGTGAGACGCTCGATGACGTGCCGGACCATCTCCTGCTTCAAAGGCGCTCGAGCGCCCCAGGCTTCACGCGTCACCATCTCCAGTGGAGGTCCGGGCCGGGGAGGTGGCACATTGGGGGTTAGACCGAGTGCTCGGGTGAGGAAGGTCGCCATCTGGGCTCGGGTCACCACGGCGTGGGGGCAGAAGCGGTCGTTGGCCGGGGGGTTGCATCCGAGGCTGATCCCTGCCGAGCCGACCCGGTTGATGGCGTCTTCAAAGACCGCCCCTCCGTCGTCGACGAAATGATCCTCCGAGCTGGCCGGGAGGCCGAAGGCCCGGGTCAGCATCATGGCCATCTGCCCACGGGTCATGTCCCGGCTGGGACAGAACCGGTCGTTGGCCGGCGGGTTGCATCCCAAGGTGATCCCGGCCGTTGCGATGTGGTCGATGGCTTCCTCGAACAGGTGCCCGTCGTCGTCGGCGAAGTGGTCGACCTCAGAGAGGGGCAGTCCCAGGGCCCGGGCGAGGAAAGCTGCCATCTCACCCCGGCTCACCGCATCCTGGGGGCAGAAGCGATCGCCCACGGGCGGGTTGCATCCGAAAGTGATGCCCTCGGCCACGATCGCCTCGATCCCTCCCTCGTGGATGTTCCCGTCGTCGTCGACGAAGGTCCCGCCGGGCGGCAGCAATGCCGCCAGGATCGTCACGGCCAGGATCGGGACTCGCA
>JAICRU010000147.1 GCA_025937235.1 Acidimicrobiia bacterium
ACGTCACACCGGCGACCGATCGCCAGAACCTGGCCCGGTTGACCGCCGGGCTCGAGGAGCTCGATGCCCGGCTGAGAACGGCAACCGCGCCACATGGAGTCGCCTTTCCCTTCGATCCTGCGTTTCTCGAGTCGGCCGCGGTATGGACCTTGACAACCAGCTTCGGGGACCTCGACCTGGTCATATCGCCGGCGGGAACCGGGGGCTTTCGGGAACTGATCACTGACGCCGACGAGCTAACCGTGGCGGTGAAGCCCGACCTGGTGGTCAATGTGGCGTCACTCCGCGACGTGATCCGGAGCAAGGAGGCCGCCGGCCGTGAGAAAGACCGTGCCGCCCTCCCCCTGCTCCGACGAACTCTCGAAGAATCCCACCACTGAACCTCCATCCCGTATTCACATCGCCTCCACATTCGGGACCGACCCTTTCACCGTCTCGATTGAAAGGAGTGAGAGACATGAAACGGAACGTGATCGGAACGATCCTGATCACCCTGCTCGTCGTGGGGGCACTGGGCGCGATCGGCTTCGGCCTCTTCCAGATGGGCTATCAACAAGGACTGGTCGAGACCGGGACCGACGTGGTGGCCGACACGGCACGTGGTATCGGCCATTGGTGGGGACCGGGTTGGGGCGTGGGGTTTGGGTTCTTCGGGCTCTTCTTCAAGATCCTGTTCGTCATCCTCCTCATCGGCCTCATTTCCCGACTCTTCTTCGGCCCACGCCGTTGGGGCCCCGGTCCCTATTGGGGCCGGGGATGGCACGAGGGTGAGCACTCCCCGATGGACCAGCATCTCGCCGAGTGGCATGACAAGGCCCATGGTGGGACCCCTCCCGACAAGCCCGGGCCCGATCAGGGCAGCTGAGTCACGGCCGGTCGCGACAATGGGGGCCATGCCGAAGATCCTCGTCGTCGACGACGAGATGAAGATCGCCCGCCTCGTGAAGGACTACCTGAGCGAGGCGGGCTTCGATGTGATCTTGGCCTCGACCGGGCCTGCGGCGGTAGCGGCGACCCGGTCCGAGCGCCCCGACCTCGTGGTGCTCGACCTGGGTCTCCCCGGCGTCGACGGATTCGACGTCACCCGGGCAATCCGGGGTGCCGGCTCGGCATTACCGATCATCATGCTCACAGCTCGGAGTGAGGAGACAGACCGCATCGTCGGCCTCGAGCTCGGGGCCGACGACTACGTAGTCAAGCCCTTCAGCCCGCGCGAGTTGGTGGCAAGGGTCAAGGCCGTCCTACGCCGAACCCGAGGTGTGGTGGCCACGGAGACGATCCGGGCCGGAGACCTGCTGATCAGCCTCCCTCACCGCACCGTGGAGCGCGAGGGCCAGCGCATCGACCTGACCACGTCCGAGTTCGAGTTGCTTCGGGTCCTCGCCTCGAGCCCGGGAAGGGTGTTCACCCGGGGACAGCTGCTCGACTCGATCAGGGGGGTGTCCTTCGAGTCGTACGAGCGAGCAATCGACGCGCATATCAAGAACCTGCGTAAGAAGATCGAGCCGGACCCAAGTCACCCGGTCCATGTCCTCACCGTCTACGGCGTCGGCTACAAGTTCAGTGATGCCTGATCCACGCCGACACGGGCCACCGTGGGCCCGCGACCAGTCGGGACCGCACAGCTGGGGACCGCCGGGTGGTTTCGTCCTCCGCTGGGTGATCGGCCTGATCCTCTTCCTCGTGGTCCTCGGGCCGCTGTTTGGATTCCTCGTCTCGGGGATGTTCGGGGCTTTCCACGGTCCACGCCGGTTCGTCATCGTCGGGCTCGCCGTGCTTGTCCTGGTGGGTGTTGCGGTCTTCGCACGAAACCGGTTTGGCCGCACCTGGGCCCCGGTCGGCCAGTTGATCGACGCCACCCGCCGGCTCGGGGACGGTGAGACGGGGGTGCGCATCCCGATCAACGAGCCCGGCCCGCTCGCCGCGGTGAGCGGGTCCTTCAACCGGATGGCGGCTCGGCTGGAGGAGGAGGAGGAAAGAAGGAGACGCCTCCTCGCCGACCTCGGCCATGAGCTGCGCACGCCACTGACCGTGGTCAGGGGCGAGATCGAGGCCGTCATCGACGGGCTCCACGACCCGTCGCAACTGTCGAATGTGATCGACGAGGTGGAGTTGATGGAACGCCTTCTCGAAGACCTCCGTGTGCTGACGCTGACCGAGGCCGGCCGGCTCCAACTCCATCGTGAGCCGACCGACGTCGAGTCAATGGTCAGCGAGGTCATTGCATCCTTCTCCGCCCCGATGGAGGCCGACGACATCGAGCACATCGTGTCGGTCGAGCCCGGGATGGCCGAGCTCGACGCCGATCCCTACCGGCTTCGCCAGGTCATCTCCAACCTCGTGTCCAACGCCATCAATCAGATGCCGGAGGGCGGCACGCTCGAGTTGACGGCGGGTGGGGACGGAGAGAGGGTCCGGATCCTGGTGGCGGACACCGGGCCCGGAATCCCGCCGGACCGTTTGGAGCAGGTGTTCGAGCGGTTCGTGAAGTCCAGCGACTCCGCCGGGAGCGGTCTCGGCCTCAGCATCGCCCGCGACCTGGTAGAGGCTCACGGCGGGACCATCAGCGCGGCCAACCGACCCGAGGGCGGGGCGGCCTTCACCATCGACCTGCCCCGTTAGACCGAAGCAGCCACGATCCCACAGCAGACGGATATGACGAGGCACACCGGACCCCAGATCCGCTCGAGCCGGGAGCGAGAGAGGAAATTGAGGAGCGCCGCCACCGCGAAGAGACCGGTGAGCACCCACATCCCGACCGGGCCGACGTCGGGTACCAGGTCGAACTCGGTGACTCCGCCGGCCTCGAGCACGAGAAGCGCGACCAGCGGATAGATGACAAAGCCGGCCACGGCACTTGCCACCCGGAGACCGGTGGGCAGCCTCCCTTCATATCCGCCGCCCCAGGCGATCTTCCGCGCCGGCATGCCCAGGGCGAGCGCGATCTGGAATGCGGCAATGACGATGAGCAGCCCGCTCGCCACAAGGGCAGCATTTCTCATGGCTCGAACAGGTCGCCTCCGAGATACTTGAGGCCGGTGTCGACAGCCACGGTGACCACAGTGTGACCCTCGCCGAGCTCGGTCGCTATCTGCACCGCCCCGGCGATGTTCAGCCCGCTCGATATGCCGGCCAGAAGCCCCTCCTCCGAAGCGAGGCGTCGGGCCATCTCCCGACCCTCATCCTCCTCGATCGCCCGGGCCTCGTCGTACATCCCCGGGTCGAGCAAGGGTGGGACGAACCCGATG
>JAICRU010000049.1 GCA_025937235.1 Acidimicrobiia bacterium
GTGCAGTGTCACCCTCACCCTCGAGTCCAGGATGATCGCCCGGGATCTTGGCCCCGGTGTGGAAGAGAAGGCTGACGAACTTCTTCGCCGGGTTGAAGCTGAAGATGTTCCCCTCGTACGAAAAGGTGGGCGTTGACCATTTGATCGACTCCGTGATTCGGGGATCGGCGGCGAGCGTCACCTCGCGCACAGCCTGCATCGCCTCCTCCATGGGATGCTGTTTCTTCTCGAACCAGGCGTCGACTTCGGGATTCTTCATCCAGGGCCCTCCTCTCGTGCCCGGGGTGGGATTCGAACCCACACGAGCCTGTTCGGCTCAAGGGGGTTTAAGCCCCTCGCGTCTGCATTCCGCCACCCGGGCCGGGTACGGGCTCAGGGTAAAGCGAGCAACTCCATGGCGAGACCGTCGAGGATGTCATGCTCCGACACCGTGCCCACCTCTACCCCCAGGGCTGCCATCACAGCCTCGGCAACCACGGCGCCACCCAGGATCACCGGCGCCCGCTTCGGGTCCAGGGCCGGGATTGCCGCCGTCTCCTCGACGGTCATCGGGGCCAGAAGCTCGATCAGCGATGTGAGATCGGCCCTGGTCAGCGGGTAGCCGTGAACCGGCTCTCCCCCATGCGAGGGCCGGTGGTGAGCCATTGCGGCGAGGCTGGTCCAGGTGCCTGCCACCCCGACCAGGGCCTTCTCGGGGAGATCTACCTCGGCGAAGACCGCGGCGGCCAGCGCGCGTGCAGCCGACAGCTCGCCCGGTAGGGCCGGTCGGCTGGGCATGACCCGCTCGGTGAGCCGGACCGAGCCGATGACGTAGGACGTCCCGCCCCTCGAGGTCACCAGCTCGGTGCTACCCCCGCCGATGTCCGACACCACGATGGGCTCCGGCCATCGTGATTCCGCTGAAACGCCTGAATAGGCGAGACGAGCTTCCTCCTCGCCTGAGATCAGCCTCGGTCTCACCCCGAGCGCGGTCTCGGCCCGATCGAAGAATTCCTCCCGGTTGCTCGCATCACGTGAGGCCGACGTCGCAATGGCGGCCCGGCGGCCCACCCCGGCGTCATCCATCTCGGCGCCAAACCGGCGCAGGGCCGCCAAGGAATCCTCGATGCCGGCGTTTGAGAGCAGGCCGGTCCGGTCGACCCCCCTCCCCAGGCCGGTCACCTCGACCCAACGCCCCAACTCGGTGGTCCCGTCGGTGATGAGGAGTCGCATCGAGTTGGTCCCGATGTCGACCACCCCCACATTCACGGAGCCGGCACCCAGTTCGGGTTCATCTCGTCCCCAACCACGCATGGGACCACGCAGTCCAGCGGCTCGATCCATTCCTGCACCAGGTGTCCCACGGGGTTCTCACCACCAGCCCGGGTGTGGGCATAGTGGGCATGGAGGCACTTGATCCCGGCTCTGGTCCCGCCGACCCCTCCCGATGGCGCCGGTGACGCCCCGGAAGGGACGAGCGCGTCCCGCTCCGCCTTGTAGGCGGCGCCCGCCTCGGTGAGCGCCACCCCGAATCCGGCATCGGCTTCGGCCTTCTGCTCGAGGCGGCGTATCCCGCCGCTGCCCTCGAGACGGGCGATTCGCCCCACGGCCAGGGGGCAGGTCAACCAGTAAAGGGTGGGGAAGGGGGTGCCATCGTCGAGAAAGGGAGGCACCCGCACCACAACCGGCAGCCCGAGGTGACAGCGGGAGACCGGTGTCGAATCCGCCCTCAGTGGCCGTCCGATCTGGGTCTCGACGACCTGACGATCATCGGAGGTGTCATCGGATCGGGTCATCCACCGCTGTCCAGGTCCCCACCCGACAAGAAGTCCCAGACCCGTTCCACCCACGTCCGCTCGTCGGCCACGAAGGGCTCGGCGGTCTCCTCCGCCGGCCCGTCGCCCCCGGGTGGGTCGAGCACCACGTAGGCCGTCTCCCCGGGCCTGACATATCCGAGTTTCTCCCGTGCCAGCTTCTCGATCTCGGCGTCGGTGTTAAGAGCCTGGACGTCGGCCTGCAGGGCGGCGTTCTCCTCCTCCAGCTGGGTCAGACGCGCCTCGGCGTCGGTCACCTGTCGCTGTGAGTCGATGATCTGGCGGTAGGGCACTACCTGGGTGAGGAAAGCCGCTCCGAGCAAGAGGAAGAGGAGAGTGACCAGAGCCACTCCGGGGCGTCTCAACAGGGTCACCTCCGGAACACGTCCCATCCGGCGAAGCGCGCCTCGCTCCCCAGGCTCTCTTCGATGCGAAGCAACTGGTTGTACTTGGCGGTCCGTTCACCCCGGGCGGGTGCGCCGGTCTTGATCTGGCCGGCATTGGTGGCAACAGCCAGATGTGAGATGAAGCTGTCCTCTGTCTCCCCGGAGCGATGGCTCACCATGGTGGCGTAGCCGGCCCCCTTGGCAGCGCTCATGGTGTGGAGAGTCTCGGAAAGCGAACCAATCTGGTTGACCTTGATCAAGATGGCGTTGGCGACTCTTTCGTCTACGCCCCGGCGCAGGATCTCCTCGTTGGTCACGAACAGGTCGTCCCCGACCAGCTGCGCCCCCTCGCCGAGCCGATCGGTCAGGAGCTTCCAGCCCTCCCAGTCGTCTTCGGCGAGGCCATCCTCGATAGAGACGAGTGGGTAACGGTCGGCCAGGCCGGCGAGATAGTCGACCATGCCGACGGAATCGAGCTCATCCCCCTCGAGGAGGTACTGACCCTCGCGGTGCATTTCGGTCGCAGCGACATCCAGGGCCAATCCCATCTCCTCGCCCAGCCGGTAGCCGGCCACGTCGATTGCCTCGACCAAGAGCTCGAGGGCCTCCTCATTGGTGGGGAGCTCGGGGGCGAAGCCACCTTCGTCGCCGACATTGGTGCCGAGCCCGCGGCCTGCGATGACTCGTTTCAGGGCGTGGTACACCTCGACACCCGCCCGCAACGCCTCCGAGTACGAGGGCAGCCCGGCCGGGACAACCATGAATTCCTGGATGTCCACCGAGTTGGCGGCGTGAATCCCACCGTTGAGCACGTTCAAGCACGGCACGGGCAGGACCTGGGCGGACGGACCGCCCAGATATCGGTAGAGGGGGAGGCCAACGCAGACCGAGGCGGCCCGGGCCACGGCAAGTGAGACGGCAAGGATGGCGTTGGCCCCCAGTTTGCCTTTGGTCGGCGACCCGTCCATGTCGATCATTGCCTGGTCGATCTGTTCCTGTCGGGTCACGTCCATTCCGACGAGGGCGGGAGCGATCAGCTCGTTGACGTTGGTGACAGCCCTTGTCACCCCCTTGCCACCCCATCGATCGCCCCCGTCACGGAGCTCGACTGCCTCCAGGGTGCCCGTGGATGCCCCGGAGGGGACCGCGGCCCGGCCGAAGCCGCCTCCGGCATGCACCTCGGCCTCCACGGTGGGGTTGCCCCTCGAATCGAGCACCTGACGTGCGAGTATCCGCTCGATCTTGGGTTGGGTCATGGACGGTGCGATCCCCGGTGGCTCGCCCGCAAACTACCAGCAGTGGGGATCCACCTCCGTGATTGGGAGCCACAGGTGCGCATAGCGCACCTCTCGGCCCCAATTTACGTGTGGGGCTTCGCCTCTTCCCAGCGCTGGTTGAGCTCCTCGAGGGAGAGCCCCTCGAGTGGACCGGCTTCCTCCATGTGACGGAACCTGGCGTCGAACCGCTCGATCGCCCGGCGCAGCGCGATCTCACCGTCGACCCCGAGATGGCGGGCGAGGTTGAGCATCGAAAAGAGGACATCGCCGAGCTCGGACTCGGCTTCGGCCGGATCGCCCAGCACCGCTTCGAGCTCGTCGAGCTCCTCACGTATCTTGGGAACCACCTCGGCGGCCCGTGCCCAATCGAATCCCACCTTGGCCGCTCGATTCTGGACTTTGGACGCTCGCTGCAGCGCCGGCATGCCCGGTGGCACGCCGTCCATCAGAGACTCCCGGGTCGCGCCTCGCTCCTCGTCCTTGATCTGGTCCCAGTTCCGCTTGACATCGGCGGCCGAGTCGACGTCGACGTCGCCGAACACATGCGGGTGACGACGGACCAACTTCTGACGCATGACCTCGGCCACGTCGTCGATGTCGAAGGCGCCGTTCTGCCGGGCGATGGCGGCATGGAACAGGACCGACAGAAGGACATCACCAAGCTCGTCCTCGACTTCGGCATACGTCACCCAATCGGCTTCATCGCGGGCCAGCTTCGACACCGCGTCGATCAACTCGTAGGTCTCCTCGACCAGGTACTTGACCAGGCTCTGATGGGTCTGCTCCCGGTCCCAGGGGCATTCCACCCGGAGGATCGACATGGTGCGAACGGCCCCGATGAGGCCTCCCGGCTCGGAGTCGATGAACAAGGACGTCCGATATCCGGCCAGGGACGAATCGATTCCATCCGCTGTGGCCTCAACCCTCACCCCGTCCGATGAGCCGGCCCCGACCAGGACCGTGACGACCGCGTCTTCGGGTAGGACGCGGGCGATGCGGGCCGCCACCTCGGCCATGATCTCGGGCCGATCGAGCTGAGCGACGACTGTCGGCTTGTCCAGCACCAGAGGGTCGGGGAGGTCGTGGGCGTTGAGGAGCTGGAGCCCTCGATCCAGCGGGTCGTAGCCGACGTCGGCGAGAACGGCGTCCACGAACGACTCTGCCGGTATGACCTCGGCCCCGACCCCTGCCTCCAGCAGGCGCCGAACCGCCAACTCACCGACCATCGGGCTCCCCGGGACCGCATAGACGACCGGGGTTGCTGCTGACGCTTCCAGCACTCGATCTGCGATGGCCTGGTAGACCTCGTCAAAGGTGTCGTGACCCTGGTAGAGGTCGTCACAGCTCACGACCTCTCTCATCCGGGCCAGCTCCATGGCCGCGGGGTGCTCGATGGTTCGCACCACCACCGTTGCCATCGGATCGAGCAGAACGCGTTTGGTCGCTGCCGGGATCCGGTCGAAGTCGCCGGGGCCCAGGCCGGTGATGGTTATCACTCGGTTGGCGGGACCACCTGTGGTGTCGGAGTCGCCTGCCAGGTGCCGTAATCCGCGTCGACACTCACCTCGGCGCTCTCGAACTGATCGGTGAACCAGGTGTTGGCGGCCTCGTTGACGGCTTCCGAGGTGAGGGTTGCCCTGGCCTCATCGGCTGTGGGCAGCTCATCATCCCTCAGCAGGATGATGTGCCAGCCGAACTGGCTCTCGACGGGGTCGGTGGGCACGTCCACCTCGGCCGCAGTCAGCGCCGCGGCGAATGCCGGGTCATACACGCCGGGTGCGGAGCAGCCGATGTCACCGCCCTGGGCACCACTCCCGGTGTCCGTCGACAGCTCCCCCGCCAGCGCCGCGAAATCCTCGCCGGCCTCGAGGCGGGCGGCGACGTCGGTGGCCTCCTGTTCGGTGGCCACGAGGATGTGGGACGCGCAGTAGAGGGCTTCGGCCTCGCTGATCACGCCGTCGATCTCCTGCTGGGTTGGCTCTTCGACGTCGGCCTCGAAGATCTCGCTTATCTCGCCGACCAGGAGCTGGCCGTGGGCGAATCGACGCAGGAGGTCTTCGGTGATTCCCTGAGCCTCGAGGAACTCCTCCTTGGTCTGGCCCTCACCCTGGGCTTCTTCGAAGATCGTGTTGGCTTCGGCGTCGATCTCGCTGTCCTCGATCACGATCCCGAAATCGGCCTCGGCCGCCTCCGACACGATCTGCTGCTGGACGAGGAACCCCAGAGCGCCGGCGAATTCTTCTTTGGGGATGGTCCCTCCTTCGGCCGGATTCAGTAGCCCTTCGACATCGGAAACCCTGATGTCGACACCGTTCACGGTGGCGGCCACGCCGCCGCCACTGCCGCACGCGGCAAGGCCGAGCGCGGCCGAAACGAGGAGGATGGATAGCTTCTTCAAGACGAAGTCCTTGCTGGAAAGGGGAACGACTGCAGGGTACTAGGTAGCCGGCGATTAGTCCGTTGGCGAGAGTTCCTCGGCCCACATCTCACGGAGGAAGCCGATGAGACCGGGAACGAGATCCCGGGGGGCGGGGATGAAGATGATTCCCTCCTGCGCATTGAGCACTGACCGGGGTTGTAGCCGTTTGAGACGCACCTCCTGTGAGGTCTTCAGATCGACGGGTCCCATCCGCACCTCGTGTCTGAGTTGCACCAGCTCTTCCAGGCCGACCCGGAGCGCCTCCACCCGAAGACGGGCGAGAGAGATCAGAGCCTCGGCTTCGGGCGGCAACGGACCGTAACGATCGACCCACTCGGCTGCCACGTCATCGACCTCTGCGCTGGTGCCCGTCGTCGCCAGCCGCCGATAGGCCTCGAGACGGAGCTCCTGGTCGGCCACGTAAGTGTCGGGGAGGTGGGCGTCCACCGGGAGATCGATCCGGACCTCCCGGGGTGGCTCGGTGGCAGGCTCCCTCCCTTCGAGCTCGGAGACGGCCTCCGCAACCAACTCTGCATAGAGGTCGAACCCGACTGCAGCGATATGGCCGCTCTGGACTTCACCCAGGATCGATCCGGCGCCCCGTATCTCCAGATCGCGCAGGGCGAGCTGGAAGCCCGAGCCCAGATCGGTGGCCTCACCGATCGCCTCGAGCCGCCGGTGGGCGTCTTCGGTGAGGGACTGCTCGGCGGGATGGAACAAATAGGCGTAGGCGCGCTGGTCGGAGCGGCCCACCCGGCCCCGAAGCTGATAGAGCTGGGCCAGCCCGAGAAGGTCGGCTCGCTCCACGATCAGCGTGTTCACCTTGGGCAGGTCGAGCCCAGACTCGATGATGGTCGTGGCCACCATCACGTCGTGCTCACCGTTCCAGAAGTCGATCATCACCTGTTCGAGGTGCCCCTCGGACATCTGCCCGTGCGCCACCACGTAGCTGGCGTCGGGGACCAGTTCCTGGAGGCGGGCCACGGCCCGATCGATCGACTGCACCCGGTTGTGCACGTAGAAGACCTGGCCTTCCCTGAGCAGCTCGCGCCTGATCGCCGCTGACACCGACTGTTCGTCGTAGGGGCCGACATAGGTGAGGATCGGGTGACGATCCTCCGGTGGGGTCCTTATGTGGGAGACATCCCGGATCCCGGTCAGGGCCATCTCCAGTGTCCTCGGTATCGGCGTGGCGGTGAGAGTGAGCACGTCGACGCCGATCTTGAGACTCTTGATAGCGTCCTTGGCCGACACACCGAACCGCTGCTCCTCGTCGACCACGAGCAAGCCGAGGTCCTTGAACCTGACATCCTCCGAGAGGAGGCGGTGGGTCCCGATTACCACGTCGACCTCACCGGTCCCCAACCCTGCGACGACGGCCCGCTGCTGTCGAGAGGTGAGGAAGCGGGACAGTGCCTCGACCCGCACCGGATAGCCCTGTAATCGCTCGGCGAAGGTCTGGTGGTGCTGCTGGGCGAGAAGGGTCGTCGGGGCGAGCACGGCTACCTGCTTTCCCGATTGGACGGCCTTGAATGCGGCCCGAATCGCAACCTCGGTCTTCCCGTAGCCGACATCCCCGAAGACGAGGCGGTCCATGGGCTGTGCCGCCTCCATGTCCCTCTTGACGTCGACGATCGCCTGTAACTGGTCGTGGGTCTCCTCGTAGGGGAAAGAGCCCTCCATCTCCCGCTGCCAGGGGGTATCGCCCTCATAGGGGTGGCCCGACGCGGCGGCTCGTCGCCGGTGCAACTCCACCACCTGCTGGGCCACTGCGGCCACTGCCTTGCGCACCTTCGTCTTCTGCTCGGACCAGTCCTTGCCCCCCATCCGGGACACGCGGGGCGTCTCACCACCGGTGTACCGACGCACCGCGGCCAGTTGGTCCACCGGCACGTAGAGGCGGTCCGCCCCGGCGTAGGCGATGACCAGGTAGTCCCGCTCGATCCCGGCCATGGTCCTGGTGACGAGACCCTCGAAACGCCCGATGCCGTGCTGGTGGTGCACCACGTAGTCGCCCTCGGTGAGGTCCCGATATTGCTGGGCGGCGTCGGCTCGAATCCTGCCCGGGCGGCGGTGGGCGCGGCGGCGACCGGCGATCTCCTGCTCCCCGAGGACGGCCACCCCGATGGTGGGGGCCACGAAGCCGCGGTGGATGCCCAGTGGGATCACCGCAGATCGCGGGGTATCGAGCCGGGCGAGGCGGTCCATGGAGAGACCCTGCTCGGCGAGGGCCGTCGCCACTCGATCGGCGGCGGCATCGCCATCCATGGCCACCACGGTGTCGACGCGCCGGCCGAGGAGGCGGCCCAGCCCGGCAGCCACTGACGCCGGGTCGCCCGGGACCGCGTCGAGGGTTCGGATCTCGAGGACCTGATCGCCGGGCCCGGTCGGGCTCGAGGGGAGACGGAGGTGGGGTCGGGCTGAGAGGCTGGCCTCGAGGTCCAGGAAGAGGGCGGGGTGCGCGCCGGCTATCGGGGCCTGCTCTCCCCAGGTAGGAGCCAGCGCCGCCGCCAGCTCAGCCTCCTCCTTGACCAGCTCACGCGCCCGATCCAGGGCGCGGCTCGGCTCGACGACCACCAACCCGATGTCGGCCGGGAGAGCGTCGATCATGGACACGGGATCTGCCAGCCACGGGAGCCACGATTCGATGCCGGGGAAGATCTGTCCCTGGGCGATACGGTCCCAGGTCGATGCACTCCACGACTCGGTACTCACCAACCGTGCCGCCCTGTCCATGGTCCCGGGGTCGGGGCGCACCTCCCGAGCAGGGAACGCCACCAGGTTGGTGACTGCATCTTCTGATCGCTGGGACGCCACCGAGAAGGCGCGGATCTCGTCGACCTGATCACCCCAGAAATCCACTCTGACCGGGTGCTCCAACTGGGCCGGGAACACGTCGACGATCCCCCCACGGACCGCGAACTCACCTCGAGCCTCGACCCGGTCGGTCCGGCCGTAACCGAGATCTGCCAAAGACCGCGCCAGGCGGTCGATGCTCGTCTCGTCGCCGGGCGCAAGGTGCAATGGGTGGTGGGGCGAAGGGCTGAGACGCTGGATGGCACTGCGAACGCTGGCGACGACCACGACCGGGTCTTCCAGACCCAGCGCG
Organism: Acidimicrobiia bacterium; assembly: GCA_025937235.1. Lineage (GTDB taxonomy): Bacteria > Actinomycetota > Acidimicrobiia > Spongiisociales > ZC4RG35 > JARDZU01. The sequence continues at coordinate 8,985 of JAICRU010000049.1, forward strand.
TGCCGTGCCTCGGCGCGGTGAGCCATTGTTCCCAGGTTGGGTGACACGTGCTCGAATGGCAGTGTCTCCCAGGCCGGGGCGAGCAGTACCCGCTCCAAGAAGAGGGACACATCGTCCGCCAGCTCCTCGGCGTCTCGCTCCCCGGGCACCACGACCAGCAATGGCCTCTCCAGCTGGTCGACCAGGCCGGCCAACGCGAAAGCACGCCCCCCCGGCGCGACGGACCAGGTGCCATGTAGGTCGGGCAACGGGGCCGAGCGCCAGCCCGACAGGAGAGGGGCAAGAGGGGCAGCCATCGGGGAGCCGATGGTACCCGCCACTCTGAGAATCCAATTGGGGCTGCGACCCCGACTTCGCTCAGATGAGCAAACCTTTGTTCCTGAACCAGTCGACGGTTCGCTCAATGGTCGTCTCCAACGGGGTATAGGCCAGGCCGAGGTCCCTGGTGGCACGGCTGCCGTCGTAGACATGCCCGGCCCGTAGCACCCTGACCATCTCCCGGCACACCGGCGGGCGGCGAGCGAAGAGCCGCGCACCGGCCTCCAAGACGCCGGCACCACCAGTGGCCAACCAGCCCGGAGCGAACCTCGCCGCGATGCTGCGGCCCGTCGCCGACCGGAAGAGGTCGAGCGCCTCGCTGACGGGAAGACTGGCTCCGCTGATGATGTATCGCTCACCGCCGACTCCCCGCTCCGCGGCCAACAGGTGACCGGCGGAGCAGTCGTCGATGTCGACGATGGATATCGTGGTGTCCACGAGGATCGGCAGCCTCCCCTTCAGCACGTCGAGCAGCAGCTTCCCGGTGCCGGTGACCCGGCCCGGGCCCTGCACCGAAGACGGGTTCACCACCACCACGTCGAGACCCTCTGCCTCCTCGCGGACGAAACGCTCGGAGATGTGCTTCGATCGCTCGTAGCGGGACAGATACGACCCGCGATGAGGGCTCGACTCTGACCCAACGGTGCCAGGTGGCTCCCCGATGGCCGCTGCAGAGGAGGTGTGGATGAGGCGACCGACACCGGCGGAGCGACACGCCTCGAGCACGTTCCTTGTCCCCTGGATGTTGACCAGGTCCATGTAGTCGGGGTCCGGGGAGCACAGCTCGTTGACCCCCGCCACATGGAACACCCAGTCATGACCGGAAAAGACAGGCCCGAGCCCCGCTCGATCCAGCACGTCACCCTCCATGGGCGAGGCACCGAGTCCCTCCAGGGCCCGGGCCGAGCGTTCCGACCGAGCCAGACCCGAGACCTCGTGCCCCCGCTCGACCAGATGCCTGACCAGAGCGCGACCCACCACCCCGGTCCCACCGGTCAACGCCGCCTTCACGTGCTGGTTCGGGTGGGCTCCGACCGGACGGTATGCCAGAAGGCTGCGATGTATCCCCAGGCGGACCCAACCGTGGCGATCACCGCGATCAACATCACCCACTGATCGAGATACCACCAGCCCCAACGGTCCGGAAGCCGGAAGAAGGCAAGGAAGATGGCGAGAAACTGTGTACCGAACTTGATCTTGCCCCAGGTCGACGGTCGGATCAGACCGCCCTGAGTGGCCACGATCCCGCGCAGGGCCATGACCAGGAACTCCCTGAAGATGATGATCGCCGCGGGCCAGATCGACACGTGATCGATCGAGACGAGGGCGAGCAGCGTGCCGGTGATGAGGATCTTGTCGGCGGTGGTGTCGAGGAAGGCGCCGAGCAGCGTCCCCCCGCTCGTCTTGCGCGCCAGGTACCCGTCGAGGAAGTCGGTGAAGGCGGCGATGGCGAAGAGAGTGGCCGCGATGACGAGGGCGTTGTCGATCTGCTCGGAGCGGGTGAAGGCCATGATGAATGGCACCAGGAGGATCCTGGACAGCGCGAGGATGTCAGGCGTTGATATCGGGGTCCTCCTCGACAGTGTCAACCCAGCTCTGGCCATCCGATCATATCGGTGGAGCGCCGCCAGCGAAGAAGGTCAGGAGGGCGTCCACCGTTTCCTCAGGAGCCTCCTCCGGTAGATAGTGGCCGCAGGGCAGCGCCCAGCCCTCCACCTGGTCGCCCCACTCACGCCAGAGCGCCAAGACGTCGTACCAGCGGTCGATGGCCCCCCGCCCGGCCCAGAGCGCAAGCACGGGACATTGGATCCTCCGTCCGGCCTGCTTGTCAGCCCGATCGTGCTCGTAGTCGATGGTGGCCCCCGCCCGATAGTCCTCGCAGATGCCCCGGACGGTGTCCGGGTCGGCGAAGCACTCGAGGTAGTCCTCGATGGCGTCGTCGAAGAAGCTGGTGTCGGGCCCTCTCGTCGTATGCCATCTCCAGTACCACTCGGGGTCGGTTCCGATCAGCTTCTCGGGCAGCGGCGGCGGCTGTGCCAGGAAGAACCAGTGGTAGTGGCTCAGCCCGAACTCACGACCGCCCCGATCGAACATCTCCCCTGTCGGGATGATGTCGAGAACGGCCAGCCTCTCCACCGAGTCGGGATGGTCGAGGGCGAGGCGGTAGCCGACCCGTGCTCCCCGATCATGCCCGGCAACCGAGAAGCGCTCGTACCCGAGCCGAGCCATCAGGGCGAGTTGGTCCAACGCCATCGTTCGCTTCGAATACGGGGCGTGATCCGGCGCCGACGCCGGCTTGGAGGTCTTCCCGTAGCCGCGGAGGTCGGGCGCCACCACGGTGAACCGCTCGGCGAGGCGCGGGCCGACCTTGCGCCACATGAGGTGGGTCTGCGGATTGCCATGGAGCAGGAGCAACGGCGGGCCCACGCCACCGATCCGAGCCCTGACCACCAGCTCACCGGTCTCGATCGTCTCCAGCCTGAAGCCCTGGAACACGCTCACACCCAGTCGAGGGACCGCTGCAGCGCCATCTGCCAACGGCGGTGGAGCCGTTCCCGTTCTGCGAGGTCCATCCGGGGATACCAGCGGACGTCTTCGGCCCACAGGCTCCGAATCTCAGCGAGGTCGGAGAACATGCCAACTGCGAGCCCGGCGGCGTAGGCCGCGCCCAGGGCGGTGGTCTCCGCCACCTTGGGTCGCACCACCTCCACCCCCAGGATGTCTGCCTGGAACTGCATGAGGAGATCATTGCCGGTCATCCCGCCATCGACTCGCAACTCGACCAGGCCGACACCGGAGTCGGCCGTCATGGCGTCGAGGACGTCACGCGTCTGGAAGGCGGTGGACTCGAGGGCGGCCCGGGCCACGTGGCCGGAGGTGGCGAACCGGGTGAGCCCGGTGATCACTCCCCGTGCGTCGGGGCGCCAGTGCGGGGCGAACAGCCCGGAGAACGCCGGGACGAAGTAGACGTCGCCGTTGTCGTCGACCGAGCTGGCCAGAGTCTCGACGTCCCCGGCCCTCTCGATGAGGCCGAGATTGTCCCTCAACCACTGGATCAGCGATCCGGTCACCGCCACCGAGCCTTCCAGCGCGTAGACCGGGGCCTCGCCAGCCCTCCGGTAGGCCACCGTCGAGACAAGACCGGACCGGGACGGGACCGGGCTGGCCCCCGTGTTGAGCAGCATGAAGTTGCCGGTCCCGTAGGTGTTCTTGGCCTCACCCGGCTCGAAGCATGCCTGCCCGAAGAGGGCGGCCTGCTGGTCGCCCAGGATGGCGGTGAGGGCGACCCCGGCGAGAGGCCCGACACACTCCAGGTCGGTGCCGATCGAGGGCACGATCTGGGGGAGCATGGCGCTCGGCACCCCGATCTCCAGACTCAGGTCGGCATCCCAGGTCGTGGTGGCCAGGTCCATCAGCAGTGTGCGCGAGGCGTTGGTGACGTCGGTGACATGCCGCCCCCCGTTCGCCCCCCCGGTGAGGTTCCAAGCCAGCCAGGTGTCCATGGTCCCGAAGGCCAGCTCCCCCCGCTTGGCGCGCTCGCCCAGACCCAGCTCGACGAGGATGTGCCTTGCCTTGGGGCCCGAGAAGTACGTGGCTAGGGGTAGGCCGGTCTTGGGGCGGAAACGGTCCGGGCCCTCCTCGCCCGCGAGCTCGGTGCACAGGGAGGCGGTCCTGGTGTCCTGCCAAACGATGGCGTTGTGCACCGGCTCTCCTGTCCGGCGGTCCCAGACCACGGTCGTCTCCCTCTGGTTGGTCAGGCCGACGGCCGCCAGATCGGCCGCCTTGAGCCCGGCTCCGGCCAAGGCGCCCTCGATGACCGAAGTCGTCTTGGACCAGATCTCCATCGGGTCGTGCTCGACCCAGCCGGGCTGCGGGAAGATCTGTTCGTGCTCCCTCTGGTCGACCGAGACCATTGTCCCCTCCCGGTCGAAGACCATGAATCGGGTCGAGGTGGTTCCCTGGTCCAGGGCGCCGACGAGGTCGGGCATCCCTCTCCCCTACCCGTCGAACGCGGCGCGACGGTCGTCACCGGACAGGGCGCGGGCGGCATACGTCGAGGTGCCCGCGCCCGCCAGCTCCCTTGCCGCCTCCGCCATTGCGCCGTAGGCGACGAAGGTGAGGGCGCCACCGGTCGACACCCGGCGCACCCCGACCGCGCCAAGCTCCCCGACGGCAGGGCCGCCGGCCATGGCCAGGACGTTGACCGCCGCGCGGGTGGCTTGGACCACCCGGTGGATCTCACCCAGATCGGTCAGACCCGGGGCGTAGACCACGTCGGCGCCGGCATCCCGGTAGGCCACGAGCCGGTCGATCGTGTCATCGATGTCGTCTACCCCGTGGAGATGGTTCTCGGCCCGCGCGGTGAGGATCATCCCCACCGTTCGTGCCGCCGCGACGGCGGCCTCGACCCGCCCCACGGCCACATCGACGGGGTCCAGGCCCGAGCGCGGGTCGTAGTCCTCGATCGAGATTCCCGCGGCCCCGGTTTCTGCGATCTGCTGCACGGTGGTGGCCACCCCATCTGCGTCGTCGGCGAAGCAACGCTCGGCATCGACGCTGACCGGCATCTCCACGGCCGAAACGAGGGCCGCGACATGGCTCAGGAGCTCGTCCAACGTCACCTGTTGGTCCATTCGCCCCAGGGAGGCGGCATGCCCGGAGCTGGTGGTTGCGATCGCCTGGAATCCAAGCGAGGCGAGGATCCGGGCCGACCCGACGTCCCAGGCGTTGGGCATCAAGAAACAGCCGGACAGATGAAGATCGGCGAAACGGGCACGGGTGAGGGCAGGAGTGAGCGTGCGGTGGAGGCTAACGGCGCTCCCGACCCCGGAGAGCTGCCATCTCCTGGGCCCGGACCGGGTCGATGGGCCAAACCTCGATCACGTCGGCGGCGTCCTCGATCATCATCTCCACCTCGGATCGCTCGGCCTTGGTGAAAGGACGAAGCACGAAGTCCGCCGGGTCCATCTGCCCCGGTGGCCTGCCCACCCCGATCTTGAGACGGCTGAAGTCCCGGGTCCCGAGCGCGGCCTCGATCGAACGCACTCCGTTGTTCCCACCGGTCCCCCCGCCCACCTGGAGCCGGAGACGTCCGAAGGGAAGGTCGATGTCGTCATGGATCACGAGGATCGACTGCGGCGACAGACCGAAGTAATCGAGCAAGGCCCGCACCGCCCGACCGGACTCGTTCATGTACGTCATGGGGACGGCGTAGAGGAGCCGGCTATCCCCTGATCCCACCTGGGTCAGATGGGCCCGAACTCGAGAGGGGCCACGACCCAGCTTCTCACCCGCCCGCTCCAGGACACGGGCCAGCACCTCGTATCCCGAGTTGTGACGTGTCCCGTCGTAGTCGTGGCCCGGGTTGCGCAGGCCGATGACGGCCCGGGTCGGGTTACTCCCCCGACTCGTCCCCGGCTTCGTCTGCAGCAGCTTCTTCAAGCTGGCCATCCGGCTCCTCGCCCTCGATCTCCTCGCCCTCGATCTCCTCGCCCTCGACCTCTTCGGGCTCCTCTTCGATTTCGGCGGCAGGAGCGGTCACGCTCATGAGGACCGTCTCGGGGTCCTCGACATAGGTCACGCCCTCCAGCTCGGGCAGATCGGCGATGCGGAGCGCGTCTCCCATGGCGACACCCGAGATGTCGAGCTCGATCCCGGATGGGATGGAGGTGGCCAGGGTCTCCACCACGACGTGGGTCTTGCTGGGGGAGAGCACACCGCCTTCGATGACACCAACCGGGGTGCCCAGGAAATGGATCACGACCTCCGCATGCACCGTCTCGTCGAGGGACACCGTCACGAAGTCGATGTGCCGATACTCGTTGCGGAACGGGTGGCGCTCGATCACGCGGGCCATGGTGAGGACCATGTCCTGTCCTTCGATTTCGAGGTTGATCAGGGCGTTGGCCCCGGCCTCGGTGTGAAGGGCCATGTGGAGGTCGTGTGCGTCCACGGCGACGTTTATCGGGTCGGTGGCCTTCCCGTAGACGATGGCGGGGACACGCCCGGTCCGTCGGAGACGGCGCGACTCACGAGAGCCGGTTGCCCGGCCCGTCTCGGCGCGCAGAGTGACTTGCGAAGACATCTCAGGAGGCTCCTTGGGGAGGTGGGTGAGGCCCCAATTATGGCCCGCTGCCCGACCTTGTGCCAGATTGGATGGACTCGATCCACCGGGTCGTGCCGGTCACCAGCCGGTTCAGCATCGACTCCTCCGTCCAGGTCTTCCCTCGGAACGAATGGCTCGCCCCATCGAGGAGCTCGACCGTGGCATTGGGCAGGGCCCGGATGTGACGATCGAACAGCTCCATTCGGCTCAGGGCGTCGCTGGTCCCCTGGAAGAAGAGGAGGGGCACCTTCACCTCGGCGAAATGGTCGATACGCAGCCGGTCCTCCCGACCTGCAGGATGGAGGGGATACGCATAGAGGATCACCCCGTCGGTCGGATATCCCTCTGCAACCAGATAGGTGGCCATGCGCCCACCCATCGACCGGCCGGCGAGGAACATACGATCCACGTGGGCACCGAGACGATCGGCCGCGGCCCGATGACATCGAACCAGGACCTCGCTCCGGTCGGGCCGTTTCGAGCCCTTCTCCGTGTAGGGGTAGTTGAAGGTCATGACCGTCGAGCCTGCCCCGGCCAACCGGTCGCGCAGTGCCACCATGAATGGATGGTCCTGATCGGTGCCCGCTCCGTGGGCGAGGAGGATCCCGGTGGGGCCCGAGCCGGCGATGCGGCCGGACACCTTTCCTTCGGGCCAGGTGATCGATGTCCGCGCGGCCATGATGCCAATGTAGGACGGTTACCGTGGACGGATGGAGGTCATCGTCCACGACACGCCTGCAGATGTCGCCGAGGCGACGTCGCGTCGTGTGACCGGCCTCATTACCGGGTCGAATCATCGTTTCTCGCTCGGGCTGGCCGGCGGGTCGACGCCGGAGGCCACCTACAAGGAGCTGAGGGGCCGAGGTACGGATTGGGATCGGGTCGATGCGTGGCTCTCCGACGAGAGATGGGTCCCGCCGGACCATGAGCGCTCCAACGGCCGCATGGCGGCGGCGGCCCTCCTAGACCACGTCGATGCCGTCTTCCATCGGCCCAGGTGGAGCGACCAGCTCGAGGCGTCGGATTCGGCTGCGTACTACGAGGCCACGTTGCGGTCGATCCATGGCGTCGACCCACCCGATGTGGTCATGCTCGGGGTGGGGGAGGATGGCCACACCGCGTCCCTGTTCCCGGGAACCGAGGCTTTGAACGAGACCAGCCGGTGGTTCGTCGCCAACCATGTTCCCTCTCTCGATGAGGACCGTCTGACCGCGACTTACCACTTGCTGTGGCAGGCCCGAGTGCTCATGGTCCTGGCGGTGGGACAGTCCAAGGCGGCGGCGGTCAAGGCGAGCCTCGACGGCACCACGCCGGCAGGCCGGCTCGGTGAAGGCAAGGGGGAGGTCGAGTGGCACCTCGATCGCGACGCGGCGGCCCTGCTCGTCTGAAGTCTCTTTTCGCCGTGGCCGTCCTGGTAGCGGGGTGTGCCCCGTCTTCGACGCCGCTGACGGCCGAGAGATCGACGACGACCTCCTGGACGGGCACTACCACCTCGACATCGTTGGGACCGGCCATGCCGATGTCGTCTTCGGCGCCAACCGATCCCTCGATGCAGGTTCTCATTCCCGAGGGCGCCGGGCCCGTCCCCGCTCTCGTCCTGGTCCACGGCGGTGGGTGGGTGGCAGGCACACCCACTCTGATGGGCGACCTCGCCCGGTTCATGACCGGCGAGGGATACCTGACCGTGAACACGGCGTACGCCCTGTCCAACGGGGTGGCCGGCTTCCCGCTGGCGGTCGACGACGTCGCTTGCGCCGTCCGTCATGCCTCGACCCATCCGGCTTCCGACGGCACCGTTGCGATCGTCGGTTTCTCGGCAGGGGCGCACATAGGGGCCCTGGCCGCCCTTGATGAGGGCACCTATGGCGGCGCCTGCTCCGTGACCGAGCCTGTGACTGCCGATCGGCTGATCGGTTTGGCCGGGCCCTACGACGTGTCACGGCTCGGACCGCTGGTCGTCCCCTTCTTCGGCGTCCCTCCTACCGAGGATCCCGAGTTGTGGGTGGCCGGCAACCCACTGCGCCAGGCGGGGAAAAACCCCGGTCTGGCCAGTCTCCTCGTGCATGCCGGGAACGACGCGCTCGTCGATCTCGATTTCGCCACCGACTTCGCTGCCGCCTTGACCGAAGCCGGCTCCCCGGCTCTGGTGGAGGTGGTCGAGGGCGCCCGTCACGGGGACCTGCAGGACCCGGATGTCGTCGGTCACCTCGTAACCGCCTGGTTGGCGCCGGAGGGTTAGACCGGCTCCTCGCCGGGCCGCAGCATCCAGGCACTCTCGTGCCTGCTCATCCCGATCTTCGGGTAGTAGTCCACGGCCTTGGGCGCCGCCAGCAGGATGATCGTGGCCTGCGGCGTCGCCGTCCTGGTGAGTCGGACCAGCTCCTTGCCGATGCCCCGGCCCTGGTAGTCGGCCCTCACTGCCAGGTCGGAGAGGTATGTGCAATAGACCCAATCGGTGACCGAACGGGAGATGCCGACCAACAGGTCGCCGTCCCATGCAGTGATGACGAGATTGGCCTCCTCGAGCATGCGCCCCATACGGTCCCGCTCGCCGACCGGGCGTCGCTCGCCAAGGGTCGAGTCGATGTAGAGCTCGATCATCTCGTCGAGGTCGATGTCGTTGCCGGTCCGGTAGGAGATCATGGAGCGGATCGTAGGATGAGCACGTGCGATCCCTGGCGACACGTCTGGCCCCGGGTGATCGGGCTCACCGTCCTCGTCTACTCGCTCGTCGTGTTCGTCGGGAACCTCTTGGGGGCACGGAGGGGCCGTCTCCGACACACCCGGCCTGTTGCGCCTGTCACCGCGCTGGGTGCGCTTGCGTGCGGATCCCGCCCGAAACGGCCCCGACTAGATCCGGGTGAAGTCCTTCGGCGCCAACCGGGGCCCGAAGCTCGGCTCATGGCCCAACGTGTGGAGCAACCGCGTGACCCGACCCCGATGAGGGCGGAAGGGCTCCAAGAGCTCCAGCATCTCGTCGTCGCTGCCCCTGGGCCGACCGGTGAGATGGTGGACCACCACGTGCTTGAGATGGAAGTCGCCGACCTCGACCTGGTCCGGGTCGCCATGAGACACCGACAGTGTCTTGGCGACGGTCCACACCCCGACTCCGGGGATCGCCTCGAGCCGTGCCGCGGCGGTGCCGGTGTCGACGCCGGCCAGAGCATCGATTTCGGGAGCCGATGCCGCCACCCGGCGCAGGACGTCGGCCCTTCGCTTCTCGAGATGGAGCTCGTGATAGACCCAGTAGGGGGCCGACGCCATTTGCCTCGCATCCGCGGAAAGACGTATCCCTCTCGGTCCGGGGGCGGGGGCGCCGAACCGCTGACGGAGACCGCGGACGGCCGCCATGGCCTGCTGGCCGGTCACCTTCTGGCCACAGATGGCATGGATCAGGGCTGGGAAGACCTGTGAGGTCTTCCCGAACCTCCAACCAGGATTACAACGATGGAGATCGGCCAGCAAGGGATGGTCCGTCTCGAAACTGGCCGGGTCGTCCTCGAGCCCCGCTATCGATCCCAGCCCATCCAGCATCCACCGCCCACCCTCACCCCACGCGTCCCCGACGACGTCCTCTCTGGTGCGGGTGATGCGAAGGGATGCGGGCCCCATCGGAGTATGTGCCGTCATCCACCAACCGTCGTCGGCGACGAGCCCGTGGAGCGGGCGGAGGGTCGCCCTCAGATCGAGAGGGCCCTCGATTCGGATCGTGCGTCTGACCGGTCCATCCACCGCCCCATCATGTCACCACCGATCGTGATGCACGATCTCCTCGAGCGGTTTTCGTGCCGGGTTCTTGATCGGCTTCAAGGGCCGGTCCCCGGGATAGCCGAGACCGAGCAGCCAGGTCAGCCTGCGATCGTCGGGGAGCCGGAGCACTTCGGCGGCCAGGGCGTAGTCCTGCACGGACGCGGTCCGGCTCCCTATCCCGAGGTCGGCAGCCGCGATCATCATCGACATCGCAGCCTGGCCCAGGTCGTAGTTGATAGAGGCGGTGAGCCGTAGATCGTCGCTGAATGGGGCAACCAGGCCGACTGCGGCCGCCGCGTTGGCGATGTGGGCCGCCCCCGGCCATACCTTGGAGATCCGTTCCAGCTGGCCGCGGTTCCGGATCAGTACGAAGTCCCATCGCTGGTTGTTGCTGGACGACGGGGCGCGCCGGGCCGCTTCCAGGATCCTCTCCAGATCGGTGTCGGCCAGGGGCCGGGTGTCGTATTCCTTCGTTGCGCGACGCGCCGTGATGGCATCCCATGTCTCCATCGGCCCAACCTAGCCACCGGGTGCGGTCAGGCGGGAACCACGTCCACCGCGATCCCGTTGAGGATGGCGTTGCCCGAGACGGGGTCCATGGCGCCGGTGGAGAGACGGTTGGTGTTGACCCCGGGCCGTTCCGAGGCCACCGACATCGCCGACCCATCGAGGTCGTGGCCCCAGCCGTGGGGAAGGCTGACCACTCCAGGCATGATGTCGTCGCTTATCTCGACCGGGACGACAAGGGCCCCGGCCTCCGATGACACCTTGGCCCGACCGTCGGGCTCCAGGCCGATCCGCTCCGCATCGACGGTGCTGATCTGGAGAGTGCATCGCTCCTTGCCTTTCACCAGCACGTCGATGTTGTGCATCCAGGAGTTGTTGGAGCGAACATGACGTCGCCCGATGAGCAGGAAGCGGCCGTTCAGCACGCGCTCTACCGAGGCCAGAAGGCGAGGCACGTCGGCCACGAGACGATCCGGCGCCAGCTCGATCATGCCCGACGGGGTGCACAGCGCATCCGGAAGACGAGGGCGAAGCGGCCCCAGGTCGATGCCGTGGGGTGACTCGCTCAACAACTGCAGACTGAGACCGTCGGTCCTCGCCCCGTATCCATCTCCATAGGGCCCGGTGCGGACCAACAGGTCCAGCATTCGCTCCGGTCCCCGACCCCCGTTGGTGGCGTTGAATATCTCCTGAGGGTCCCGGCCGTGGATCGGCGAGGCCGGGTTGGCCGTCGCCGACCCGACCATCATCCCGAAGACACCGTCGTCGAGGGTGTCGAGGTCGGCGTCGCGACCCTGCCCGGACAAAGTGGCGCCGAGCCGGAGGAGCACCTGCCACTCGTCGGGGGTCCCGTCAGGAAGCGGGAACAACGCAGGCGAGTAGTTGGCCACGTTCCGGACCGCCAGTTGGTTGAAGGCTAAGTCGTAGTGGGGCCGCCGCAGAGGAGAGGCTCCGGGGAGGATCACGTCGGCGTGCCTCGTGGTCTCGTTGACGTAGATGTCGACCGAGACCATGAAGTCGAGACCGGCCAGGGCGGTGTCGAGGCGGTCGCTCGCCGGGGTGGACAGGACAGGGTTGCCGGCGATGGTGATCAGGGCACGGATCCGGCCATCGCCGGGCTCGAGCATCTCCTCCGCCAGCGCCGAGACCGGTAGCTCGCCCCTCACCTCGGCGATCCCGCTGACCCGGGTCTGCCATCTCCCCAGCCGGAACCCTCTCCGCTCGCGGGTCTGCTCATGGGCCGCTTCGGGGAACATGGCGCCGCCGGGCCGGTCCAGGTTCCCGGTCAGGACGTTCAGCACGTCGACCATCCAGGACGCCATGGTCCCGAACTCGGCGGTGTGAGTCCCGATGCGGCCGTAGACCGCTGCCGACTCGGCTCGGGCCAGGGCCCGGGCGATCTCACGGGTCCGCTCCGCACCGACGCCGGTCGCGGCCGCCACCAGGTCGGGCGTGAAGGAATCGACCGCGGTGGCCAGGGCGTCGAGACCATCGATGTGATCACTCAGTCGTCCCGGGCCGACCAGCTTCTCGGCGAAGAGGACATTGACCACAGCGAACAGGAAGAGAGCGTCGGCGCCGGGGCGGATGAAGACATGCTCGTCGGCCGCAGCCGCGGTCCTGGTCCGCCTCGGGTCTACCACTACCACCCTTCCCCCGCGGTCCCTGATGGCTTGCAGACGTCCCGGCCAGTCTGGGGCCGTGGCCAGGCTGCCGTTGGACTCGTAGGGGTTGGCGCCCAGCATCAGCAGGTAAGAGGTCCGGTCGATGTCGGGGACTGGGATCAGATCGGGGTGGCCGAACATGAGGCCAGACGAGACGTGCTTGGGCATCTGGTCGACCGTTGCCGCGGTGAAGATGCTCTTGGTCCCCAGCATCTTGAGCAGGACCCGGGGATAGAGGGTGCCCGACATCGAATGGACGTTCGGGTTGCCCAGGTACACCGCCACCGCATTCGGCCCGTGCTCGGCGATCACCGGTCCCAGCCGCGATTCGATGAGCTCGAAGGCATCCTCCCAGGAGGCGGGGACGTGGGCGCCGTCTCTCTTGATCAAGGGCGTGCGCAGACGGTCCGGGTCTTCGTCCAGCTTCCCGAGAGTCGATCCCTTGGGGCAGATGTAACCGCGGCTGAAGACATCGTCGCGGTCACCCCTGATCCTCAACACCTTCTCACCCTCATGGGTCACCTCGAGCCCACAGGTCGCCTCGCACAGGGGGCATGTCCTGTAGTCGATCGAGACGGTCATGTCCTGGCCGGCGCCACTTCGGCCCGCTCCCTGACCACCGGAAGCTCGGGCTCCACCTTCACCTCTCGCCGGGTGAGCCTCTCACCGCAGTTGGCGCAGTGGGCCACCGCCTGGGCCTCCTGGCCGCAGGTGACATGGATCACCCTCTGCCGGAGCTTTGGCGAGGGCGGCTTCCATCGCTCCCCGTAGCTCCACAGGGTCATCAGCAAGTCGAACAGGTCCCTGCCCTGCTCGGTGAGCCGGTATTCGTGCCTCGGTGGGCGGTCCTGGTATTGCCTGGTTTCCAGCATCCCATCCGCCACGAGACGCTCGAGGCGGTCGCTGAGGACGTTGCGGGCTATGCCCAGGTCCTGGACGAAGTCGTCGAAGCGACGGACACCGAGAAACGCGTCACGAATGATGAGGATCGTCCAGGAGTCGTTGACCATCTCCACGGTGTTGGCCACTGCGCATTCGAGGTGTTGGAGCGACTTCCGGGGCATGGCACCAGCCTAGCGAGTTTCAAGTTGCAATGCACTACCCAGAGTGGTACGTTTTCAGTAGCAATCCGAAACCGACCTCGGGTGGAGTCCGAGTCTGGTCAAGCGAGGAGGCTTCCATGAGATTCTTCCGGAACTTGCGACGGCGACGTCGCCAGCCCACGCCCCCGTTCTATCTGCTGGAGCTGGATCTCGCCTTCGACGACATCATGGGGGATCTGGCCTACCCGTCCATCTGAGTGGAATCCTGAGGTGTGCCCGCCCTGGCGGAAACGCCATTGCCGGCCACCTCGTCGAGAAACCAATCGAGCATCGCCTCGAGGGCGGGCTGGGATTCGATCTCCCTGGCCCTGCTCTCCTCGATCAGCAGGGCGGGATCGTGGCCTGCGTCGACGAGCTCCGTCGCCCCGTCCTCTATCTCGCACCATGAGGCCAGCAGGTCACCGGTCA
>JAICRU010000155.1 GCA_025937235.1 Acidimicrobiia bacterium
CGGAAAGACCCCGGAACCTTTACTGTAGCTTGACATTGGTGTCTGGCATGTGATGTGCAGGATAGGTGGGAGGCTTAGAAGCAGCGGCGCCAGTCGTTGTGGAGCCAACCTTGAAATACCACCCTTCATATGACGGCCATCTAACTTCGGTCCGTAATCCGGATCAGGGACAGTGTCTGGCAGGCAGTTTCACTGGGGCGGTGGCCTCCTAAAGAGTAACGGAGGCGCCCAAAGGTCCCCTCAGTCTGGTCGGCAATCAGACGTTGAGTGTAAATGCACAAGGTGGCTTGACTGCGAGACCTACAAGTCGAGCAGGGACGAAAGTCGGGATTAGTGAACCCATGATGGCACGTGGGTGCGTCATGGTTCAACGGCTAAAAGGTACTCCGGGGATAACAGGCTTATACCCCCCAAGAGTCCATATCGACGGGGGTGTTTGGCACCTCGATGTCGGCTCGTCGCATCCTGGGGCCGGAGCAGGTCCCAAGGGTCGGGCTGTTCGCCCGTTAAAGCGGCACGCGAGCTGGGTTCAGAACGTCGTGAGACAGTTCGGTCCCTATCCGCCGCAGGCGCAGGAGATTTGAGAGGAGCTGTCCCTAGTACGAGAGGACCGGGATGGACGTACCTCTGGTGTGCGAGTTGTACTGCCAAGTGCACGGCTCGTTGGCTATGTACGGACGGGATAAGCGCTGAAGGCATCTAAGTGCGAAGCCCACCTCGAGATGAGACTTCCCACCGGATCAACCGGGTAAGGCCCCTGGTAGAAGACCAGGTTGATAGGCCGGACGTGTAAGCACAGCAATGTGTTCAGCGGACCGGTACTAATAGGCCGAGGGCTTGGAATGAATCCTCGATATTTGTGCTCGCTATGGAGTCCTCAGGTTGCCGGGACTCGAAGCCCAGGCTGAAAGCCCAGACTCAAAGCTTTGTCCGGTGGCTAAAGCGGCGGGGAACCACCCGTTCCCATTCCGAACACGGAAGTGAAACCCGCCAGCGCCGATGGTACTTGGGGGGCAACCCCCTGGGAGAGTAGGTCACTGCCGGACATAGACGTCGAAGGGCCGCCGACTACCGTTGGCGGCCCTTCTCTTTATACCCAGGAGCCATGTGAGCAACCGCCGGGACCGGCATCAGCGCAGGAGTGACGACAAGAGGCGGCGGGATGGCCACGACGGGGGCCAGCGAAAGCAGCACCGCACCGTCACCTCGGTCAGCTCCGGCCAGCTCCCCAAGTGGGTGCGAGAGGAGATCCAGCGATCAACCCCGAAAGATCGCCGAGACCCCGCCCTCAACCACCTGGCCAAGGCCCTCAACCAGTTCGCCGACGAGCGTTACGCGGCCGCCCTACCCGAGCTGCGCAAGGCAAAGAACCTGGCGCCCCGGTCCTCGACGGTGCGGGAGATGCTCGGGCTATCCGCCTATCGGACCGGGCAGTGGGAGGAGGCCCTCCGCGAGCTCAGGACCTTTCGGCGCATCACCGGTGACGTCATCCACATGCCGGTCGAGATGGACTGTCTCCGTGCCCTGAACCGGCCCGGGGACGTCATCAAGACCTGGAACCTCCTCCAAGAGCTCGACGCCTCGGCCACCGTCGGCCACGAGGCCCGGGTTGTCTATGCCTCCTTCCTCCTCGATCAAGGAAAGCCGCGGGACGCATGGCAGGTGATCAAGCCGGGCCGTCTGGTGGCGTCTCCATCCCCCGGAGAGCTGCGACGCTGGTTCGTGGCGGCCAAGGTGGCCATCGAGGCGGGTGACAAGGACGCGGCTCGGCGAATCGTGGCTGCGCTCGATGAGCAAGACCCCGACTTCGAGGGTGTGGACGAGCTACGCGCCGTCCTCCTCTGACTGTCCCCGTGACAGGAGCGAGCACACGCTTCGAAGAACGCTTCGGTGAACTGCTCGGGCGGCCCGTTATCGACACCGAGGTGAATCTCGAGACAACGCCAAGATGCTCGAGTCCTACATCCGCTACCGCTCGCCCGTTGGTACGACCTCGCCAACTTCGAGAGTCGCCTCCTCGACAACAGCCGGCGTCTGACGGTCGAGGTGTATGACGTCGACAATGCTGCCGCCGTCGACCCCAGGTGCTTCCCGTTCTTCGCGATGTTCCAGAGACTGGTCTGAGGGCGGCAACGAAACCGGTGAATCTGTCACGGCGCTCGGGCACGCTCGACACATCCGCGCTTCCCCGCCATGAAAGGGGGAGTGTCATGGATCTCAATCTGGTAGTGCTGTGCGGCCGGCTCGCAGTGGAGCCGGAGCTCAAGGTGTTCGGGAGCGGGTCACGTCTGATCCGGCTGCTCGTCACCATCCGGAGTGAATGGCCCAAACGAAGAGTCGACGTGGTGCCGGTCACCTTGTGGGACCCGCCGGACGAACTGGCCGATTCGCTGCCCGTGAAGGGACAGCGAATCTGGGTCTGCGGGTCGGTCCAGCGACGCTTCTGGGAAGCACCCGACGGGCGTCGGTCCCGGCTCGAGATCGTCGCCGAACACGTCAACGTCGATGACGTGGAAGAGTTGGCACCGATCGCCATCTAGCCCGTTCTCATTGACTATTTCTACTCTTGACATCGGGGTTACAGTGGGCACGTCCCCCCGTCCCCCCGACGTGATCTGGAGGTTTGCCGTGCCCTGGTACTGGACCGACGACATCGCCCGAGCCCTGATCGAAGCCGGTCGCCTCACCGTCGAGTCCGCCGGTGCACTGCTCTCCACCCCGATCGCGTTGAACCGGCCCGAGCCCGACATCGACGCCGCCATGCAGGCGATGCTCGACGACGATGAGATCCCGATAGCC
>JAICRU010000162.1 GCA_025937235.1 Acidimicrobiia bacterium
CTGCTTCCTTCCGGATCTGACCCGGTTCGTGGTGCTCCGCCGCGCAGGACCCGACCGTCAACATCCCGTGTCCACCGTCGACCGGCGTCACTCGGACCCTCGGGCGGGGAACTCAGCCCCGCATGGAGAGGATTTCGGGTTCAGGGCACCCCTAGCGCCCCGCCTATCACGATCGATGACAGGCTAGGCCGTGCCGGGCCGCTAATGGCTGCGGACGCCGACAGCGGCCCTGTTACCTTGCCGCGGCTGTGTCCACCCGTTTCGGACCGAACTTCGGCAAGCTCTTCGCCGCTGCCCTCCTTCAGGAGGCGTCATTCTTCCTGCTCGTCCACGTCCCGGGATACCTGGAGAGCCTGGGCACGACAGAGTCCGCGATCGGGATCCTCTATGCCGCCGGGGCGGTTCTCGCCCTCTGCCTGCGGCCGGCGCTGGGCCGTATCCTCGACCTGACTCACCGACGGACGGTCCTGTTGGTCGGCGGGATCCTGAATGCGACGGTGGTTCTGTCGTTGGCCCTCACCGCGGTCTGGGGCCCGTGGCTGTGGGGTCTGTTCCTCGTGCAGAGGGTGCTCCAGATCGCACTGTTCACCACGATGTTGACCTACGGCGCCGATTCGCTCCCGCAGGAGCATCGAACCCAGGGCCTCGCCCTCTTGGGTCTCTCCGGGCTCATTCCTATCGCGGTGGGTGGGGTGGCCGGCGATCTGATCATTGACGCCTTCGGCTTCTCCGCCCTCTTCGTGACCGCCTCCATGGCCAGTCTCGGATCGTGGTTGCTGGTCTGGCGTCTCCCCCTTCTGCCCATCCTGGGGCACCGACCGAGACGGGGTTTCTGGGCTGCTCTGGGCCAGCGCAATCTCCTCCCCCTTTGGCTGGCCACACTGGCGCTTTCCATCGGGATGGAGACGATCTTCACCTTCACCAGGACGTTCGTCGCCGATCGCGGTGTCGGCTCCACCGGGCTGTTCTTCGGCGTCTATGGCGTGACAGCTGCGTCGATGCGAATCCTCGGAGGCAGGCATTACGACCGGGTCCCACACCGACCATTGGTGGCGGGAGCTTTACTCGCCTACGGCACGGCTCTCCTGTTCCTCGGTGTCGCCGGGAGTGCTCCGATGGTCGCGCTGGCCGGGTTCGCGGCCGGTCTGTCACACGGCGTCGTGTTCCCCATCCTGACCAGCGAGGTGGTGAGACGGGCTCGGACCGCGGAGCGAGGGTCGGCGATGGCCATCTTCACTTCGATCTTCGACATCGCCCTCTTGATGGCGGCCCCGGCCGTCGGTTTCCTGATCGACGGGTTCAGCTACCGCCTCGCCTTCGGGGTGGTGTCCGTCGCTCTCGGTGCCGGCGCGGTGCTCTACACGTGGTGGGACCACCGCATCACCTCGACCGAGGTGGCCGAGGTCACGGCCTGAAGGTCAACGCCGGGAACCGAAGAACTCGGTGAGTAGCGTCGAGCATTCTTCTTCGAGGACGCCATCGACGAGATCGACCCGATGGTTCAGCCTGCGGTCCTGGGGGATGTTGTACAGCGACCAGGCTGCACCTGCCCTGAGATCGGCCGCCCCGTAGACGATCCGATCGAGTCTGGCCAGGACCGCCGCCCCGGCACACATCACACAGGGTTCCAGGGTCACCACCAGAGTGTGGCCCTCGAGACGCCAGTCGCCGAGTTCCCGGGCCCGGGCCGACATCACGAGGGTCTCGGCGTGTGCGGTCGGGTCGTCGAGCTCCTCGCGACGGTTGTGATCAGCTTTCACCACCGTGCCCCCAAGGTCGAGGAGGACGGCACCCACCGGCACGTCGCCGGTAGCCGACGCCTTGCCGGCCTGGTCGAGGGCGATCCTCATGGCGGAGATGTACGGATCTGACGGGGTCGGCTCAGGCATGGGCGTGGATTATCCTCCTTCTGCCCGTCGTTTCCGACGGGTGTCTCCCGGAGGGATCGCATAGTCCGGTCTTGGGTGTGCGGCCATTGGGCGGGGCGCCGTTGGGGGGTTTGTGCGGTCGTATCGTTCGAACAAGTGAATAGGTCTGGAGGGATCGCATAGTCCGGTCTAGTGCGCGGCACTGGAAATGCCGTTGGGGGTTCACGCCCCCTCGAGGGTTCAAATCCCTCTCCCTCCGCCGGCGTCCCACGCCTGGAGGGGTCGCATAGTCCGGTCTAGTGCGCGGCACTCGAAATGCCGTAGGGGGCTGACGCCTCCTCGAGGGTTCGAATCCC
>JAICRU010000126.1 GCA_025937235.1 Acidimicrobiia bacterium
GAACGCCACCGAGGAGATGTGCCCCTCGCCTATGGCCCTTGCGCTCATCACGAAGGGCTGAACTCCTCCGCGTCTCTCCCCGAAGGGGACCACGGAGGGGTTGGTGAGAGCGGCGGCCTCGTAGGCATAGCCGAGGGTGAGATAGGAGCCGATGAGGAGACGTATCTCCGCCGTCGTCTCGGTGAGCCCGGGCACCCGTTCCGCCGCCACATCGAAATGTCGTAGCCAGATAGATTCGATGTCGCGGAACCGACCTGTGGCGCGGGCTCGAGCCTCCTCGAGCAACCGATCCTGTGTCTCCGGGGCCAGGGCGAGCACCCGCTCCACGATCAGCCCGAGGCGCCGGTTGTCACCGCCGAAGTTGACCGCGCCGGGAACGAACGGCCTTGCGACCAGGCGCGCGGCATCGGGCTTGATCCGGAGCTCGGATCTCGTAAGTTCCAACATCTCCCTCAGGACATTGTCGCCTCATCGGCGGACAATTCCAGGTATCAATTGTGAATAGACATGCCCGCAGGGATGAGACTGCGCGCCAGATCTGCGTACCTCTGGGCGCCGGACTTCCAGGAGACCTCGGATGAGCGGGTGGCCGCAGTCTCGACAGCGCGTTGGTAGGCGTGGTCGTCCTCGATGAGGGCTCGGAGGCCGGCGGCCAATGCAGATGCATCGTGGTCGACGACCAGACCCGCTCCACCTTCCAGCATCTCGACCGCATGAGGGAATCGGGTGGCGACCACCGGCCGTCCCGCCGCCACAGCGTCCACCAACACCCCGGAGGTGACCTGTTCGACAGTCTCATATGGGGCCACCACGAGGTCAGATGAGGCCACGAGCCGATACAGATCGTCGTCATCCAGGTAGCGGTCGACGAACTCGACCATGTCGTCGAGCTTCAGCGATCCGACTATCTCCTCGAGCCTCCGCCGATACGCAGACCCGGATCGGCGAGCGACCACCGGGTGAGTGCGCCCGACGATGCGATAGCGGAGTCCTGGCTCGATGTCACGGAGCAATGCCATCGCTTCTATCGACATCTCCAGGCCTTTCCCCGGGCCGAGGAGGCCCCAGGTCACCAGCTCCCGCCGCGGGCCACTCCGGGCCGGTGCCGGCGCCCAGAGAGACCCGTGGGGTATGACCACCACTTCGCTCCGGGGGATGTCGTAGGAGGCGGCCAGGGCTGAGCGCGCTGCCTCGGACAAGACCACGAGGTTGGATCGTTCGTGGAGCTCGGTGAGGATGTGTCGCTGGCGGTCCGAAGGGCTGGACACCACCGTATGCGCCACCGTCACGAGCGGCGTCCCCAGCTGATCGGCGAGATCGAGCACCGATTCGCCGTCGTCACCGCCGAAGATCCCGTACTCGTGCTGGATGATGACCAGGTCGCATCGGTTCAGATGCCGTGCTGCGGCCCTGACGCTCACCGCGCTGTTGGGGTCGAACTCCATGCCGACCTGGCCAAGACCGGACACCGGCGGCGCATCGTCGATGATACGAACGACATCGACGTCGAGATCGGGGGCTGCGTCGCCCAGATGCGTGACCAGGGCCGCCGTGTATCGGGCGATGCCACATCTGGTGGGTGGATAGGTCGAGACGATTCCCAGGCGGTTCGGTCCAGAGCCTTGGGGAAGGGTGAGCGCGTGCATACCAATTCGAGAGCTGTTAGTGATAGACATGAGGGCTGAGCACTTACCCATCGAACCATCCCGTGAAAACCGGAACATCGTTTGCCTTCGGAGCGAGACTGGGTAAGTGACCGGCCATGGTCGAGCACGGTTTGACGCTCTCCAGTGAAGAGCACCCACCGGTCAAGCTGGTCGAGATCGGGGTGGCGGCCGAGAAGGCCGGATTCGACTTCGTGTCGATCTCCGATCATTACCACCCATGGATCGAGGAACAGGGCCACAGCCCGTTCGTCTGGTCGGTGCTCGGCGCCCTGGCCCAGGCCACGACGGAGATCGAAGTGGGAGTCGGTGTGACGTGTCCCATGATCAGGATGCATCCGGCAATCAACGCCCAGGCTGCGGCGACGGCGGCGTGTCTCCTCGAAGACCGCTTCACGTGGGGCGTCGGCTCGGGTGAGGCGCTCAACGAGCACATACTCGCCGATCGCTGGCCACCCGCCGAGGTGCGCCTGGAGATGCTCGAAGAGGCGATCGAGGTGATCCGAGGGATGTGGGAAGGCGACAGCTTCACCCATCGGGGGAAGCATTACACCGTGGAAGACGCCCGGGTCTTCGATCTTCCCGATCGTTTGCCGCCGATCGTCGTTTCGGCTTTCGGTGACACGGCCGTCGAGCTGGCGGCACGCGCCGGGGATGGCCTTTGGGTCACCGGGATGCCTGCGGAGACGATCGACAAGTATCGGGAACACGGCGGCGACGGCTCGATCTGGAGCCAGTTGTCACTTTGCTGGGACCCAGATCGGGACACGGCGATCGACCGTGCTCTCCGTGTCTGGCCCAACACCGCTCTCACCGGGCAGCTGAACCAGGACCTGCGGACCGTGGAGCACTTCGAACAGGCAGTTGAGATGGTCGATCGCTCGGACATGGAGAAGGCCATCCCCTGCGGTCCCGACGCCGGCCCCATCCTCGAATCGATCGAGGAGGCGGCCGGGCTCGGGATCGACCACATATATCTCCACCAGATCGGGGACCCGACCCAGGGGTTCATCGATTTCTGGCAGGAAGAGATCAAGCCCGAGATCGAAGGGCTGTGAATCGATGCGGGAGCGGGATGCTCCCGCATCTCGGCAGGCTCCGCTAGGACTAGCTCCGCTGGGGAATGGACAGTTCGTCTTCGACCGAGACCACACCGGGCACCGACTCGATCAGGGCGGTCAGGTCGGCCGCCAGGTCTGGAGTCGTTGTCCCCTTCAGGGTGACCACCCCGTCTGTAACCGCGATGTCGACGTCGTGCTTGCCGCCCTGCCATCTGCCCAAGGCCTCGCTTCGCACCTTCTGGAGCAGCGTGGCGTCGTCGAACTCGGGCTCGGGACGAAACGGCTCGGCGAGGTCGTGTGCCATCCCCTGGATCACGCCCTTCTGATAACGCGCCTGTGCCTCGATCTTCTCTCCGGTCTTGCGCGCTGCCGCGCCCGCCTGGTCGGCGAGCTTGGCCCGACGCGACCGGCCCCGGTCGGGGTCGAGGAGGTACACGGCGGCGGCGATGGCAGCGCCGAATCCGGCGATACGCAAGAACCTGCTCATGACTTGCCCTCCTTGGCTGTGAGCTTCTTCGGCTTACCACCACGAGTGACGGGCGAAACGGGGACACGCAATGAGTGAGGCACGTCAGGAGCTCGGTGCCGCCCTGTGGCGTCTGGCCGACCTGGTGAGAGCGGACGAGCGACGTCGATCCTTCCGGGCCAAGGCATATCGCAGGGCGGTGTGGTCTCTCGACGACCTCTCGCCCGATCTCTCGGACCCACCGGAGAGCATCCTCAGCACCCCCGGCATAGGAGCCGGGGTGCTGAGGCTCATCACCGAGTTCGAAGAGACCGGCAAATTGATGCTCCTCGATCGGCTGGAGGAGATGTATCCGGCCGACGTCGCCACGATGAGACGTTTGCCCCGGATGACACCCTCCATCCTCCGGCTCCTCAAGGGGGAGCTTGGCGTGGAGACGACCGAGCAGCTCAGGGGGGCTATCGAAAGCGGCGGGGTCGAGGCATTGCGAGGGGTCGGGCCCGGCACCGCAGAGCGGTGGGACAGGGCACTCGCTCTCGTGCCCGTCCCGGGCGTGGTTCCGGCCTTTCAGGCCTGGGTGCTCGCCGACACCTTGGGCCGCCATTTGCACCGTCATCTTGGCGGGGTGGTGGAACCGGCCGGGCAGGTGCGGACGATGGAGGAGTGGGTGGGGGTGGTGGATCTGGTCGCCGCCGTGACGGACCCGCCGGCCGGGCGAGAGTTCCTCCAGAGCACCGCCGTGGCGCGGTTCCTGGGCTTTGGCGAATCGGGGGAGGCCATCCTCCGCTCCCACGAGGGTGTCGAGGTCAGGGCACATCTGGTCTCCGCCGAGCAGGCGGCCTCCAGGCTGCTGATGCTCACCGGCCCGTCCGGCCACGCACGAGAGATCCTGGATGCCGCTGGAGGCATGACGGCGTCGGAGTCAGATATCTACGCAGCGAGTGGGAGGATCTGGATTCCGCCGCCGGCTCGTGGACTGCCGGACGAAGTGGCGGCCGGTGTCATCCGTCTCGGACATGTCCGCGGTGACCTCCACCTGCACAGCGACCTGTCGCCTGACGGTCGGATGAGCCTGGACGAGATCCTCCTCGAGGCGGTCGACGGTGGCTACGAATACGTCCTCATCACGGATCACACCTCGGGGCTCCGATTCGGCGGGCTGAACGAGGCCGGGCTCGAGGCTCAGGCTGTGGCGATCGACGAGGTGCGTCCGAGATTCCCCGATCTGGTCGTCCTGCACGGTGCTGAGCTCAACATCGCCCGTGACGGGGGTCTCGACATCGACGACGGGACGCTGGGCCGGCTCGACCTCGCCGTCGCCGGGCTTCACTCGTTCTTCGACCTGGGGCACGACGAGCAGACGGCGCGCATCATCCGTTCCCTGAGCCATCCGATGGTTCGGGTCCTCGCCCATCCCACCGGCCGTCGGATCGGGACCCGACCCGCAGTAGACGTCGACATCGACGCCGTGATCGCGGCAGCCATCGACCACGACGTCGCCCTCGAGGTCAACGGCCACCGGGACCGGCTGGATCTCTCCGCATCCCACGCGGCTGCAGCGGTTTCGGCGGGAGCGCTCCTGGCCGCCAATTCCGACGCGCATCGGGTGGGAGAGATGGGGAACATCGCCAACTCGGTGGCGACGATGCAGCGGGCCGGTGTGTCCCCGAAATCCGTGGTCAACGCCTGGGAGGTCACGCGATTCATGACTTGGGTGCGGGGGGGTGCTTCGGCCGGAGTTTCCGGCCAACCAGAGGTGGGTAGTTGACCGAGATGGCCAAAGACCCCGATCCGAACCCTGCAACAGAGCTCCTCGCCACCGGCGCATCCCTCGACGAGCTGCATCTGGCCGCGGAGAGCTGCACCGCCTGTGAGCTCTATCGCGAGGCGACCCAGGTCGTGTTCGGATCAGGGTCGACCCGCGCTCACCTGATGCTGGTGGGCGAGCAACCCGGCGACGTCGAAGACCGTGAAGGAGAGCCTTTCGTCGGGCCGGCCGGGACGGTGCTCGACGAGTCTCTGGCCGGGGCGGGTATCCCCTTGGATGACGTCTACCTGACCAATGTCGTCAAACACTTCCGATGGGAGCCCAGAGGCAAGCGCCGGCTCCACAAGACCCCGGCGACGAGACACGTCCGGGCCTGCCTTCCCTGGCTGGAGGCCGAGCTGTCCATCGTCGATCCCTTGGTCATCGTCTGCCTCGGCGCCATCGCCTCGCAGGCTTTGTTGGGACGTTCGTTCCGTGTCATGAGACAACGTGGCCAGGCGATCGATTGGGGAGGGAGGACCGTCGTCGCCACCATCCACCCCTCCGCAGTGTTGCGTGCCTCGGACCCGGAGGAACGTGATCGGCTGCGAGCCGCACTGATCGAGGACCTTTCGACCGCGGCGCGGCTCGCTGCCGGTTAGAGAGGGAGGCCCAACCACCCCCAAACGGTTGGGCCCCGCTCAAACTGGCATCGAGCCCAGGGAGGCGGGGCGGATGCCTCGCTGTCCTTACCCACTGGCGAGCGGTGGCCAAACGGCGCTCGATCAGTGGCGAATCCTCACACAGCAGTAGTCGTCGGAAGGCTCCAGGATGGCGGATCGGTCGTCAGAAGCGCCACGGAGCATTCCTTCCACCAATCCCAAATTGAGATTGCAGACCGTAGGCTGGTCGTCTTCCTTGAGGGCGTGAAACGGGCAGTTGCGGAAGCGAATCTCCCCTTCCTCGAGCACGGGGTCGTACCCGGTCTCGTCGAGTGCGCGCTCGAGGCCGCCCGCACCGA
>JAICRU010000029.1 GCA_025937235.1 Acidimicrobiia bacterium
ACGGCGTCAGCATCACCGGCCTCGATCACAAGACATCGGCCCTGGTGACGATCGCGGCCCTTGTTGCCACCGAGGCGGACATCCCCTCGTATCACACCGCGATCGACCGTGCCCATGCCGCTGGGGCCGACGACGAGGAGATCGTGCAGACGCTGATCTGCATCGCGCCGCTGGTTGGGGCGGCCCGAATCGCCTCCGCCGCGCCGCAGGTGGGATTCTTCCTGGGAGACAGTGAGGCCATCGACTAGCCCGGTCCTGGGGCGTCGTTTGCACATCCCAAGCCTCGCTCCGCCTACCATTTCCCGGTGACATCGGTTCGAAGCCGAGCCACGCAGAGCTCGACGCACGGCCCGGATTCCTTCGAGATACACGATCTCGATCTGCGCCCGCCCTCCCTCCACGAAGGGATGCTGGGGCGCGGGCATCTCCTGGATCGGGTTCGGTCTCTTGACGACGCCCGTGTCGTCGTGGTGGTGGCCCCGGCCGGATACGGAAAGACCACTCTGCTGACGCAATGGATGACGTCTGCGTCGCCGCCGGCGGCGTGGCTCTCACTCGATCCCGCCGACAATGATCCGGTTGGGCTTTTACGCCGTCTCTGGGCCGCCTTCGATCATGCAGGCATGATCATGCCGGACAGAAGGACGGGCGCCCGCTTCTCATCGAGACCTTCCGCCGCAGACGGCATCCCGCGCCTCGTCTCGGCCCTGCAACCCGGGGCGGAAGGCGGGCTCTTCTTCATCGACCATCTCGACGCACTCCGCACCAGGGCCTCCTGGGACGTGATCGCGGCCTTGATCCATCAACTCGAGGGCAGGGTTCGGTTGATCCTGGCTTCGCGTGCCGAGCCCAGGCTCCCGATTGCCGATCTTCGAGCTCGCGGTTTCGTCGCCGAGTTGACTGCATCGGATCTCGCCTTCGACGTGCACGAGGCGGCTGGTCTGCTCGATTACGTCGGTGTCGAGCCCGGTTACGACATTGCCGACCTAATGGCCCGCTCCGAGGGCTGGCCGGTGGGCGTGTACCTGGCCGCCCTCGCCATGAAATCAGGGTCGAATGAGGTCTCGCCGGTCACGGTGGAGGGAAGCGACGTGTTCATCGCAAGGTACCTCCGTAGTGCGATCCTCGATCGTCTGTCAGGGCCGAAGCGGACGTTCCTGATCCGGACGTCGATCCTCGATCGTCTGAGTGGTCCCCTGTGCGATGCCGTGCTCGAGACGACGGGGTCGGAGCGCCTGATCGATAGCGTCGTGCAGTCGAACCTTCTCATAGTCCCACTCGACCGTGTCCGGGAGTGGTACCGCTATCACCACATGTTCCAGGACCTGCTCCAAGCGGAGTTGCGGCTACGCGAGCCCTCTGCGGTGGAGGGACTGCATCGCCGGGCCGCGGAGTGGTTCGAGAACAATGGCCATCCGGAATTGGCCATCCGCCACGCTCAGGCCGCAGGTGACGTTTCCGGGGTGGCGGGGCTCATGGAGCGCATCGCTCGCACCACCTACTCCACAGGTCGATCGGACACCGTGTTCGGCTGGCTCGACTGGCTCGAGGAGCGAGGCGGGCTGGCCGGCCATCCCGCTTCCGCAGCGCTTGGCGCCCTGGCGGCAGCCCTCAGTGGTGATGCTCTGCGAAGCGGGCGACTGTTGGATCTCATCGGCGATCAATCGCATCCGTTGGCTCGGCTGGTTGCTGCTCTGCGCTGTCAGTCCGGGGTGACAACCATGATCGCCGATGCCCGCCAGGCGCGTGACGCGTTCCCGCCCGGCTCGGAGTGGACGCCGGCCTGCATCACCGTGGAAGGGCTGGGATGGATGTGGCTCGGGGATACTGAGCAGGCCGATTCGTTGTTCGCTCAGGCCATCTCGATGGCGGAACCTCTTCTTGCCGTGCCGACCGCGACGATCGCACTCTCCGAACGAGCCTTGATCGCCATGCAGTCGCGCGACTGGGCCGGCGCAGAAGCCGCCTGCGGGACGGCCCTCCGCCTGCTCCTCGACCATGGATTGGATGGGTACTCCACGAGCGCGCTCACCTTCGTAGTCGCGGCACGTCTCGCCCGCCACCGCAACGACATCCCACGCGCTCGGGAATTGCTCGCTCAAGCCGTGCGACTTCGCCCTCAACTCAACGCCTCGCTTCCCGGGATTTCGGTCCAGACGGGCATCGAGATGGCGAGGGCACATGTCGAGCTGGCGGAGGTGGCGGGGGCCAGGCTGATCCTCCGTGAGATGCGTGTCATCCTCAATCAGTGCCCCGACCTCGGTCTCCTTCCGGGCCAACGGGAGGAGCTGGCCCGGTCGATGGCCGACATGAAGCCCGGGAACGTAGGTCCTTCGATGTTGACCACGGCCGAGCTGCGTCTCCTGCCGTTGCTGGCCAGTCATCACACCTTCCCCGAGATCGGGGAACGTCTCTATATCTCTCGCCATACCGTCAAGACCCAGGCGATGTCGATCTATCGCAAGCTGGGGGCGTCGTCGCGAAGCGAGGCGGTTCGAATCGCGGGTGAAGCCGGGCTGCTCGGCACCTGACATTTCACCCCCCTGAGGCGATGCCGGTGCCGCGGGGGAAGTGTGTCATTGCGGTGGGGCACGCTGGGCCATCTCGAGAGGTGAACGATGGACTCCGAAAGCATGGGACAGACCCTCAAGGAGCTGAAAGACGCTGCCGACCCGAGTCCGTCGCTCACGGCGTTCGGTCCTGGCGCCCTCGATCAGAGGACCCGGGGTTTGGTCGGCATCGGCGCCGCCGTCTCACTCGGTGCATCGACGCCGACGTATCGCCGATTGATCGACGAGGCACGTCAGGGAGGCGCCACGGCTGACGACTGCATCGGTGCGTTCATAGCGGCCGCCCCGGTGGCCGGAGCCGTGCGCCTGGTGACGGGGGCCCCCCGTCTTGCATCCGCCCTGGGGTACGACGTGGGCCAGGCCCTCGAATGAGGAATACGACTCGCAGGACGGCAGTCATCGCGGTCCTGGCCCTGGCGGTATCGGCGTGTGGCTCGGACGAGATCTCCGTCGAGGAGGCCCAGGCCCAGTTCTGCGCCGACGTCGAGGAGTACGTGACCGCCCTCGACACCTACGGCGGCTTGTTCGACGACGTGGAGTTGACCGTCGGCGACGTGCGATCGGCGGCGGATGACCTCGATTCAGCGCGTGAGGCGGTCGGTGAATCCGCCGCCGTGTTCCGAGGCGCGGTCGAGGCAGATCCCGACACGGCAGTGACCATCGAGCTCTTGGAATCCGATTCGATCACGACCGTTCAGGAGGCGGAGGAGGACTTCGACGACTCCGTGGCCGGGATCAACGACCGAACCCAGGTAGTGGATGCCGGGGTTCGCTTCACCTCGGCCGCCTATGCCCTCCAGGTCGCCTGGGTGCGGTTGTTTGCCGATGCCGGCTGCATCGAGGACGAGGATGAAGCCACGGAGTGGGTGTCCGGATATGTGTCGGCGCTGCAGACCGACCTGGCGACAATCGGCCTCTATGGGGGCAGGATCGACGGGATCTACGGCCCCGAGACGATCGCCGCCGTGGAGAGGCTCCAGGACGAGGCCGGTCTCGAGGTGACCGGTCTTCCCGACCCTGCCACCCAACGCACCCTCGCCGAACGTCTCGACCAGGGCGAATCGGCCCAGGTGGCGGCGCTGCAGGGGATCCTGACCGCCACGGGCCACTACACCGGGCCGGTAGACGGTGTCTGGTCGAACGCGGTCGAAGAGGCGTTGAAGGCGCTGCAATCCGAGCTCGGCGTCCCGGCCACGGGGGTGGTCGATGCCGCCACGATGCGCGCCTTCGAGGCTGCATTGACCGAGGCGGGGAACCCGCCGGCACCGGAGCCCACCGACCCGGTCCCCTCCGCCCCACCGTCCACCTCGGGTCCGGCTACGACGGAGCCGGCTCCCGCTACGACGGCCCCACCGGCGCCTGCGACGACAGCGCCGGCCCCGCCAACCACGGCCGCGCTCCCCACGACCGTGCCCCCTGTCGCAGGCGGCATCCTCGATGTGCTGGCGGATGCAGGTCAGTTCACCCAACTACTGGCTGCCATCGACACCGCCGGGCTCACCGAGACCCTCTCCGGGGGTGGGCCGTTCACCATTTTCGCCCCGACCGACGAGGCCTTCGCCCAGCTGGCAGATTCGCTTCCGACCGAGCCGGAGGCGCTGCAGGCAGTCCTGCTCTATCACGTGGTCGAAGACAACCTGGGAGCCTTCGATTTGATCGGCCTGGGATCGGTGACGACCTCCCAGGGCGGCACGGTGGCGATCTCGGTGACCGGGGGACAGATCGTCCTGAACGACGTCTCGACGATCACCATCAGCAATGTGCTGGGGTCCAACGGAGTTGTGCACGTGGTCAACGCGGTGCTGGTGCCCCCGGCGTAGATGACCGCTGCAACGCGACTGCTCTGATGGAGAGCACCCTGGTAACGCCCCCACTTTGGATAGAGCTGACGACGATCGTCTCCGGCGCTCTGGCCGGCGCCGTTTACGCCGCCACCAGGGGCCTCGACGCGGTGGGCCTGGGGGCAATGGCAGTCGTCGGGGGCCTGGGAGGTGGGATGATCAGGGACATCATGCTCGGGACCGTCCCGCTGGCTTTGACGAATCCGGTCTACCTGTACACCGTGGCCGGGGCCGCAATCTTCGGGATGTTCTTTGGTTCCGCGGTCGAGCGAATGCACCTGTTGCTCGCCACCGTCAGCACCGTTTCCCTGGGTTTGTTCACTGTGGTTGGGGCCTCACGCGCCCTCCTCCTCGACCTGCCCCTTGGCTCCGCGGTCCTGGTCGGCGTGGTCACGGGGATCGGCGGAGGGATTCTTCTCGATGTGATCGTGGGTGACGTCCCACCCAGGGCCTTCAGGAGAGGGGCGCCATTCGCCACGGCGGCCCTGGTCGGGGCGATTGTCTTTGTCGCACTGTCGGAGCTCACCGATCTCGGCACCGACCTCATCGCGATCGCCTGTGTGTTCCTCGTCGCGGCCGTCAGGGGTGTGGGGATCTGGCGAGGATGGGTGACACCCGGGCCCATCGACTTGACCCCCAAGGAGCTGCGCAGACAGAGATCCGAATCGCCGCCCCAGTCAGCCGAGTGACGGGTGCGCTTCGTCGCTCGGGGACCAGGGCGGCTCGCCCACCTCGGTGATGTGCGGCCGGTCGGAAGCCGTCACCCAGAAGCCGACCAGCGAGGCCGAGAGATCGGGATGGGGGTTGAGGGCCCGATGAACGACGCCGATCGGCTCGGTGTAGACGTCACCAGCGGAGAAGTGCTCCGACCGCCCCTCGTACTGAAGGGTCACGATCCCGCGTAGGAGGACGAAGTAGACGATCCCGTTGTGGACGTGCCAGGTGGCGGTGCGCCCCGGGCCCAGCTCCGACAGCTGGACGTTGACCCGTGCCTCGGGATCCCGAGGCAGACGGGCTTCGATCGCGTCGAGCAAGGTTTGACGGACATGAGAGCCATCCGGTGGGAGCAGCCCGGTGAGTAGCAAGGTCATGGTGTCGGGGTCGACCCGTGCTTCGCTCACAACCCGAACATCGTGTCTTCGATCAGGTGGTCGACGACGGCCTCCAGGGCCTCGCGCTCGCCGGCGCCCCCTTCCAGGGCGCCGTGGTAGACCGCGCGCTGCCGATGGGCACTGGTCCCTTCCCTGACGATGTCCCGTATGTGACGAATCTGCTCTATGACGTCGAACTCCAGCGCATCCTGGGCCAACATCTCGATCGCCTCTTCCATCAGTGCAGGGAAAGCGACGAGCTCACCCCGGCCGAAGTCGATCAGGCTGCCATCGGTCCCGTATCGCTGGGCGCGCCACATGTTCTCCGAGATCAGGAATGGGGAGTACAGCCGCCATCTCTGGTTGCGCCGGCGTAGCCGGAACATGTACCCGAGCAGACACAGATAGAGGGCGGCGACGGTGATGGCGTCGTCGAGCCGGGTGCAGACATCGGTCACCCTCATCTCGAGGGTCGGGTAGCGCGCCGATGGCCTTATGTCCCACCAGAGCTTGGTGGCGTCCTCGATGATCCCAGCCTCGACCAGGATGCTCACGGTCCGCTCGTACTCCCCCCACGACTCGAATTCTTCCGGGATCCCGGTTCGAGGCAGATTCTGGAAGATGACCGGCCGGTATGCGAGCAACCCGGTCTCGGTCCCGCCCCAGAACGGTGACGACGTGCTCAGGGCGAGGAGGTGGGGGAGCATGTAACGGATCTGATTCATGAGGTCGAGGCGAAGGTGGTCGTCCTCGATACCCACGTGGACATGCATCCCGCAGA
The DNA here is from genome assembly GCA_025937235.1 of Acidimicrobiia bacterium. Taxonomy (GTDB): domain Bacteria; phylum Actinomycetota; class Acidimicrobiia; order Spongiisociales; family ZC4RG35; genus JARDZU01. Next base: position 6,284 of record JAICRU010000029.1, read on the forward strand.
TCACGAGCTGGCGGGCCACTACCTGATAGTCCGCGGCGAGACGTTGATACCTGGGCTGCTCGGTCGTCTCCTGCTCCATCCAGTTGGCGAAGGGGTGGGTGGAGGCAGCGATGATGGCCGCTCCGAACTCAGCGACGACCCCGGCCAGGTCGCGACGGAGCCCGGCCAGATCGTCCCTGGCTTCGGAGAGCTTGGCGCACACCTTGGTCCCGACTTCGATCTGAGCCTTCAGGAACTCGGGTGTCACCTGAGGGCCGAGGACCTGGCGGAGTGAGTCCCACAGCTCGGGAGGCGGGTCCTTGACCAGCTCCCGGCTTTCCCGGTCCACGACGAGATACTCCTCCTCGATGCCTACGGAGAAAGCGGGTCGGTCGATCACCACGGGAACGCTAGAGATCGAGCCCGAGGACGCGACGTCTGGACGAAGCGCACTCCTCCCGCACGTGACAGCCCTCCAGATGATCGTTGACGAGGCCGATTGCCTGCATGAAGGCATACGTGGTGGTCGGCCCGACGAAGGACCATCCGCGCCGTTTCAGGTCCTTCGAAATCGCGGTGGATGTCTCGGTCACCGCTGGTATCTCGACCGGGGGTGGTTGCTCGGGCTCGGCCCAAGACCAGAAGTAACCGGCGAGGGAGCCCTTTTCCTCGATCAGCTCCAGGGCCCTGCCTGCGTTGTTGATGGTCGAGCGGATCTTGCCCTGATGACGGATGATGCCGGCATCCCCCAGGAGTCGGGCCACGTCGTCTTCGCCGAACCCGGCCACGATCCCGGGCTCGAATCCGGCGAAGGCGGCCCTGAAGTTCTCCCGCTTGCGGAGAACCGTGAGCCATGAGAGCCCGGACTGGAAACCCTCCAGGCAGATCTTCTCGAAGAGACGGGTGTCCTCGGTGCTGGGCCGGCCCCATTCCTCGTCGTGATAAGGCGCGTAGTCCGGGCCCGAGCCCCACCAGCAGCGGGGCATCCCGTCCTCTCCGATGACCAGTTCCATCGTCTGCAGGCTATTTGATCATTTGTTTCGCACGACCCACATGTCATAGGGAGGCGGTGTCCGTAGCTTTGTTGGCATGAGCTCGAAGGGTCGGGACGCCATGGCTGGGGCTGCTGCGGTCGCACTCGCGCTCGGCGTCTCCGAGCTGGCGGCGGGGCTACTCGGTCTGCCGTCGCTGATCGAAGCCGTGGGCGACTGGGTGATCGATGCCTCACCGACACCGGTCAAGGAGTGGGCGATTTCGACTTTCGGGACCAATGACAAGCTCGTCCTCCTCATCGGGATCGTGCTCGTCTCGCTCCTGGTCGGTGCCCTGATCGGCATGATCGCCCGACGCCGGTTTGGCATCGCCGTCGCCGTTTTCCTCGGGTTCGGCGCTGCGGCGACGCTGGCCGCCACCCGTGATCCGGCCGTTTCGATCGGAGTGGCAGTGATCCCGGCGGGTCTTGCCATCATCACCGGTCTGGCCGCACTGCGGTGGCTGTACGCACAGAGCCCGGCAGCCGTGGCGCAGGTGGAGGAGCCGGCCAAACCCGCCGACCCGTCCCGTCGCCGTTTGGTGATCGGGCTGGGCGCGATCCTCGGTGTCGCCGCATTCTCCGGGGGGATCGGGAGGGCCCTGGTCGACCGCTCGACCCGATCAGTGTCGGGACGCGCCGACGTGAGCTTTCCGGCGGCTGCCGAGTCCCTGCCCCCGATGCCGGAGGCGGCCGAGCTCGGCGTTCAAGGGCTCAGCCCTGTCATAACACCGAACGAGGTCTTCTACCGGATCGACACCGCATTTCTCAGCGTCCCTCGTGTCGAGATATCCGAATGGGCGATCACCGTGGAGGGGCGCGTCGACCGGCCCTACTCCCTCACCTACGACGACCTGCTCGCCATGCCCCTGGTGGAGAGGGACGTGACACTGTCCTGTGTCTCCAATGCGGTCGGTGGCGACCTCGTCGGCAACGCTCGGTGGCTCGGGGTTCCCCTCTCCGATATTCTCGACCGGGCCGGGGTGCGCGGAGACGCCGAGCAAGTGGTGGGGCGCTCGGTCGATGACTTCACCGTCGGGTTCCCGGTCGAGGCGGTCTACGACGGTCGTGACTCCCTGGTGGCCGTGGGGATGAATGGGGAGCCGCTGCCACTCGAGCACGGATTCCCGGCCCGGCTGGTGGTGGCCGGCCTCTACGGGTATGTGTCGGCCACCAAGTGGCTGTCCTCCATCGAGTTGACCGGTTGGGACGACTTCGATGCCTACTGGGTCCCGCGTGGCTGGGCCAAGGAAGCGCCCATCAAGACCCAGAGCCGGATCGATACTCCGACCAACAGAACCGCTCTCGACCCCGGGAGGCACCGGGTGGCCGGTGTCGCCTGGGCGCCCACCCGGGGGATCTCCAGGGTCGAGGTGAGGCCGGGCGAGGACGCAGAATGGGTCGAGGCCGAGCTCTCCGAGCCCCTTTCGGACAACTGTTGGCGTCAGTGGGTGGTCGACTGGGATGCCCCCGCCGGGACCCATCGTCTCCAGGTACGTGCCACCGACGGTGACGGCAGCGTCCAGACCGATGAGTCGCGCCCCCCTGCTCCCGACGGTGCCACCGGTTGGCACACGATCCAGGTCAGCGTGGGCTGATCTCGTCCAAATGGGGAGCCACAGATGCGATATGCGGCACTCAGGGTCCCAATTTCAGTTCAGTCCTGGTCGGTCGCCGAGATCGCCCAGGACAGCCCGAGATCGGGGCTGGTGAGGGCGAGGCGAAGAACCCATCCCGTCTCGGGGCTGCCATCGTCGAACCAGTGCCAGGCGAGCGAGGTCGCAGCCCGGCCCATGACGTCTGGATCCGCCGGCCAGTCCTGGTCGGTCAGCGTGGCCACCGCCCACCAGGCCAGGTAGCGGCCGGCCGCCGCTCCTCGCCGGCGCCCATGGGCTCCGGCCGAAGCCCCGGCCCACGCCATCCAGGCCATGCCCGAACCGGGGCCGAGATCGGCCGCCCGAGCCCGGGTCATGCCCAACGCGGCAATAGCGGCCAGATGGTCTCCCTCCGCGGCGGCGGTCTGGCACCGGCCGTTGGATTGGTCGGTCCAGGCCTCGACCAGGTCTGCCAGTGCAGCGGCGGAGGGAAGATCGTCGATCGTCGTTGGGTTTTCCGGTAGTTCCACGACCAGAGTTGGTGGCAGCGATGGGGAGGGCGCCTCGATCCCATCACTCTTGTATGTCGCCGTCTCGTAAGCCGGCTCCCAGGGCTGGAGGTGCGCGGGCAGGTCCGGGATCTCATCCACCCGGTCGCCGCGCACGACCCTCTCTGCGGCGAAGGTGTCTCGGTCGGGCCCGGGCGTCAGGTGCGGATCCATCTCTGCCCACGTCTTGGTGCTCGCCGCCACCTCGGGAAGGGGGCCCAGACCGAATCTGGAGCCGCCTTCCGACACGACCGACCCGGCAATGGGGGCCGGGGCCTCGAGAGCCAGGCGATAACGGATGTGCTCCTCCACACCCCAGACCTGCTTTCCCCTGGTCACCGCCTCGGCACATCGCCGTCTCAATTCGAGAAGCCGGTCCCAGTCCCGGGCGGCACACAGCCCATCGATCACTCGCAACAGCTCATCGGTGTCTGACGACTCGATTGCTTCGATCGCCCGTGGCCAGGTCATGGCTCGGGCCCGGTGGCGACCGGGAGGTCGCGGCGGGACCAATCGGAGAACGACCCCACATAGACATCGGGAATGGGACGTCCGGCGACGACCAGGGCTAGGGCCGCGTGACAGGCGTTGACTCCGCTGCCACAGGAGACGATCCCCCGATCCGGGAAGCCGCGGTAGCGATCGGCCAGGCTTTCCGGGCTGCGGAAGCGGCCATCCTCCAGATTGCCTTCGAGCGGGTAGTTGACCGCTCCCGGGATATGTCCTGCCTTTGGGTCGACCGGCTCCGTCTCTCCTCGATACCGCTCTGGGGCCCGCACATCGACGATGAATCTTCCCCCGAGCTCGTCGTGTGTCACCACACCCCTGAACCGTGCCACCGGCGGGTAGTCGGTCCGCACCGGGACCACGGGCTCCGTCTCCAGGGGAAAGCCGTCTTGTGTCCAGGCCTGGATGCCTCCGTCGAGCACGCGAACCTCTCCAAGATGTCCGATGGAGTGCAGCATCCACCAAAGCCGGGCGGCGACCGCTCCACCGACGTCGTCGTAGACCACGACGTCGTCTGCGGGGCCCAGCCCCAGCCTTCCCAGAGTGCGGGAGAATTCGGCTGCGGTAGGCAACGGGTGACGGCCCTCCCCGGATGGGGCGGCCAGGTCCGTCTCCAGATCCACGAACACCGCGCCGGGTATGTGTCCCTCGGCGTAGGCGTCGGCGCCGTGGCCGGGGTTGGCCAGCGACCAGCGCACGTCGAAGATCGCGTTGTCTTCGAGGGACCCGATCAGCTCATGTGTGCTGATCAGCGGGCTGGTCATCGGTGTCGTCACGAATCTCGAGCTCGGTGCCCAGGCCGCTCACCGTCGCACCCAGGGCGGCGGCGAGCGAGCCGGCCGCTTTCTTGAGCTGGGCCCGGGTCCCGGGATCGCCCATCGCCGCGCTGAACGATGCAGCCACCTGGTCCCAGGCACCGGCCAGCGTGGCCAGGGCGCTCCTTATCTCTTCTTCACTGGGGCCCCCGTCTGACGCCAGGTCCTCATAGGTGCGTCGGAGCCGGTCTTTCAGGGCGCTCCATTCGGTTGTGACCGCGTCCCAGGGATCAGCATCCCCATTCGACGTAGCATCGGCCCGGTGCGTGTCCACCTCCTCGATGGTACCTACGAGCTCTTTCGCTCTCACTATGGCCGCAAGGACACCGTCACCGGCCCGGACGGACAGGATCTGAAGGCGACCCTGGGGATCATGGAGTCCACCCTCGCCCTGCTCCGAGAGCCGGAGGTGACCCATCTCGCTGCCAGTTTCGACACCGTGATCGAGTCCTTTCGCAACGTCATGTTCCCCTACTACAAGTCCTCTGCAGGCATGGACCCCGATCTGCTCGCCCAGTTCCCCGTCGCCGAGACCGCTTTGGAGGCCCTCGGTGTCGTGGTGTGGCGGAACATCGAGTTCGAAGCCGACGACGCCATCGCCACGGCCGCCATCCGCTGGGTCGAGGACGTCGATCAGGTGGTGATCGCAACTCCGGACAAGGACTTGAACCAACTCGTCATCGGGGACCGGATCGTCACCTACAACCGCCGTGAGCAAAAGATCCTCGACGAGAGAGCCGTGGTGGACAAGTTCGGGATACACCCCGAGTCGATACCCGACTATCTCGCCTTGGTGGGCGACACCGCCGACGGCGTACCCGGGTTGCCCGGGTGGGGCGCCAAGTCCGCCTCGACCGTCTTGGCCCGTTATCCGCGTCTGGAGCTGATCCCCGAGTCGGCGTCCGATTGGGAGGTGACGGTTCGCGGGGGCGACAAGCTGGCCGCGGTGCTGAGCGAGAATCACGATCTGGCCTATCTGTACCGGGAGCTCACCACCTTGCGGTTCGACGTCCCCATCGATGAGACCCTGGGCGACCTGGAATGGAAGGGTGTCCCCCGCCGCCGCTTCGAGGAATTCTGCACCTCGGTCGGCTTCGACCCCGACTCGATCCGGGTTCATCGCTGGGCGGACTGACCCCGTGGGTGGGCCGTGTGCAGGCGACCATCTCCGTGGGTGGTCACACACGGCTCTCAGGCCGCCGCTTCGGGCTCTTCCTGGGCCCCGCTGAACTGCGCGTTGTAGAGAGCGGCATAGGCGCCGTCGAGGGCGACCAGTTCGTCGTGGGTGCCTTGCTCCACGATTCGGCCCTCCTCCATCACCAGGATCAGATCGGCGTCCCGGATGGTGGAAAGACGGTGGGCGATCACGAAGCTGGTCCGATCGGTGCGCAGGGCGGCCATGGCATGCTGGAGGAGAAGCTCGGTTCTGGTGTCGACCGAGCTGGTGGCCTCGTCCAGGATCAGCAGCGATGGGTCGGCGAGGAAAGCGCGAGCGATGGTGATCAGCTGCTTCTCGCCGGCACTCACGTTGCTCCCCTCGTCATCGATGATCGTGTCATAACCGTCAGGGAGACTGTGGACGAAGCGGTCGACGAAGGTGGCCTTGGCCGCGTCGAGGATCTCCTCCTCGCTGGCATCGGGGCGCCCGTAGGCGATGTTCTCCCGGATCGTCCCCTTGAACAGCCAGGTGTCCTGCAGGACCATGCCGATCTCTGAGCGCAGATCGGACCGTCGCATATGGGCGATGTCCACGTCGTCGAGGGTGATCCGCCCCGAGTCGAGCTCGTAGAAGCGCATGATCAGGTTGACCAGGGTGGTCTTGCCGGCACCGGTCGGGCCGACGATCGCCACCTGCTGGCCTGGCTCGACCGTGAGGGACAGATCCTCGATGAGGGGGCGGTCCTCCTCGTAGCGGAAGGACACCTCCTCGAACACGACCCGTCCGTGTCGGTCGCCGACCATCTCCGGGACCTGGTCGTCGGGGGCCTCCGCATCGGCATCGAGCAGCTCGAACACCCGCTCCGCCGAGGCGACGCCGGATTGGAGGAGGTTCACCATCGATGCGATCTGGGTGACCGGGTGGGTGAACTGCCGGGAGTACTGGATGAAGGCCTGGACGTCACCGAGGCTCATCGTCCCACTGGCAACCCGCAGCCCGCCGACCACCGCGATGACGACGTAGTTGAGGTTCCCGATGAACATCATGATCGGCATGATCAGCCCGGAGAGGAACTGGGCGCCGAAGCTGGCCTTGTAGAGCTCCTCGTTCTCGACTTCGAAGCCCGCCTGGCTCTCCCCCTGCCGCCCATACACCTTGACCAGGGAATGACCGGTGAAGGCCTCCTCGATCTGGGCATTGAGGGTCCCGGTCCGCCGCCATTGGGTGATGAACTGGGTCTGGGAGCGCTTCATGACCAACCCGGCGAGGACCATCGACACGGGGATCGTGACCAGGGCGATGACGGCCAGGGCCGGCGAGATGGAGAACATCATCCCGACGACGAAGAGGACCGTGAGGACCGAGGTGAGTAGCTGGCTCATCGTCTGTTGCAGGGTCTGCGAGACGTTGTCGATGTCGTTGGTGACACGGCTCAGCAGCTCGCCACGGGGCTGGCGATCGAAGTAGCGGAGCGGAAGGCGATTCAGCTTGTCCTCGACCTCGCCCCTGAGCCGGAAGATGGTGCGCTGAACGACGTCGTTGAGCAGATAGCCCTGGAGGAAGCCGAGGAGTGCCGATGCCGCATACAGGGCGAGGGCGACGAGGAGCGCAGTGCCCAGGGCCTGGAAGTCGATGCCCTGCCCCGGCACGAGATCGACTCCGCCGAGCAGATCGGCGATCTGGCCCTGGCCCTGTGCCCGGGCCGCATCGATCGCCTCGGCCTTTGTCGTCCCCTCAGGCAGACGTGACCCGATGACCCCGGCAAAGATCAGATCGGTGGCCTGCCCGAGCACCCTCGGCCCGATCGCGGCGAGCCCGACGCTGACGACGGCAGTCAGGAAGACGAGCATGACCCGCAGCCGCTCGGGGCGGAGCCGGGCGGCCAGCCGTCTTGCCGAAGAACCGAAATCGAGTGACTTCTGCCCGATCATGCCGCCCCCGAACGGTCCGCGCCCCGGCCCGGGCCCGGCCTGGACCCTCTCGGTGGCCTTCATCGTGCGATCGCTCACGAGGCGACCTCGGCCCTGAGCTGAGACTCCACGATCTCGACGTAGGTGGGGCTGGTGGCAAGGAGCGCCTCATGGGTGCCGAGGCCAACGATCTCCCCGTCCTCCAGCACGATGATCTGATCGGCGTCGGCGATGGTCGACACCCGCTGGGCCACGATGATCACCGTTGCCTGGGCTGTGACCGGCTTGAGGGCACGGCGGAGTCGGGCGTCGGTGGCCAGGTCCAGCGACGAGAACGAATCGTCGAAGACATAGATCTCAGGGCGGCGGATCACGGCCCTGGCGATCGCCAGCCGTTGACGCTGGCCGCCCGAGAAGTTGGTCCCACCCTGGGCCACCTCCGATTCGAGTCCCTCGGGTTGGGCGGCCACGAAGTCGCGAGCCTGTGCGATCTCGAGAGCGGCCCACATCTCATCATCGGTCGCATCGGGTTTCCCGAAGCGGAGGTTGCTCGCCACCGTGCCCGAGAACAGATATGCCTTCTGCGGGACCAGGCCGATCTTCGACCACAGGGTGTCGGGGTCGATCTCTCTCACATCTACTCCGTCCACCAGGACCGTCCCGCTCGTCGGGTCGAAGAGACGGGGGATCAGGCTGAGCAGTGTGGTCTTCCCGGCCCCGGTCGAGCCGATGATCGCAGTGGTCTGACCGGCGCCGGCGGAGAAGGTGACATCGCTCAGGATGGGATGGGCGGCTCCCGGGTAGGAAAAGCCGACACCTTCGAATGCCAACTCACTCTTGCCGGGCAGGTCGATCACTGCCCGGGTAGGCGGGACCACGGTGGAGTCGGTGTGGAGCACCTCTCCGACCCGGTCGGCGCTGACCGACGCACGTGGCACGAGGATCAGCATGAAGGTCGACATCATGACCGCCATCAGGATCTGGATCAGATAGGAGAGAAAGGCGGTCAGGGCGCCAATCTCCATCGCACCGGCATCGACGCGCTGGGCGCCAAACCACAAGACCGCGACGCTGGAGACATTGAGGACCAGCATCAGTACAGGGAACATGGCCGCCATCCAGCGGCCGACGGTGACCGCGACATCGGTGAGATCGGCGTTGGCGCGGCCGAACCGCGCCGTCTCGAATGGTTCCCGGACGAAGGCGCGGAGAACGCGGATGCCGGTCGTCTGCTCTCGGAGCACCCGGTTGACGTCGTCGATCCGGGTCTGCATGACCCGGTAGCCGGGGATCATCCGGGAGATGATCAGGCCGACGACCACGCCGAGGACGGGCACGGCCACAGCCACCAGCCAGGAGAGGCCGACATCCTCTCTGATCGCCATGACGACCCCACCCACCATCATGATCGGTGCGGCGATCAGCATCGTGAAGGTCATGAGGACCAGCATCTGGATCTGCTGGACGTCGTTGGTGTTGCGGGTGATCAGGGAGGGTGCGCCGAACCGCCCCATCTCACGAGCGGAGAAGGAGCCGACCCGGGCGAAGATGGCGGAACGCAGGTCTCGCCCGAAGGCCATGGCGGTTCGGGCGCCGAAGTAGACGGCTGTGATGGTGCAGGCGACCTGGAGGAGCGAGATCCCGAGCATCACGGCTCCCACCCGGATGATGTAGTCGGTGTCACCGTTCACCACGCCGTTGTCGATGATGTCGGCGTTGAGGCTGGGCAAGTACAGCGAGGCGATCGTCCCCACTACCTGGAGGACGACGACGATCAGCACCTCGCGCTTGTAGGGCCGAAGGTAGGTGCGGAGGGTCCGGAGCAGCATCAGCCGACCAGGCTTCCCGCCGGCTCGACGATGCCGATCAACAGCACCTCGACGAGCTCGTCCACCGTGAGACGCTCGCCGAAGCTAAGGGCAGGGTGGGCGTTGGCCAGCAGCAGGCCGCGAAAGGCCGAGGCGGCGCGGGCGGGCTCGATCCTGAGCTGGTCCCGGTGGCGCTCGAAGATGCGAGCGAGGGACTCGTTTATTGCCGCGTTGGAGACGATGACGAAATTGGGCGGGCCCGAGGCGTGGTCAGGGATCGCGTCGTGTGGGATGGTGCGAAGGACCGCCATGAGGGCGAGCACCTGCTCCAGCCTGTCGAGGAGGATTCGCGCCGCCTCGGCGAGTTGAACGGGCAATGGGGCGCCCTCATAGACGGCGGCCAGCCCCTCCTGTACCGGGCCTGGATCGAAGCTGGCTCGAAGAGCCTCGTAGATCAGAGCGGGCTTGTCCGGGAAGACCCGGAAGATGGTGCCCTCGGCGATGCCGGCGGCCTCGGCCATCTCACGTGTGGTCACCGCGGCGCCGCGCTCGATGAGAAGCGGGATCACCGCCTCGACAATGGCCCGGCGGCGCTCCTCGGGGGCCAGGGGCAGGGCGCGACTTCGCTTGCTCAAGATCGGGGAAAGCATAGAGTGAGTGAGCACTCACTCACAAATCGGTCTCAGTTTTCCCCGAAGTCCTCCCAGACGACGTCGAAGCGCTCGAGACAGTCGGAGCAGCGGTAGGCAAGCGGGGTGCCCGGCTCGAGCGGCGCGTCCTCGGGGAGGAAGGAGATGAGATGGGCGGTGCCGCCGCAATCGACACAGATGAAGGTCTCCGGTGGGTCGCTCAACCGATCGTCTTGCCCGCCGATTGCAGCTGCTCGGCGGCTTCCACCACCCGCGCCGCCATCCCGACCTCGGCTTTCTTCATGTAGGAGCGGGGGTCGTAGGTCTTCTTGTCCCCGACCTCACCGTCGACCTTGAGGACCCCGTCGTAGCTCTTCATCATGTGGTCTGCGATGGGGCGGGTGTATGCGTACTGGCAGTCGGTGTCGATGTTCATCTTGATGACGCCGTAGCCGAGAGTCTCATGGATCTCATCGAGGCTCGACCCGCTGCCACCGTGGAACACCAAATAGTGCCGGGCGTCTGCCCCGAACCGATCCGTCACCGCCGCCTGGCCGTCACGCAGGATGGTCGGGTCGAGCTTGACCGCACCGGGCTTGTAGACGCCGTGCACGTTGCCGAACACTGCGGCGAGCAGATAGCGGCCTTTGTCGAAGGTCCCCAATACCTCGGAGACCCGCACCATGTCACCGGGGGACGTGTATAGCTTGGACCGATCGACGTCTTCGTTGTCCGTTGCGTCCTCCACGCCGCCGACGATGCCGATCTCGAGCTCGAGGATCACATCGAGCTCGGCGCACAGGTCGAGCAGCTCGCGCGCCAGCTCCAGATTCTCCTCCATGGGCAGCTCGGACGCGTCCAACATGTGGGACTGGAACAGAGGGCCTTTCCCCTCGCTCTTACGGCGTCGGGACTCCTCGAGCAGGGGTCGAATGAAGCCGTCGACACGGCCGGGGGGACAGTGGTCGGTGTGGAGAGCCACGTTGACCGGGTATTGCTCGGCGACGAAGCCGGCGAATTCGGCTAGAGCCCTGGCCCCGACCGGCATGCTCTTGTTGGACTGACCAGAGGCGAACTCGCCGCCACCGTACGAGATCTGGAGGATCCCGTCGGACCGAGCTTGGCTCAGACCCTCGAGGGCGGCCAGGATGGTGGTCGACGAGGTGACATTGATGGCGGGGAGGGCGAAGCTCCCATCCCGGGCCGCATCGAGCATGGCCTTGTACTTCTCTGGGGTGACGATGGGCATGACTGAAAAGTACAACGTCGAACGCAGAACGTAGAACGCCGATACCGACTCGCCGTCAGAAACCGACCGGAATAGGTTTTGGGTGTGACACAGAGTGTCGATCAACCGGTCGCGCCTCGGAAGCCACGAAGCCGCCTCCTGCGCGCCGTTTATTTCGTCCTCGGCATCATCTGCCTCGGTTTCGTCTACCTCAGCGTCCTCCCCGGGATACCCACGTTCGACTTCGTCATCCTCGCCGCCTTCTTCTTCTCCATGTCCTCCGACCGTCTCCATGGTTGGCTGGTCAACCACCCTGTCTACGGCAAGATCATCAGGGGCTACCGGAGTGGCGGGCTCACGATGAGGATGAAATGGGCGGCCGCCATCGCCATAACCGCCAGCCTTTCCCTGTCGGCGTTCGTCCTGACCGACAACAACGTGCTGAGGATCGTCCTGGCCGCGGTGGGAGTCTTCGCCATCTGGTTCGTCTTCAGTCGTCCCACCAAGACCCAGGCGCCGCCGGATCAGCCCCCGCTGACCGCCTGAAGCACCTGAACCTGGGACCCGGGGCCTACCGGAGTGTCCAGGTTGGCCCGCACTGCATCGACGAATACGAGGACATGAGGCCTTATCGCCCCAGACTCGTCGAGCAGATGGTTCCTCAGACCAGGCTCGTCGGCGAAGAGGCTTTCCAGCACCTCACCCAGGGTCTCGCCTTCGGCCTGGTGGCGGGGGCCGGTGGTGACCGCCTGGGTGAGGACCCGGGGCAGTTTCACCGTCACGCTCATGCGATGAGGCGAATGGTGGCGATCCGTGGGAACGAGGGCCCCAGGCGCTCCCAGGTCTCCCCGAGGTCTCGTGTGAGCCACAGGTCACCACCGGAGGTCCCGAAACAGAACGCCCCATCGGCGGTCCCGTCGAAGGCCCGACGCAGGACCGCGGTGAACTGCGGCGCATCTGGCCAGCCGGTTCCGACCACCGACCATGAATCCCCGTCGTCGTCGGAGCCGTAGACCCTGAGGTCGCCGTCGACAGGCACTCGATTCTCGCTCGATTCGAGCGGGATCGTGAACAAACGCCCACTGTCGGCGTGCCGCCAGATCACGAATCCGAAGCCGGCGGGGAGGCCGTCCTCGATCCGCTCCCAGTTATCGCCACCGTCGGTCGAGCGGAACATGCCCTGGTGATCCTGACGCCAGATCCGCTCCGGCTTGGACGGGTCGTGGGCGAGGCCGTGCACGCAATAGCCGATCTCCGGACGCTCACCGTCCTCGGGAGTGTCGACCGACGGGATCCCGTCGTTCTTCGGGAGCCAGGTGGTGCCATCGTCGTCGGAGCGGAAGACACCGACCGCAGAGATGCCGACCCACATGCTCCCGTTGCCCTCGAGGATGCGATGGGTGCAGAGCCCACCCGCACCCGGAAACCACCCCTCACGGGTCGGATGCTCGTTGAGGCCGTCCACCGGGTCCCAGGTCATGCCACCGTCTGCAGAGGTGAACAAGCCTGCCTGAGCCACACCCGCGTACAACCTGTCACCGGAGCCATGGAACGTCCAGATCTGTTCCATCTTCCGATCGGAGCCCTCGGGCCACGCGGGAGGGGAGTCGGCCGGCTTCCAGTCCACCAGGTTCTCACTGTGGTGGACCCCGACTCCGAACCAGTTGCTGCCGACTGCGGCGAGGTGGGTGCCGTCCGGGGCCTGGCCGAAAGCAGTGACCTTCCAGCCGGGGAACAAGGGCCCCTCCACCTGCCAGCCCGATCTCGACTCGTCGAGCAGAAATCCGCCCTTCTCTGATCCGACCAGGATTCGCATCATGAGCCTTCTTCCATAGACAATTGGACACTACTTGTCGACCAGCAAGCCCCCGATTCGACCATTCAGCCGTTTTTCGCTCGCCGCGGTCACTGCGATCACGATGGGCGTCGCCACCTTCTCGCAGGGAGCATTCGGGGTCCTCGCCTCGGACCTGATCGAGGAATTCCACCTGGAGAGATGGCAGATCGGGATCCTTCTGACAGCCAACGGCTTTACCGGGGCCCTTCTGTCGCCGTCCTTCGGCCGCCTCACAGATCGGATGGGCAGTGTCAGGTCGGTCGTCTGTGTCCTGCTCCTGGCGATGGCGACCATGACCGTGGTGGCCGTGGCACCCACCTACTCGGTTCTCTTCATCGGGGCGGTGCTCTACGGCCTTCCCAACGGGTGGGCCAACCCCGCCACCAACGCCCTGATCGTAGACAACGTGGTGGCCGGAACGAGGGGTGTGATCACCGGCATCAAGCAATCCGGAGTGCAGATGGGGTCCTTCCTCGGAGGGCTTCTCCTGCCCGGAATCGCGGCCGCGACCAGCTGGAGAGTCGCCTTTGCCTCGTTCCTGATCTTCCCGGCTGCAGGTCTCGCTGGGATGTTGCGACGGCGGGGCGTGCTGAGACCACACCTGAACCGAGCCCACCCAGATTCCTCGGTCCCGACCGCGGTGCGATGGATCGCCGTCTACGGGGGACTTGCCGGTCTGGGGGTGTCGGCGACCACCACGTTCCTCCCCCTGTTTGCCGAAGAGAGTGAGGGCTGGACCCATGCCCAGGCCGGCCTGCTCATCGCCGGGGTGGGTCTGGTCGGGGTGATCGCCCGCATCACTTGGGGCTCGGCCTCGGAACGCTGGCTGGGGCACGGGCGCACCCTGGTGTTACTGGCTCTGCAATCGGCGGTGGCGGTCGGGCTGCTGGCTCTCGCCTCGTCCGATCTCGCACCGTCGTGGGTACTGATCGGGGCAGCACTTCTCATCGGGTCCGGGGCGGTGGCTTGGAACGCGGTGGGAATGCTCGCGGTGATGGATTACTCGGCTCCGGAGCTGGTGGGCCGGGGCACCGGTCTCGCCATGCTCGGGTTCCTAACGGGGATCGGGCTCGGTCCACCCCTAATGGGGCTTTCTGTCGACCGACTCGGGACGTACACCCCGGGCTGGATCGTCATCGGACTTCTCTTCATAGCGGGGGCCGTGGTCGCCGGTCGAGTCCACCGCACCGGTACCCTCGCCCACGTTTGAGACTGGTCATCGCCCGCTGCACGATCGACTACACGGGCCGGGTGACCGCCCACCTCCCCGAGGCGGTCCGGCTGATCATGGTCAAGGCCGACGGCACCCTGGCCGTCCACTCAGACGGCAATGCCTCCAAGCCGCTCAACTGGATGGTTGCCCCCAACGTCATCTCCAGCTTCGACGACAGGTGGGAGGTCACCAACGACAAAGGGGAGAAGCTCGTGATCACGATCTCCGAGGTGCTCCAAGACGTGACCCATGCCCTGGGCGAGGACCCCGGTCTGCAGAAGGACGGGGTGGAGGCCCATCTTCAACAGCTGCTCGCCAGCCGGCCCTGGGTCCTCGAGGAGGGCCTAACCCTGATCCGTCGAGAGTATCCGACCGACATCGGGCCCGTTGACCTCCTCTGCCAGGACGTCGAGGGCAACATCGTCGTCGTCGAGGTCAAGCGTCGGGGTGAGATCGATGGGGTGGAACAGCTCACCCGATATCTCGAGCGACTCGGGATGGACCCCAGGCTGGGGCCTTTGAGGGGGATGCTGGTTGCCCAGGCCATCACCCCGCAGGCTCGAGTCCTCGCCGAGGCGCGGCGCATCGAGGCGATCGAGGTCGACTACGACGGCCTGCGCGACATCGAAGACACGGAGCTGCGGCTCTTCGAGCTCCACTGACGTGTTCGACATCGTCTTCTATCGGCCGGAGATTCCCCCCAACACGGGTAACGCCATGCGGCTCGCTGCCGTCACCGGGTGCCGGCTTCACCTCATCGAGCCGCTCGGCTTCGACATGGAGGACAAGAAGCTGCGTCGTGCCGGCATGGACTATCGGGACAAGGCGGTCGTGAGCGTCCATCCCGATCTGGAGAGCTGGCGTCAGGGGGGGCGGCGGGAGCGGGTCTTCGCCTACACGGTGGACGCCGACCTGGTCTACACCGAGGTTGCCTACCGGCCGGGAGACGCACTCCTCTTCGGTCCAGAGTCCGTTGGGCTCCCCGAAGAGGTGAAAGGGCTCGATTGGGTCACCGAGCGACTCCGCCTCCCAATGCTCTCGGGGGTGCGTTCGCTCAACCTGGCCAACTCGGCGTCGGTGGTGGTGTACGAGGCCTGGAGACAAAATGGGTTCGGCGGTTCACGTGTGTGACGGCCGCCGCCGCGCCACGGTCGAGGTCACCTCGGTGACCAATCGGCGAGGAGCCTGAAGGCTATCGCCTCGGCGAGCACTGCCCGCTCCAGGTCACCGATGTCCTGGCTCTCGTTGGGGGCGTGATAGGCGCTGGTGGGATCGCTGGTCCCGATGACCAGGATGGGCGAGCCCGGGTAGAGCTCGGCGAAGGTCGAGATGAACGGGATCGATCCGCCCGCTCCCATGTGCACCGGCTCGTTTCCGAACGCCTCGATGAAGGCCCGGGTCCAGGCCTGGACGGGGAACGTATCCATGTCCAGGACGGTCGGGTCGCCATGCTCCTCGTGGAAGAACTCGACCTTGGTGCCCCAGGGGGCGTTGTCGACGAGATGCTGCTTCAGCGCCTCCAACGCACCCAACGTGTTCTCGCCGGGGGCGAGCCGCATGCTCACCTTCGCCCTTGCCATTGGAACCAGCTGGTTTATGGCGCTCGACACCGGAGGTGCATCCACGGCCAGCACCGACACGGCGGGACGGGTCCAGAGACGGGACGGGATGGACCCGATGCCGATCTGGTGGAGGCCATCGACGGTGCCGGCGAGCTTGCGGGCCATGGCCTCGGGGACGTCGATGCCCTCCGCCTCATCGCTGACCAGCCCGGGAATGGTGACATTGCCCTCATCGTCGTGGAGGGTGGCGAGGAGCCTGGCCAGCGCGATCAGGGCATCCGGGAAGACGCCGCCGTATTGGCCGGAGTGGACGGCCTTCTCCAGGGTACGAAGCTCGAAGGAGACCGCGACGATGCCCCGCAGGGACGTGATGAACGCCGGCACACCAACCGACCAGTTGCCGCCGTCGCCGATCACGATCACGTCGGGGCGGAGAAGGTCCGCGTGTCGCTCGAGTATGGCTTCGAGGCTCTCTGAGCCGGCCTCCTCCTCGCCTTCGAGGAAGAGTTGGATCCCGACGGGCGGCTTCCCGCCGTGTGCCGCGACCGCCCCCAGGTGCATGAGGATGCCTCCCTTGTCGTCGGCCGCTCCCCGCCCATAGAGCCGACCGTCACTCTGTGTGGGCTCGAACGGGTCGGTGGCCCATTCGGACGAGGGCCCGGCAGGCTGGACGTCGTAGTGCGCATAGAGGAGCAACGTCGGGGCACCCTCCGGCGCCGGAATCTCGGCGAATATCGCGGGGTTTCCGCCGTCGGCTTGGAGGAGCCGCGCGTTCCGGAAGCCGGTCTCAGCCAGCATGGCCCTGATCTTCTCTGCCCCTTCCCGCACCTTCGACTGGTCGTGACCGGGGGCGCTCACCGTGGGCAGCCGCACCAGGTCGCCGAGGAGCTCGACGAGGCGGGGCATGTCGGCGGCAACGTTGGCCCGGAGATCCTCGTGCATTCTGGGAGGGTAACGCCCGGCATTGTCCCCAATCGCCCGCCCGTAGGCCATCATGGGGTGATGCCCACGTTTCGGTTGTTCGGGATCCCGGTGACTATCCACCCATCGTTCCTCGTCATCGCCGCTCTCCTCGGCCTCTCCGGCGGGCAACCCGTCGTGTATCTCGTCGCCTGGGTGATCGTCGTCTTCCTCTCCATCCTCATCCATGAGCTCGGTCATGCCCTGACTGCCAGGTCGTACGGCGCCGAGGTGGAGATCGAGCTCAACGCCATCGGCGGTCTCACCAGTTGGGCCGTCCCCGGCGAGGAGCTGAGCCCGGGCCGCCGGGCCCTTGTCGCCGCGGCCGGCTCCGGTGTAGGTGTGATATTCGGCGCCCTGGTCTGGTTGTTCGACCGATTCACCGGGCCTTACACCGAAGTGGCGGGCTTCGTCGTCCGCAACCTGATCGTGGTCAACGTCCTCTGGGGTTTGCTCAACTGGCTTCCGATCCGCCCGCTCGACGGGGGTCACCTCTTCAGCTCTCTCCTTCAGAAGCTGATTCCGTCGCGCGCCGAGGCCGTCGGCAACGTCGTGTTCTTCCTCACGGCGGCGGGAGCACTAGTGGCAGGCGTGATGACCCGACGCATCTTCCTCGCCGTGCTGGCGGGTTGGCTGCTACTCGGGGAGCTGACCAGGGGGAGGCAGACCCGTACCACTGCGCCGATCCCCCCGATGACCTTCGACCGTCCCGAGGAGCCTGCGGATGGAGAGGAGGATGAGCAGGAGGCGGCTACCCCGAGCACGGTCGACGCCGATCCGGAGCCGGAGCCAGGCCCTCGTCCCGAGCCGGAACCCGAGCACTAGCGTCCCGGCGTAATGGACTTCGCCTATGCCTCCCGGGTGGAGGAGCTGCGGGCCCGCCTCCAGGGTTTCATGGACGACTCGGTCTACCCGGCCGAAGGGCGGTACGAGGAGGAGATGCGGGTGGCCGGGGACCCTCATCATCATCCGAAGGTGATCGAGGAGTTGAAGGCAGAGGCCCGGAGCCGAGGGCTGTGGAACCTGTTCCTCCCCGATCCAGATCTGGGCGCCGGGCTGAGCGTCCTCGAGTACGCCCCTTTGGCCGAGATCACCGGTCGCAGCCCCGAGATCGCCCCGGAGGCGATCAACTGCTCGGCGCCGGACACCGGGAACATGGAGATCCTGCACCAATTCGGCACTCCCGAACAGAAGGAGACCTGGCTCCTCCCGCTTCTCGAGGGTGAGATCCGTTCTTGTTTCTCGATGACCGAGCCCGACGTCGCCAGCTCTGACGCCACCAACATCCGCACCCGGATCAGCCGAGACGGCGACGAGTACCGGATCACTGGCCGCAAATGGTTCAGCTCTGGCGCCGCCTCGGAACGGTGCAAGGTCTCGATCGTGATGGGTGTCTCCGACCCCGACGCCGAGCCACACCGGCGCCAGTCGATGGTCCTGGTCCCCATGGGTACCCCGGGGGTCGAGGTGGAGCGCCAGCCCATGGTGTTCGGCTATCAGGATCGGGGCGGACATGTCCAGATCCACTTCGACGACGTGCGTGTGCCGGTGGAGAACCTGCTCGGGGAGCAGGGCGGTGGCTTCGCCATCGCCCAGTCACGACTGGGACCCGGCCGCATCCATCACTGCATGCGCGCAATCGGGGCCACCGAACGATGTCTCGATCTGATGGTTCAGCGATCTCAGGCTCGCCAGGCCTTTGGCCGGCCGCTTTCCGAACAGGGTGTGGTCCAGCAGTGGATCGCAGATGCCCGAATCCGGATCGAGCAAACCCGGCTCCTGGTGCTGAAGACGGCCTGGATGATCGACGAGGTCGGCGCGAAGTCTGCTCGCACCGAGATCGCGGCGATCAAGGTCGCCGCCCCTGCCCTGCTCACCGAGGTCGCAGACCGCGCCATCCAACTGTTTGGAGCAGCTGGCTTCACCGAAGACTTCCCGCTGGCCCGCTTCTATGCGATGGGGCGCTGGCTGCAGATAGCGGACGGGCCCGACGAGGTGCATCGCCGATCGGTGGCCCGCGCCGAGCTCGGGCGCCTTGGGCCGGGGGCGATTCCCGATCCGTACGTCTTCGACTGAGAACCGACCCAATCCGTCGACCGTATTGGCTTCGAACCCTGTTTGGCACACCCGCCTGAACGGGAACGATTGGGGTTGACCGTGCGTTTAATCGGGTTCACTTATGACTAGCAGCGTGACCTTCGATTTGAAGTTCTCCTCATGGAGGGAGGATGCTGCCTGTCTCGGTGTCGTGGAAGAAGTCTCGTTCTTCCCCGATACCGAGGACCTGTCCGCAATCGCACAGGCCAAGGCGATCTGCGCTTCCTGCCCGGTAGCCTCGGAATGTCTCACCTGGGCCATCGAGACCAACCAGAGTGAGGGGATCTGGGGGGGTCACACTCCCAAGGAGCGCCGCTCCATCCGCCGCCGCTGGATCGAGGAGATCGAGCGCGCCTCGTAGATCTCTGCGAAATTGGGTTGGGGAGCTGCGATATGCGACGCGCCCGGTCCAATTTCGGTGGGGTCACCGTCTCTCCGCCGGCTCGTCGACGTCTGGGCCTCTCTCGGCGGCCACATGCAGCAGGGGGTCGCCGGGGTTGACCAGAGGGTTGAGGGTCCGGGCGATGACCCAGCCCGATTGCGGAGCCTTGACCCGGGTGGGCCGGACTCCGAACGCATCCGAGATGGCGGCCACCTCCTCGCCGCCCTCCACCCTGTCACCCAGCCGTGGCTTGATCTCGACCAGCCCGCCTCGGCGAGCCCTGACCCAACGGGTTCGTCGGACCAATGTGGTGGTGCCCGCTCTGGGCAGTCTCATATCGATCATCCCGAGGGCTCGGAGGGTGCGCATGACGCCGTTGACTCCGAAGATCACCGACGCTTCGTCCAGACGGTCGGCTTGGCCGGCCTCGTAGAGCAGCATCTTGATCCCTTGTTCCGTGGCGGCCTGACGCAGTGACCCGTCCCTGACTCTGGCCTTGATGGTGAACGGCGCGCCGAAGGCTCGCGCCAGCTCCAGGGTTCCCGGATCGTCGATGTCGGCCCTCAGCTGGGGGTGGTTCGTCCGGTGATTGGAGGCCGTGTGGCAGTCGATTCCCACCGAGCAGTGCGACACCACCTCTCTCATGAAGAGATGTGCCAGACGTGAGGCGGTGGACCCGCGGGGAGACCCCGGGAACACACGATTCAGGTCGCGTCGGTCCGGGGCGTATCGAGACCTCATCATGAAGCCGAGGGGGTTGACGATGGGCACGGCGATCACGGCGCCGCGCAAGCTCTTGGCGTCCAGGGCCCTCATCACCTTCCGCACCACTTCCACGCCGTTGATCTCGTCCCCGTGGATCCCACCCGAGACCCATACATTGGGCCCGGAGGTGCGCCCGTTGATGACGGCGATGGGGAGCGAAGCCTCGGTCCCGGCCGGCAGGTGGGCGAAGGGGAGCTCGATCCGGGTCTTCCGCCCCGGAGGGACGGTGACCTTCCCGATCGTTATCGGGTCGTTGCGGGTCTCAACCACGGCCCTGGCTGACCGGCCGGTGGTCGGCGTTGTCCTCGATGAACTCCATGATGGCCGCGGCGATGTCGACACCGCTGGCGGCCTCGATGCCTTCCAGGCCCGGCGATGAGTTGACCTCGAGCACCATGGGGCCGACGTCGGATTGGATCAGGTCGACACCCGCCACGTTGAGTCCCATGGTCTTGGCGGCGCGAACTGCGGTGGCCCGCTCGCTGGCGGAAAGCTTGATCACCTCGGCATGACCGCCCCGGTGCAGATTCGATCGGAACTCGCCGGGCGGCCCCTGGCGTTTCATGGCCGCGACGACCTTCCCTCCCACCACGAAAGCCCGGATATCGGCACCCCGAGCCTCCTTGACGTACTCCTGGACGAGGATGTTGGCATCGAGTTGGCGGAAGGCCGAGATCACCGAATCGGCTGCCTTGCGGGTCTCGGCGAGCACCACACCCAGGCCTTGGGTGCCTTCGAGCAGCTTGACCACGACCGGCGGGCCCCCCACTACCTCGAGCAGCCCGTCGATGTCCTGGGTCGAGTGGGCGAAGCTGGTGGTGGGAAGGTCCACACCGGCCCGGGACAACAGCTGCAGGGAGCGAAGCTTGTCCCGTGAGCGGCTGATCGCCTGGGAGTCGTTCAAGGTGAACACCCCCGCCATCTCGAACTGGAGCACGACGGCCGCTCCATAGAAGGTGTACGTGGCGCCGATCCGGGGAATCACCGCGTCGGGCCTGACCTCCTCCCCCCGGTAGAGGATCTTCGGCCGCCTCGCCGAGATCTCCATGTAGCAACGGAGGTAGTCGACGACAGCTACCTCGTGGCCCCGTTCGGTGGCGGCCTCCCGCAGCCGTGAGGTCGAGTAGAGGCTCGAGCTACGGGAGAGGATCGCGATCTTCATGACTGAACCCGCGTGGGGCGGGGGCCGAGGTAGCTGCGGCCCGGGTCCACGAAGAAGTTGTTGCGCACCGCGCGCCGGCCGAGCAGCATTCGGAACCCCATCTCGTCGCGGCTGGTCAGGTTGACCAGGGCGCTCAGCTCCACTCCGGCCACGACCACAGTCGTCCGTATCACCGGTCTCAGCTCGCTGCGGCCCCCCGGATTCTTCACCTTCTTCTCCATAGCCAGGGGCGCCTCACACTGAATCGACGGCTTCCTCGATCGCTGCTTGGGGTGGATCTCGAATCGAACGTACTCCGTGCCGTCGCGTTCGAAGCGCTCGACATTGAATGCGTGGAGCGAGGAGTTGTCGGCCCCCGTGTCGACCTTGACCTTCATCTCCGTGACGCCGAGGTCGGGGAGCTGTACCCATTCCCTCCAACCGATGACCTGTTTCTGCTCGTCGACCCGCCTCTTCATGCGCGGCGGCATCGTAGAGGTCGGAGCGGAGGGCTCGATGAGCCACAATGGGATGGGATGAGACGTGGACGAAGACGGGCTGCGAAGATGATGCCGGCGTGGCTGATCGGGCTGATCCTCGGTGCAGTGGTCTTCGCGATCGTGCTGTTCGTCCTCGAGGTCCTCGGCTATGGCGACGATCCCGCCATCGGGATGATCGTCTTCTGACATTGCGGGACGGGGTTGGGGCCTGCGCTCACTCAGAGCCGTGGCTCTGGTATCCGGTTCCCGTTGCAGTCGATCCCTTCGGCCGGTCGGTAGTCCGCAATGAAGGTGTCGACGACCACCCTCCCGTCGGGATAGGTGCGCTGACGATCGGTCTCGACATGGGTGCAAGCCCCCCGTGACGATGAGCGCTGACCGATCTCGGCGACCTCGACGTTCTTGGTGGAGTACATGGTGACCGTTATCGAGGTGTCGGTGTACGAGGTCCAGATCAGCACCGGGTGAGCCGTGGTGTTGGTCATCACCAGGTCGGGGGCCGGTGAGGAGATCGTGGCCTCGCGCCCGTAGGGGTAGCGAGAGAAGTAGAGGCTGTGACTCCGGTACTCGTTGATGTCGAGACCGGCAAAGAAAGCCGCGTTGAACATCGTGGTGGCGAATTGGGACACCCCTCCTCCGATCTCCTGGACCAGATGTCCTTGGCGGATCGCGCCCGCGGCGATGAACCCGTTCTCAACCGTCCGCGGCCCAACGTACTCGTTGAGAGACAGCATCTCGCCCGGCACCAGGTACACCCCGCGCACGATGTCGGCGATGCGCTGGATGTTGCGTACCCGGGACTCGCAGCAGTTGTGAGGGGTGGTGAACTCGCCGACGTTCTCGACGATCAGGCTTCCATCCGCCCACGCGGTGAGTGCCGGGTCGACCGTGGGTCGCGACTGGAGCCCGAACGGTCCGCTCGAGCCGGCCAGGATCTGCTGGCCGAGCCACTCCCCGACGCCCGCCTCACAGCACACGGGAGGTGACTCGCCCGGGGTGCGCACGGCGACCACACCGTCGCTCACGTTGAAGGTCGGCTCGACGAATGATCCCACCGGGCCGACGATCGTGTTCTCCAAGGTGGCCTGCATTCCCTCGCCGTCGAAGGTCGTGCTCACCTCTCCGACGCCCACATCGATCCGGAGATGCGAGGTGAGAGCGGCAGGTGTCAGCGTTGCCGCCCGGCCGTCCACCGAGATGTCGATGCCGTCCCCGATTGCCGTATTGAGGCTGTCAACGGTGGCCTGGGCCGTCCCGTCGGTAACCGTGGGCATGATCTCCTCGACGTCGATCTCGAGTCGATCGGGTGGTTGGATCAGGTCCAGGCGCCCCAGCTGATCAACGATCGAGTCGATGTCGGCTTCTGTGCCGACTATCCCCGGGACCAGCACCAGCCGACCCAGGTCGTCGGAGTGGATGTCGGGCTCGGCCACGACCACGGGGGTGAGGCCGGGGTGGTCGTCGAGAGCCACCATCGCCTTTTCGGCATCGAACGACCACACCTCATCGATATCCTCTGTGATCAGACCGCCGAGGGCCCAGGACGAGAACTGCCGCCAGGGCGAGCCCTCATGTCTCGTGGCCATGATGGCCGCGGCGGTGGTGGCTTGGTCGTAGTCGAACCCGACGTCGCCCAATGGAACGGCCAGCTCACCCTGGCCGAAGTCGATGACCAAGTCGTGGCCGAGGACGTCCGCGGATCTGGCGTCGACCTCCGATTCCACCTCGGCCGGCGTCATCCCCTCCATGGGCCGGCCCGCGTACGAGACGTTGATGGCCACGGTCAGACCCTCGCTCGACACATGACGGGACCAAGCCACGCCGGCCAGGGCGAAGAGGATGAGGCCCAGAGCCAGGAAGGCCCAGGAGAAGATGGAGATCGGGGCGGCGTGCTTGGCCAATATGCCCCGTCATCGTACGAGGGGCGCCTTCCCAAGACGCAGCACGTCAGCCTATGCACGCGTTTCCGAGCCGGCCATGAACGACACCCGGGCCCCCCGGCGTCTGTTAGCCGGGGTGCGGGGGCGCGCGGTGACCGGGGCGCTCCAACGATCGAGGCTCGGCCCGGGGCAAGAGACCGGCATCGACGCAGACTCTTGACGCGTTTCTCGGCTCCGCGGTATATTGACCATCGACCTTCGGGTCGGGACAGACCGTCACACCAACGTGCGGCTGTTCGACAACTGAAAGTTTCGATTGGAGGCATGCTGACGCGTCTGTTAGCATGCCTTGTCTGCGTTACGAACACCTGATCCGGATCCCTCAGGAGGCCCCCCTTGGTTTCGCGCGTTGCTGAGCGCTTTTCATTTGGAAAAATCCCCGAAGTTCTCCCCCTTCCCGACCTCCTCGCAGTCCAGCACGAATCTTTCAAGTGGTTCCTCGACGAGGGTTTCCGCGAGATCTTCGAAGAGATCAGCCCCATCGAGGACTTCACCGGCTCTCTCGCGCTCGAGCTGACCGATCACCGATTCGGCGAGCCTCAAATGAGTCTGGAGGAGGCGAAGGAGCGGGACCAGAACTACGCCATGCCCCTGTTCGTCACCGCACGGTTCATGAACCGGCAGACCGGCGAGATCAAGGAGCAGCAAGTCTTCCTCGGCGACTTCCCGATCATGACCGACAAGGGCGTGTTCATAATCAATGGGACCGAGCGGGTCATCGTCTCCCAGCTGGTGCGCTCACCCGGCATCTACTTCGACGTTGCCCCGGACAAGACCTCGGACAAGGAGATCTTCTCGGGCAAGATCATCCCGGGCCGTGGCGCCTGGCTCGAGTTCGACACCGACAAGAAGGACACCATCGGGGTCAGGGTCGACCGCAAGCGGCGCCAGTACATCACCGCCTTCCTCAAGGCGCTGGGCATCGCCGAGACCGACGAGGAGATCCTCGAGATGTTCGATGGCGCCGAGTCGATCAGGAACACGATCGAGAAGGACACGGCGCACAGCAAGGAAGAGGCGCTCCTCGACCTGTACCGCAAGCTGCGGCCGGGTGAGCCGACGACAGTCGAGTCGGCGCGGGGACTGATCCAGACCCTGTTCCGCAACCCCAAGCGTTACGACCTGACCAGGGTCGGTCGGTACAAGATCAGCCAGAAGTACCGCGAGGAGACCCCGACCGACTACCGCTCCGAGGGGCTGCAATTGCTGCGTGACGAGGACATCATCGATGCGATCAAGTACCTCGTCGCCCTTCACGCCGGCGACGCGACGATGATCACCCACACCGGCACCGAGGTGCAGGTCAACACCGACGACATCGACCACTTCGGCAACCGGCGGATCCGCACCGTCGGCGAGCTGGTGCAGAACCAGGTCCGGGTCGGGCTCACCCGTCTCGAGCGCGTCGTCCGGGAGCGGATGACCACCCAGGATCCCGATGCCATCACACCGCAGAGCCTGATCAACATCCGGCCTGTCACGGCTGCCATCAAGGAGTTCTTCGGGACCTCACAGCTCTCCCAGTTCATGGACCAGCCCAACCCTCTGGCCGGCCTCACCCATCGGCGGCGTCTTTCGGCGCTGGGCCCCGGTGGGCTGTCGCGTGAGCGAGCCGGGTTCGAGGTTCGTGACGTCCACCCCTCCCACTACGGGCGGATGTGCCCCATTGAGACGCCCGAAGGCCCGAACATCGGGCTCATCGGCTCCCTTGCCTCCTATGCCCGGGTCAACGAGTTCGGCTTCATCGAGACCCCATACCGAAAGGTCGAGTCGGGCAAGGTGACGACCAAGGTCGAGTACCTCACCGCCATCGAGGAGGAGCGGTTCATCATCGCCCAGGCCAACGCCCCCCTCAAGGAGGACGGCTCGTTCCAGAACCCAAGGGTGCTAGTGCGCCGGGCCGGTGGCGAGGTCGAGTACGTCCCGCCGAAGGACGTCGATTACATGGACGTCTCCCCGAAGCAGATCGTGTCGGTCTCGACATCTCTGATCCCGTTCCTCGAGCACGACGACGCCAACCGCGCCCTCATGGGCTCGAACATGCAGCGTCAGGCGGTTCCCCTCCTCACCTCCGACGCCCCCCTGGTGGGGACCGGGGTCGAGCAACGTGCCGCCCAGGACTCCGGCGACATGATCGTCTCGCCCGTTGCCGGCGAGGTGGTCGAAGTGACCGGTGACGAGATCGTCATCAAGGAGAAGGAGACCAACAAGAAGCACACCTTCGTGCTCGACAAGTTCCGTCGCTCTAACCAGGGGACCTGCATGAACCACAAGCCCCTGGTCCGGGAGGGTGACACCGTCAAGGTCGGCGACGTCCTGGCCGACGGCCCCTCCACCGAGACCGGAGAGCTGGCCCTGGGCCGGAACCTCCTGGTGGCGTTCATGCCCTGGCAGGGACACAACTACGAAGACGCCATCATCATCTCCGAGCGCCTGGTCAAGGACGACGTCCTCACCTCGATCCACATCGAGGAGCATGAGATCGACGCCCGTGACACCAAGCTCGGCGCCGAGGAGATCACGAGGGACATCCCCAACGTGCCCGAGGAGGTCCTGGCCAACCTCGATGAAGAGGGCATCATCAGGGTCGGCGCAGAGGTCGGCCCCGGCGACTATCTCGTGGGCAAGGTCACACCGAAAGGCGAGACCGAGCTGACCCCGGAAGAGCGCCTGTTGCGAGCCATCTTCGGCGAGAAGGCCCGCGAGGTCCGTGACACCTCGTTGAAGGTGCCCCATGGAGAGACCGGCAAGGTCATCGCGGTCAAGGTCTTCAAACGGTCGGAGGGATACGACCTGCCTCCCGGCGTCAACGAACTGGTGCGGATCTATGTCGCCCAGCAGCGCAAGATCTCTGAAGGCGACAAGCTGGCGGGCCGGCACGGAAACAAGGGAGTGATCTCCAAGGTCCTCGCCGAGGAGGAGATGCCCTTCCTGGCCGACGGCACACCGGTCGACATCATCCTCTCCCCACTCGGAGTGCCTTCTCGGATGAACCTCGGCCAGGTTCTCGAGACGCATCTGGGCTGGGCCGCGGCGCAGGGCTGGGAGCCGTTCGAGGGCAAGAGCCCCGCGGTGGGCGGCGCCAACCCCTGGACCAAGGTGGCCACCCCGGTGTTCGACGGGGCCCGCGAGGACGAGATCATGCAGGTGATCCAGAGCGCCCGGCCCAACCGGGACGGCGATCGCCTGGTCGGTGACGACGGCAAGGCCGTCCTCTACGACGGCCGGACCGGCGAGCCCTTCGACAGCCCGGTCACCGTTGGCTACATCTACATGCTGAAGCTGGTCCACCTGGTAGACGAGAAGATCCACGCCCGTTCGACCGGCCCCTACAGCATGATCACGCAACAGCCCCTCGGTGGGAAGGCCCAGTTCGGTGGGCAGCGGTTCGGTGAGATGGAGGTGTGGGCACTCGAGGCGTACGGCGCCGCCTACGCCCTCCAGGAGCTCCTGACCATCAAGTCGGACGACGTGCAGGGCCGTGTGAAGGTGTACGAGGCGATCGTCAAGGGAGCCAACATCCCCGAGCCGGGCATTCCAGAGAGCTTCCGGGTGTTGGTCAAGGAGATGCAGAGCCTGGGCTTGTCGGTGGAGATGCTCTCCGCCGGTGAGGAAGTGGAGCTGCGGGAGCTGGAAGAGGACGCCTA
>JAICRU010000088.1 GCA_025937235.1 Acidimicrobiia bacterium
CCAGGTCGGTGTTGCCCGCCCGTTCGCCCATCCCGTTGATGGTGCCCTGCACCCAGTCGGCTCCGGCCCGAACCGCTTCGATCGACCCGGCGGTGGCCAGCCCGAAGTCGTCGTGACCGTGCCAGTGGATGGGGACTTCGGCACCGACCCAATCCCTGGCCATCCGAACCAGCTCGGTCACCGCCTCGGGGGCGGCGATCCCCAGGGTGTCGACGAGGGCGATCTCGGACGCCCCGGACCCGACGGCGGCCCGATAGATGTCGTGGAGAAAGCCCGGGTCTGCCCGGCTCCCGTCGACGCCGAAGAAGCACACCTTGATCCCGTTCCCCACGGCATGTTCCACCGCGGAGCGGATCCGGTTGGTGACCTTCTCGCGGTCCAGACCGTAAGCGGCCAACTTGCCGTCGCTGATCGGGGCCTCGATGACGGATGCCTCCAGACCGAGCTCGACCAGCTGATCGACATCGGCGGGGACAGCCCTGGAGAAGCCCCAGATCTCGGCATCCAGGCCGGCGTCCAGGATCAATTCGAAGGCGTGGTAGTCATCGGCCGAAACCCGGGGGAAACCGGCTTCAATCCGATTCACCCCGAGACGATCGAGGGCCCGGGCGATTTCCAGCTTGGCTTCGGGGGACAGGGCAACACCCACGGTCTGCTCCCCGTCACGCAGAGTGGTGTCGTAGATCCCCACCATCCGATCGAACGCAGGGTCCCTGGCGACGTCATTGATCTCTCCGGTCCACACCTTGTCGCGGTCCAGCATCAGCTTCTCATTTCTTCGACTGGGCCAGGGTAAGAAATATCAATGATAACATCGGTGGTTCTAGCTCCATCTTGGGGAGAAGAGGTGACAGGCGACCAGATGACCGGGCGCCACCTCGATCATCTCGGGAACGTTCTCGCACACCGACATGACAGCGGGGCAGCGGGTGCGGAAACGGCAACCCGTTGGCGGGTCGAGCGGGCTCGGCATCTCCCCCTTGATCTCGAGCTTCTCCTTGCGACTCCTCGGGTGGGTGGGCAGCGCCGCGTCGAAGAGCCCTTTGGTGTAGGGATGACGGGGTGTTTCGAAGATCTGGTCCACCGATCCGGTTTCGACGATGTTGCCCATGTACATCACTGCAACCCGGTCGGCGACATATCGGACCGTGGCCAGGTCGTGGGAGATGAGCAGGAACGCGGTCCCCAGCTCCGTCTGGAGGTCCTTGAGGAGGTTCATCACCTGTGCCTGGACCGACACGTCGAGCGCTGAGACCGGCTCATCGAGGACCAGCAGGCGCGGCTCGGTGATCAAGGCGCTGGCCAGGGCTACCCGCTGGCGCTGTCCGCCACTGAACTCATGGGGGAAGAGGTCGCCTTGCCAGCGCTGCATCCCCACTTTCTCCAGGGTCACCCCGACGCGTTCGCGAACTTCTTCTTTGGTGACTCGGTGGTTTGCGACGAGTGGTTCGGCGACGATGTCCCTCACCCGCATCCTCGGGCTGAGCGAGGCCCACGGGTCCTGGAACACCGCCTGAACGGAGGTGCGGAACCACTTGAGAGCGGCGCCGCTCAGCTGATGGACGTCCTGGTCTTCGAGCCTCACCGTGCCCGCCGTCGGCGTGCGTAAGCGGAGCACGAGACGGGCGGTGGTGGTCTTGCCACATCCCGACTCGCCGACGAGGGCCAGGGTCCGCCCCTTCTCGATGGTGAAGCTGACGCCGTCGACTGCCTTGACGTAACCGACCGTTCGGCCCCCGTACTGGCCCTCCGAGACCGGGTAGTGCTTGCTCAGATCCTCGACCACCATCAGCGGCTCGCCCATGGGACCTCCTCGCTCCGCCAACAGCCAGCGGTGTGCGCGTGGGTGATCTCGAACCACGGCGGGTACTCGGCGACACATCTGTCGATGGAGTAGAAACATCTGGGGGCGAAACGACAACCGGTGGGGAGGTCGATCAACGACGGCGGTTGCCCCTCGATCGACTGGAGACGGGTCGACCTGACGTCCACCTTGGGTCGGGAGTCGAGGAGTGCCCGGGTGTAGGGGTGACGGGGCTGATCGAAGATCTCCTCGACGGGGCCCTCCTCCACGAACCGCCCGGCGTACATGACGGCCACCCGGTCACAAGTCTCGGCGATGACACCGAAGTCATGTGTGATCACGATGATGGCCACCCCTGTCCGCCGCTGCAGGTCCTTGAGCAACCGCAGGTACTGGGCCTGGATGGTCACGTCGAGGGCGGTGGTCGGCTCATCGGCGACGAGCACCTGGGGGTGGTAGGCCATGGCCATGGCCCCGACGATCCGCTGCTTCATCCCACCGCTCATCTGGTGAGGGAAGTTCTTCAGACGTCGCTCCGGGGCGGGGACATGGACGCTCTTCAGGGCGTCGATCGAACGCTCGTGGGTGGCCCGATCGTCCAGGTCGCGCTCGTGGACCCTGATCGCCTCGGCTAGCTGGTCACCGATGGAGAAGACCGGATTGAGCGATTGTTGTGGGTCCTGGAGGATCATCGAGATCTCCTTGCCCCTCACCGCCCGCATCTGCTTGTCGGTCAGATCGAGGAGGTTCCGCCCATTCAGGATCACCCGGCCACCGACGATCTTGCCGGCCGGCTCCGGGGTGAGCCGGACCAATGAAAGGGCGAGCATGCTCTTCCCACTCCCCGACTCACCGACGATTCCCAATGTCTCCCCGGATCCGACAGTGAAGGAAACCCCGTCGACCGCCTTGGTGGTGCCCCACCTGGTGTAGAGGTATGTGCGCAGGTCCTCGACCTCGAGCACGGGAGCACTCCTCGCCACGTCGTTGACTGTCCCAACGGGTTGGTCGAAGGACATCAGCTCTGGCCTCTCTGCCGCATCTTCGGGTCGAGGAAGTCACGAAGCCAGTCGCCGAGGAGGTTCAACGAGAGGACGACGAGCAGGATGGCCAGGCCGGGGAAGAACGAGATCCACCAGGAGATCAGGATCTGGTCGCGACCGTCGGCGACCATGACTCCCCAGCTCGGGTTGGGTCGCGGGATGCCGGCCCCGATGAAGCTGAGCGATGACTCCTCGAGGATGACCACCCCAACTTGAAGGGTGGCGAGCACGATGAGGGTGTTGGCCACATTGGGGAGGACGTGCCGGAGCAGGATCTTCCCCGACGAAGTCCCGGCCACACGGGCCCGGGCCACGTATTCGGTCTCCCGGACACTGAGGGTCTCCCCCCTGACCTGGCGGGCGAAGCTGGCCCAGATCGTCACGGCGATGATGGCCACGATGGTCACGAACGAGGGGCCGATGGCGGCCACGATGACGAGGGCGAGCAAGACGTGAGGGAGGGAGAGGAAGGTGTCGATCAGCCAGCTGACGAAGCGGTCAACCCAACCCCCGAAGTATCCGGCGAGCAGGCCGAGCGTCGAGCCGACGACCGCCCCGATCAGAATGGTGATGCTGGAGACGGTCAGTGAGATGCGGGCGCCGTAGATGAGCCGGGTGAGGATATCCCGGCCCTGCTTGTCGGTTCCCAACGGGTAGGTCATCGACCCGCCCTCCATCCAGAAGGGTGGGGCGAGGCGGTCGGCCAACTCGCCGCGCAGCGGGTCGTGGGTGGTTATGAGATCGGCGAGGAGGGCGGGGAGCACCAGGACGAAGAGGATCACCGCGATCGACACCCAGGGGATCCGGTTGTTGCGCTTACGCCAGATCTTCCACCAAGGGCGGCGAACCGGGTGGCCCTGGACGTCGAAGCCCAGTTCCAGGGCCTCATCCGTGTCGCTCTGAAACCGAGCCGGCTGGTTCCTGACCGACATCAGGCGATTGCCTTCTGCCCGAGCCGGACCCGCGGATCGACATAGGCGTAGGTGATGTCGATGAGGAGGTTCATCACGATGATCACGGTTGCCGTGAACAGGGCCAGGGCCTGGACGACCGGGAAGTCGCGGGCGTTGGCTGCCTCGTAGGCGAGGTAGCCGACCCCGGGCCAGGCGAACACGATCTCGACGACAGTTGCCCCTGTCAGCATCCGCACTGCGATGCCGCCGAAGAAGGTGAGCGGGGCAATCGAGGCCGGCTTCAGGGCGTGCTTCCAGACCACCTTGAACTCGGACAGCCCTTTGAGCCGGGCGAGCTTGACGTATTCCGAGCCGAGTGTTTCCAACATGGCGGAACGAAACAGCCGGAGAAGGGCGGCGATGCCGAACACCGAGATGACGATGCTGGGCAGGATGTAGCTCTGCCATCCACTGATCCCCGAGGTGGGCACCACGTTCCAACGCACCGCCACGAACCAGATCAGCATGATGGCGAGCCAGAACTCCGGGACCGATTGGCCGAACAAGGCGAGCCCTTTGGCGATCCGGTCGAGCCAGGTTCCACGCTTGACCGCGGACAGGATGCCCAGCGGCACGCCGATCACCAGGGTGAGGAAGGTGGCTACGAGGCCGAGGCTGATCGAGGCGGGCAGCCGCTCGGCGATCACCGACACCGCGGACTCGCTCGGGTATTTGAACGACGGCCCGAAGTCACCCTGGGAGGCGTTGGACACGAACGCGACGTACTGCTCGGTTACCGAGCCGTTGAGACCCCATCGTTCTCGGAGGGCCGCTTCGTCTTCACGACTGATGTCGACAGGCGCCAGGACGTCGATGGGATCGCCGGTCAGGCGGGCCAGGGAGAACACGAGCACCGAAACGGCGAAGATGGTCAGCAGGCCCCGGACTGCGTTGATCATTATGTAGCGGGCCACCAGCCGTCCCTTCTCGCTCCGCATCGGTTCACAGGCTCATCTCCAGGATGTAGAGGCCGTCCCCATGTCGATCGCTGACGTAGATCAGCCCGTCTTCGGTGACGAAGACGTCGTTGAACTGAATCGAGTCGCGACCCTTGGGGGCGGCGGGCACGAGATGTGCCACCTCGACCGGCGATGAGGGATCGCTCAGGTCATATACACGGAGACCGCCCCCGAAATAGGTGAGGAAGATCAGATTGGGATCGACGAAGGTCCCCGGCTTCATCTCGTGCAGGTTGTGGGGGCCCCAACGCACCCCGTCGGCGTGACGCGCCCCCTCCGGGACGGGGAGACGGGACACGACCTCCGGGTGGAGCTCGTCGGACACGTCCACGATCCAGACATGACGCTGCACCCCTATCCAGCGGGTGAGCTGCTCGTCGGTTACCACGACTATGTCCCGCCCGGGCAACCTTTGCGCGGTGTGTGTGTTCCGGCTCTCCGGGCCGAGCTCGAGTCGGCTGATGAACTTGGGGTTGGCCTTGTCGGCGATGTCGAGGATGACCAAACCACCATCCCAGTAACCGGCATAGGCCCTGTCTCCATAGGGGAGGGCGTGGTGGAGGAGATATTGGCGGCCCTCATCGCCCGGGCCCGGGTCGAGTTGCTCTTCCCAGTCCGGCAGCTCGCCGCCGCCCCGATGCTGCCCGGGATACCACCATCGCCCCGCCTCGGTCGGCTTCTCCGGGTCGGCGATGTCGACGATGTGGAGAAAGCGGCCCGCGTATCCCTCGTCGCTCCCGGAGACGTAGACCAGGTCGCCGTCCCACCAGGCCATGCGGTGGACTCCGGCTCCCGGGGTCGGGTAGAAGCCGATCTGGGTCGGGCGGAAGGGCTCGGAGACATCGAAGATCGCCAACCCGGCGCTCCAGGTCTCAGGCGTGGATGACTCGAACCGGTTCCGCTCGTGGTTGACCAGCAGAATGCCGTCTCGCACCTGGGTCTTGTGTGTGTGCGTTCCTTCCGGGCGGAGGATCTGGGTGATCAAAGAGGGCCGGGTGGGGTCGGCGACGTCGATGATCGAGGTGCCCAGCTCGTTGTATCCCATGTGACCCAGGTAGGCCACCCCGTCGAGCACCTCGACGTGCATGCCGTCACCCTTGCCGCCGAGGTCGATGTGGCCAACCACTGACATGTTGAGCTTCTCGTCGATGACCGGTGCCGTCATCTTCTGATCCCGTCGATGATCCGTTGCACGTTGCCCTCGAGGACCGCCTTCCGACCCTCCTCACTCAGACCGGTAACGGAGTCGATGAATGCGACCGGAGCGCGTTCCGCCATCTCGTAGGGATAGTCGGTCCCAACCACCACCTGGTTCGGTCCGACCAGCTCGAGCAGGAAGTCGAGGGCCTCGGGGATGTGGACCAGGCTGTCGAAGTAGAGCCGCTTCACGTACTCGAGCGGAGGCTGAGTTATGTTGGCCCCGACCAGGTGGGGCACCACTTTGTAGCCCTTCTGCCAGCGACCGAGCTGGTACGGCATGTAGCCCCCGCCGTGCACCATGCACAGGACCAGGTCGGGGTAACGCTCGAACACGCCGCTGAGGAGCAGGTACCCGATGGCGACGGTTGACTCCGCCGGCCGCCCGACGATGTTCCCCATGAAGTACCGGTCGAGGTCGAGGCCGGGCAGGGGGTCATTGGGATGGAAGAGGACGAGACAGCGCAACTCGCTGGCGGCCTCCCAGAAGGGATCGAGACCGGCCTGGTCGATGGGGGTGCCGTCGACGTGGGTGGCGATCTCCACCCCCACCATCCCCAGGTCCTGAACCAGGTGGGCCAGCTCGTCGGCTGCCCGCTTCGGGTCCTGGAGTGGGACCGTGCCCAGGCCCATGAGCCGGGAGGGGTGCCGGGCGACGAGATCGGACAGGATCCGGTTGAAGGCGCGCGCATACCGGGCTCCCTGCTCTCCGGGCAGTGCATAGGCGCTGAACTCCGTGCGATGTCCCACCAGCTGGATGTCGACCCCGCCTTCGTCCATGGCGGCGAAGCGGGAATCCAGGTCGAAGAGCTCGGCGGGGAAGGGGCCGAGCTCCTGACGGCCGGCGACACGCAGTTTCTCCTTGCCGTCGGCGGTGGTGAACAGCTCCAGCCCGACCTCGGGCCCGTCCATCCTGATGTAGTCCATCAGCTCCGTGGGGACGATGTGGGCGTGAACGTCATATACCGGCATGGGAGCTCCGTGAGTCTCGTATCGCCTGCCAGACCTTGGCCGGCGTGATCGGGAAATCGAGAGATCGGACCCCCAGCGGCCGCAGCGCGTCGTGGACCGCATTGAGCACCGCAGGGGGCACTCCGATGCACCCCGCCTCGCCGGTGCCCTTGACACCGAGCGGGTTCGTCGGCGAGGGATGGACGATCCGCCCCGAGAGGAGGGGCATCGGCTGGGTGGCGGTCGGGATCAGATAGGTCATCAGATTCGAGGTGAGCGGCTGTCCGTCCTCGTCGTAGACCACTTCCTCGAGGAAGGCCGTGCCGAGTCCCTGCATGATCGATCCATGGAGCTGGCCCTCCACGATCATCGGGTTGAGCACGTTCCCACAATCGTCGACGGCGACCAGGCTGAGCAGTCCGACGTGTCCGGTCTCCACGTCGACTTCCACGACCGCAACGTAGGTGCCGTAGGGGAAGGTCATCGATTCGGGGTCGAACATCTCCTCCGCCGCCAGCTCGACGTCGAGTTGCGCGGCCCTGCTCGCCACATCGGCCAGGGAGATCTCCGAGCCAGGGGAGCCCACCACCCTGAAGTGGCCATCGACCAGCTCGAGATCGGCGTCTGCCGCCTCCAGCATCTCGGCCGCCACCTTCCGGGCGAGGAGCGCCACCTCTTGGGCGGTGCGGTACACGGCCGCCGCCCCGAGCTGGGCCGATCGACTACCGAAACTACCGATCCCACCGGCCACTTCATGGGTGTCCCCCGAGTAGAAGACGACCCGGTCCATGGGGACTCCGAAGACGCTTGCGGCTACCTGAGCCCAAACCGTGCGATGACCTTGACCGGCCGACATCGAGCCGGTGCGTACGGTGATGATGCCGTCTGCCGACAGTTCCACCCTCCCGTACTCACCACCCCCGCCAGCCCGCTCGATGAACGATCCGATCCCTATGCCGATCGGGTTGCCCCCGTCCCGAAGACGTCGCTTCTGCTCGTCCCGCCATCCTTCGATCCCGGCGATGTCGAGGGCCAGGTCGAGCGCCTCCCCGTAGTCGCCAGAGTCGTAGACAGCGCCGGTGTGTGTGGTGAAGGGCATCTGGGCTCGGGTCACGAAGTTTCGCCGTCGCACCTCCTCGGGCAGCATCCCGATCTCGGCGGCAAAGGCATCGACGGCGCGTTCGATCGCGATCGCCCCCTCCGGTCGCCCCGCTCCCCGATAGGGACCGGTGGGTGCCCTGTTGGTCACCACCGAGATGGCGCGCACTTCGACATGTTCGATGTCGTAGGCGCCTTGTGCCACTAGCTGAGTGAAGAACGGGATCCTCGATCCGGTCAAGGGGTAGGCGCCGGCATCGCCGGTGATCTCGATCCGGGCGAACCTGATCCGACCGTCCCGGTCGCCACCGACGCGGACACGGATGACCTGTCCCCGACCGTGGGTCCCGGAGAGAAGCTGCTCTCCTCTTCGCTGGATCCAGGCAACCGGCCGACCCAGCTTGTGGGCGATGGCGCAGACCACCGGGTACTCCACATAGAACTGGCCCTTGGTGCCAAAGGCCCCGCCTACGAACGGGACCCGGGACCGGATCGCCCCGGGCGGGAGCCCGAGCATCGGTCCGATCAGGTTGGGGATGCGGGCCGGCGCCTGATGACCACACCAGACCTCGAGACCGTCCTCCAGCGGACGGGCCAGGATTGCCAGCGGCTCGATCGTGACCGGTGAGACCCGGGGGATGTCCACCACGACCTCCGTCTCCACGTCGACCTCTGGTCGTGGTCCGGGGGATCCGACGGTGGACTCATGGACCTGGTTGGTTCCGACCCCCGGGAAGAGGAGGGTCTCGTCCGTGAGAGCCTGGCGTGTGTCTGCGACCACGGGGAGCGGGTCGAAGTCCACCCACACGGTGTCGGCGGCGTCTACGGCTCGACGCTGGGTGTCGGCGACCACCACCGCCACTGGATCACCGACGTGGCGCACCCGGTCCCGGGCCAGGGTGGGCTGACCCATCCCCTCAGCCTCGGGCGCCCCCCGACCCGGCGTTGAGGGCATGTCGGGGAGGCCGAGGGTCTCATTGGTGAACACGGCGACGACGCCTGGCATCTCGAGGACGTCCTCGAGGTGGGGCGAGTCGAAGGTCCCGTGGGCGACGGGGCTGCGTACAAAAGCGCAGTGGAGCGTGTCTTCGGTGACCAGGTCCGCCACATAGGCACCATGGCCGGAGACCAGCTCCTCGTCTTCGAGTCTCCTGACCGACGCCCCCAACAGCTCCTTGCCATGGCCCAGCAGGGTCGTCATCGAGGGCCCGGCCCCCCATTCCCGGTCTCCTCGACGATCCAAACACCGTCGTTCATCCCGCTGAGGTAGACGTAACCGCGCGGGTCGACCAGGACGTCCTGGCTGCAAACGTCGCGCACCCCACCATGGACCACGTCAAATATCCTCATGTAGGGACGAGGGTCGACGATCGCCTTCGGGGTAGGCGGCACGAACGAGGCGGTCTCCACCGGGTTCGCAGGGTCCGAGACGTCGAACACACGCAGCCCGGCGTTGAAGTAGGCGTTGTACACCTTGTCCGTCACCTGTTTGGTGCCCGCGTGGTTCTCGTGCATGTTGTGGGGACCGAAGCGCTCACCTTTGTGAAAGTAGCTGGGATAGGGCTCGGACTCGGTTGGCTCGGGGATGGGCAGGGTGGAGATCGCAGTTGGATTGGCCTCGTCGCTGATGTCCCACAGCCTGATGTTCTTGGGGCCTTCCAGCCCGTAGTTCGCCATCGGTTCCTCGCACACCACCAGGATGTCACGGTCGGGGAGGGGCACACAGGTGTGGGTTTGTCCGTCGGTGAGCTCGGGGAAGGTGCGGACATGGCTGATGAGACGGCACTCGGCCGGATCAGACACGTCTACGATCCCGAATCCGCCGTCCGAATAGGCGATATAGGCGCGATCGTCGTGGACCAGGGGGAAATGCACTCCGAAGGTCTCGTCGGGAAGGGCGGGGGTCCCGTCCCCGAGCTGAACCGGGTGCCAGAAGTCCGACACACGCTTCGGGCTCTCCGGATCGGAGACGTCGAGGATGGTCATGACCCGAGTCCGTCCCGAGCGCCAGTGGTACGACACCCCGGGGGCGTCGATCATGTTGGAGAGATAGGCGTAGTTGCCGCCGTTCCACCAGCTTCGATGGACCCCGTAGTCGATCGGGTCCTCGCCTCTCCAGTGTGAGAGCAGCCGTGGCGAGGCAGGGTCCGAGACATCGAAGAAGCGGACGCCTCGCTCCGCCTGCCCCCCGTCTACCCCGGGCTTGAAGAACGCCACCTCACACGAGGCCATGAGGATGTCGTCGGCAACCTGTTGCTTGATGTGCCAGGTGTGCTCGTTCGGAGCCGGGATGAATGCTGCCACCTGGGCATCCGACGGAGTGGTGACGTCCAGCACCGTGATACCCCCGGAGAAGGGGTGGCCCACATACAGATAGTGACTGTCGCCGACCGTCTGGAACTGGAGCTGCTGGCCGTCGACCCGCCCTCCCATGTCCGAGTAGCCGACCACATCGACGTTGGTCGCCACCGGTTCCTCGAGTGGGGTGGAGATGCGCTTTCTGATCCAGCTCTTCCATTCCGGCTGCTCACCCATCGGCATCGCTCCCATCTCGACCGACCGCTTCGCACCCGATCCGGAATCTCCGTGCCATGTCCGTCGGAACCTGTGCGAAAATATCATTGATCAACTTTGCGGTCAAACATGCCTTCGGCGTTGCTCCACCGGGTATCGAATCCCTCCTCATGGTCTTCCGACCGAAACCCCACCGTCGACGGTCACCGTTGTCCCATTCACATAGGACGCCTGCTCACTGGCGAGGAAGAAGACGACCCGAGCGACCTCTCCCGGCTCGCCCATCCGACCCAGCGGCACGGTGGCCCGGACCCGGGCCTCGAACCCGGGCCGTTTGGCCCGGGGCTCGACGAACTCGGTCAGGATGGGCCCTCCAGGCGCAACCGCATTGACCCGGATCCCGTGAGGGCCCAACTCGATGGCTGCCACCTTCACGAGCATCTCGAGCCCTGCCTTGGCTGCCCCGTAGGCGGCGTGGCCAGGTCGCGCCTGGTGAGCGGAGACCGAAGACACCATGATTACCGATCCTTGGCGTCCCTCGGCTATCCAGTGGCGAGCGGCCGCCCGGGTACAGGAGAAGGCGCCCAGCAGGTTCACCTGCAACGCTTCTTCGAAGTCGGCCGGGTCGGTGTCGACCAGAGGTGCGAACCGGATGACGGCGGCGTTGTTGACCAGGACATCGAGACGCCCGTGACGGTCGATCACGGCATGGACGAGGCGCTCCGCTGCCCCCTGCTCGGCGATGTCACCAGGGTGAGAGCTGACCGTGGCTCCACCGGCGGCCATCTCGGCGACGGTATCGTTGAGCCCGGTATCCTCGAGGTCGTTCAGGGCGACCCGCCATCCCTCCTCGACGAACCTCTCGGCGATGGCACGGCCGATGCCACGCCGACCTCCGGTGATCAAGGCAGCCGGCGCGGTGGTGGAGTCGGCGTCTGAATCTGCTGTCATGTCTCCTTCACGATCCAGATGCCGTCGTTGTATCCGCTCAAGTAGATATAGCCCCGCGGGTCGACCACGACGTCCTGGACACAGCTCTTGAAGGTGCCGCCGCGAAGTGGGTCGGCCAGCCGGTTGTACGGTCTTGGGTCGACCTTCTCGGTCGGGTCGGCGGGGACGAACGATGCGGTCTCCACCGGATTGCCGGGATCGGTGATGTCCCAGATCCTCAGCCCTGCA
>JAICRU010000066.1 GCA_025937235.1 Acidimicrobiia bacterium
CGTCATCGTCGTCGGGTTCGTCATCGTCGTCGGGTTCGTCATCGTCGTCGGGTTCGTCATCGTCGGAGCGAACCGACTGCGCGGGCGATGGGCCGGCAGGGGAAGACGGTGCCGGGGATGGATCGGCTGGGGAAGACGGTGCCGGCGGTAGCGTGGCCGTTGTCGTCGTCACCGGGATGCTCCCGCCCAGGTCGATCGAGGGGACCGGCACGACCACCAACTCGTTGGTGGCCGGGGTGTCCGCCGTGACGATCTCGCCTTCGAGCTGCACGGATGCCGGCCCCGCCGGGATCGGCCTTGGGGCGAAGGAGATTGCGGCCGTCACCACGACCAAGCCGGCCATTGCCGCTGCCAGCCAATGAAGACGTGTCCTCATCGGGATCGAGAGTAGGAAGAAGGCGACCGGTGCGAGACCGGTCGCCTTCTCGCCGGAGCTGGATTCAGGAATCTGCGGACCCGTCCACGCTCCCTGCTCCCGAGTCGGCCGAGCTCCCTGCTCCCGAGTCGGCCGAGTCGTCGACCACGGGGGCGGGCACCGGATCGGGCGAGTCGGCGGCCGGAGATTCCGGCGCCGCGTCCGCCGAGTCTGCAGCGGGTGCGGGGCCAGGTGCGGGGGCGGGATCCGGGTCGGCCGACGCCACGCTGTCCGCGATCGTCGTGGTCGTGGTGGGAGCGTCGAACGGCGAGCTGGCACTGTCCAGTGTCTCCACCACCACCCCGAGATCGGCCAGGGTGGTCGAGGTGGTCTTGGACACGGTGACCTCGGTGATCGGAGTCACATCTTCCAGTTTGATCGGCTCAGGAGTTCCCGACCTGTCATCGGAATCTGCGAGTGCCAAGCCACTCAACCCGAGTGCCGATGCCGTGGCGACCGCCGCCACGACCTTCCAATCCGTGGGCCGCCGGCCCTGATCCTCGGTTTGCATCATTCCCTCCTTCGTGGAATGTCCTTCGTTTCCTGATGACACTCTCCGAAGTGGGGGTTAGATCATTCTGAGACAGAGATGAGAGTTCTCTCATCCATACTCGAGGGCGCTCCGCACCCATTCCGAGGCGATGGACACGCGATCGGCGGTCTCCTCCGGCCAGAGAGCGCTCTGCACCCGGAACGGACCCGTCGCCAATGACAACACCACCGCCGCGGTCCTTCGACGCAGGTCGCCCGGGTCGAGGAGCTCGTCCCAGACCCGGATCAGCCGGCTGCCCAGATGTCGGACCCGGTCGGGCTGCCGGCTCATCCCGGACCAGATCGCCAGGTGACCGAGCATGGTGGAGGCATCGTCGGCGGCCCGACCCTGTCCGTAGGTGTCCACGTCCAACATCCCGACCACGACCCCCCCTTCGACCAGGAGCTGGGACTCGTAATAGTCACCGTGGCATGGAGTATCGGCGGGTGAGGGCTCGGGGCCGATCTGGTCGATGACATCTTCGACCTGGCCCGCGAGGTCGGGGGCAACCGCCGCCAAGAGTGGGCCGATGTCGGTGAGCCTGCCAACGGGAGACGACGACTCACGCCCGTCGTCGGGGGCGGGAATGCGCCGGGGGAGGTCGACGATGTCCTCCGGCAGTGGAATCGGCTGGCCCGGATCCTCGAGGACGGCGCGCAAGGTCAGCCCGTGAACCGCCTGCAGTGCGATCAGGCCCAGCTCTTTCGAGAAGCCGAGACTGGCCGGGACCGGAAGGGCCCGGGCCAGAGTCTGATGCGACCGGTGCAGCTCCTCGATGATTCGAGGCCGGACCAGCTTCAGGTAGAGGCCCTGTTGGTGGCCCGAGACCGAGACCACGGCCCGGCGCCCCGGGCGATAGGCGACGAGCCGGGTCTCGACAGGGCCCGGCGCTCCACCGAGATCCTCCAACAGCCGTGCCGCCCGTTCGGCATCGAGCGCGGCCTCCAGACCGGGCAGGGCCGGATCATGAGGCACCCGCCAGACACCGACACGACCGTCGTCACTCTCGACAACAAGTGCCCCGTCGGGGACACGGCCGGCGACACATACGAACGTCGAGACCCCGTCCAGCTCACCCCCGTCGATTGAAATCCGGTAGCGGGCAGTGATGCTGACACCCGGCCACCAGGTCACCTGGAGCAGCTCCCCGTCATACACCCGGCCCCCGGCTCCGGACACCGCGGCGCGGATTGGGGCCGGAGTGGGAGAGGAGAGGAGGGTGGTGACCTCAGGCAGCGCCGGGTCCTCGAGAACGGCAGTCCTTGGATGGTTGAAGCTCATTTGGTCAGGATCGCAGGCAGGGGCGGAGGAAATGCCCGGCTAGGGTCGAACCCCGAGCCCAGAGAGGAGAACACGATGATCCGGGAGTTCAAGGACTTCATCAACCGGGGAAATCTGGTCGACATCGCTGTGGCATTTGTGCTGGGCCTCGCCTTCGCCGCCGTCATCACCAGTCTCACCAACGACATCATCAACCCGATCATCGCCAAGATCTTCAACGTCGACGACTTGAACGGCTGGGTCGTGTCAGACATTCGGATCGGGGCGTTCCTGGTGGCGATCATCAATTTCCTGATCGTCGCCTTCGTGATGTTCCTCGTGGTCAAGGCGTATAACAGGATGAAGACCGAGGCCGAGGTCGCGGAGGAGCCGAGCGCGGAGATCGTGCTCCTCAGGGAGATCCGGGACAGCCTCGGCGCCCGACCGCGTCCCTGAGCCCGGGGCGGCACCTTCAGATGGCTTGCGCTTCTAGGCCGTGCCTGGTAGTTTGTGGTACATGGTACCTAAGAGTACCGGACAGGATCGTGGGACCCAGCTTCTCCATGGTGTCCTCGACATGTGCCTCATGTCGATAATCGACGAGGAGGCTTCCTACGGGTACGAGATGGTGAGCAAGCTCCGGGCCCGAGGGCTGAGCCTCGCCAGCGAAGGCTCCATCTACCCGCTTCTCTCCCGTCTTCAGAAGCAGGGGATGATCGAGAGCTATCTCGTGCAGAGCAGCGAAGGTCCAGCCCGCAAGTACTACCGGATTTCGAAACCGGGACAGGTCGCCCTCGAGCAATGGCGTCACGACTGGTCGGAGTTCCGCGATTCGGTGGACGCGGTCCTGAATGGAGACGACCGTGGCTGACCTGGTCGACGTCGTGGACAGGATCGAGCGCTACTGGCTGGAGACCGGGGTGCCCAGGGCGGCGGTCCGCGAGATGCGCGCCGAGCTCGAACAGCACCTCTCCTTGGCCAAGGCGGATGGGCGAACCGCGCGAGATGTGGTCGGGAGCGATCCGGCGACCTTTGCCGAGAGCTGGGCCGCCGCCTACCGGGTACGGGGCCAGACCACCGCCAGCTGGACCGACGTGCAGAGCGGTCAGGCGGAAGCGAGACGCAAGACCAGACGCGGCCTGATCTCCTATGGAATCGGGATGGCGGCTGTGGTTGCCGCAGTGGCGGTGGCCGGACAAGGAGGTAACGAAGTGGATAACGAGGTCTGGCGATGGCTATGGACGATCTTTGCCGTTGTCATGGGGATCGGCGAGATCTTCACAGCCGGGTTCTTCCTCCTGCCCTTCGCCATCGGCGCCGGGGCCGCCGCCATCCTGGCCTGGGCCAACGCAGCCGTGATTGCGCAATGGCTCGTATTCTTTGGGGTCTCCATCTT
The DNA here is from genome assembly GCA_025937235.1 of Acidimicrobiia bacterium. Taxonomy (GTDB): domain Bacteria; phylum Actinomycetota; class Acidimicrobiia; order Spongiisociales; family ZC4RG35; genus JARDZU01. The sequence goes on from JAICRU010000066.1 coordinate 3,604, forward strand.
CTCGCTCGCCTACCTGCGACGCTTCATCTCTCGTCAGGACGAGGGTGACCAGCCACGCATCGGCGCCAACCGCTGGGTGGGTTTGGAAGGAGTCGTCACCGTAGCCATCGACCCGATCAGCGGCAGCGGGATGGTCAAGGTCGAGTCGGAGGAGTGGAGGGCAATCGCCCCTCAGGCAGTCCCGACAGGACAAAAGATCATCGTGACCGACGTGCGCGGGGCGCGTCTGGTCGTCGAGCCGTTGGAGAGCGAAGCGTGAAAGAGCCAGGTCATAGTTATTCGAAAGGAGAGACATGCAGCCTGTGATCATCCTGTTCGCCGTACTGGCGCTGGTGCTGATCCTGGTCGCCGCAGCCGGCTTCAGGGTGGTGCGGCCATTCGAGAAGGGTCTGATCGAGTTCCTCGGCCGGTACCAGAGGACGGTGGACTCCGGTCTGAGATGGGTCATGCCCTTCGTGAAGCGACTCACCAAGGTCGACATGAGGGAGCAAGTGGTGGACGTGCCACCCCAGGAGGTGATCACGAAGGACAACGTCGTGGTGACCGTCGACGCCGTCATCTACTACGAGGCGACCGACCCGGTGAAGCTCCAGTACAACGTCGGGAACTTCATCCTCGCCGCCACCAAGCTGGCCCAGACCAACCTGAGGAATGTCGTCGGAGACCTGGACCTCGATGCGGCCCTGACCTCCCGTGAGGTGATCAACGCCAAGCTGCGTCAGATCCTCGACGACGCCACCGACAAGTGGGGTGTGCGCGTGGTCCGGGTCGAGCTGCAGCGAATCGAGCCGCCTGCCGATGTCACCGACGCCATGCACCGTCAGATGAAGGCGGAGCGTGACCGGCGAGCCCAGGTCACCGAGGCGGAAGGCGCCAAGGCGGCGGCCGTCCTTCGCGCCGAGGGCATCCAGCAGAGCCAGATCCTCGAGGCGACCGGACAGGCCGAGGCGATCAAGAGGGTGGCCGATGCCGAGCAGTACCAGCTGCTCACGGTGGCCGAAGGTGAGGGGCAGGCGATCGAGCGGGTGTTCAGCGCCATCCACAACGGCGACCCGACGCCCGACCTGATCGCGATCCGCTATCTGGAGGCTCTGCAGCAGGTCGCCAATGGCCAGGCCACCAAGATCTTCTTGCCCCTGGACACCAGTGGGGTGCTGGGCAGCGTGGCCGCCATCGGCGAGATGTTCAAGGAGTCATCCACCGAGAGCTGAGGTGCCGTCCGGCGCGCGGAGCGTGAGCGTGACAAACTCAACCGGTGACGCTGACCACGACCGAGCTGGCTCAGCGGTCGGGCACGGCCGAAGAGCGAATCGACAGATTGGCGCAGCTTGGTGTGTTGGTCCCGATCGCCGGTCGATTTCGACCCGCGGACGTGCAAAGGGTCCGGGTGACCGAGGCCCTGGCCGGCGCCGGGATCTCTCCCGAGGACTTGGCCCGGCTGATCAGCGAGGATTGGTTCTCCTTCGCCGCCGGCGACGCCCTGTTCTCGGATCCCGTGCCGCTCATCGACGGAAGCCTGGAGGAGGTCAGCGAGGACCTGGGGATCCCCCTCTCCCTGGCCAGACGTGCGCTCACGGCTTGGTCCGTGCCGCCCCCTGGCTCCGGAGATCCGGTTCGGGCGGATGATCGGGCCATCCTGGAGGTTGTGGCGGCGGTCCACGAGGTCCTCGGTGGGGACGAAGACCGGACGGTGGCCGGGATCAGGTACTTCGGTGAGAACCTGCGCCGGATCGCCGAGTCCCAGATGCGGTGGTTCCGCAGCCAGGTGATGATCCCGGCCCTCGACGGGGGCACCACCCAGCCTCAGCTGACCCCGATGATCACCGAGATCGCCGGGAGGCTCCTCCCTCTAGCCGAACGGGCCGTTGCCATCGGATACAGACGTCATCTGGAGCACTACAGCGTCGAATTGACGGTGGAAGCCATCGAGATGGCCATGGAGCGCGCCGGTATGCGCCCCACCCGACTCGGCGATCCGGCAGTGATCACGTTCCTGGACCTGACCGGGTTCACCGCTCTCACCGAGGAACAAGGGGATGAAGCGGCAGCCGAGGTGGCGGAGCGGCTCACCGAGGCCGTTAGAGAGCGGGTGGCGGGCGCCGGAGGGAAGACCGTCAAGTTCATGGGCGATGGGGCGCTGCTCCATTTCCATGATCCCGAATCAGCGGTTCGGTGCGCCCTGGACCTGGTGGACGAGATCCCCGAGCTTGGCCTCCCTCAGGCTCATGTCGGCATCAACTCCGGTCCGATCGTGTTCAGCGACGGCGACTACTTTGGGCGCACCGTCAACCTGGCGGCTCGGATCGCCTCCCTGGCGGAGCCACACCAGGTCCTGACCGCGGACGGGGTCCTCGACCCGGTGCCCACGGACCTGCGTCTCCTCCCTCTGGGCCCGGTCACGATGAAGGGGATCAGCGAGCCGGTCGACCTCCAGATCGTGGTCAGGGCTTAGGGACGGTCTCGACCCATCGCTGCGTGATCGATGGGGCGGTCGATTGCGGCCGCGATCCGGCCCACCACCTCCATCGTGTCGGCGAATCCCTCCAGGGTGAGGCTCTGCGGGCCATCACTCAACGCCTCTTCGGGTCGATCATGCACCTCGATGAGCAACCCGTCGGCTCCCGCCGCCACACCGGCGGCGGCCAGACTGGGCACCAGGGAGCGCTTCCCGGCGGCATGGCTGGGGTCGACCACGACCGGCAAATGGGTGCGCTCCTTGAGCACGGGCACGGCGCTGATGTCGAGGGTGCCCCGGGTCGCGGTCTCGAAGGAGCGGATTCCCCGCTCACAGAGCACCACCCTGGGGTTGCCGGCGCCGACGATGTACTCCGCGGCCAGCAGCATCTCCTCGATCGTCGACATCAGGCCCCGTTTGAGCAGCACCGGCGTGGGCTGTTCCCCCACTGCGGAGAGCAGCCGGAAGTTCTGCATGTTCCTGCTCCCCACCTGGAGCATGTCCACAAAGCCATTCATCAGGGGGATGTCTTCCGGCGCCACCACCTCGGAGACGACGCCGAGCCCGGTCTCCTCCCGGGCGCGGGCCAGCATCTCCAGGCCTTCCTGGCCCAGCCCCTGGAAGCTGTATGGCGAAGTGCGCGGCTTGAAGGCGCCGCCGCGCAAGAGCACCGCCCCCTCCTTGGCGACCGACCTGGCAATGGTCAGCAGCTGGTCTTCCGACTCCACCGAGCAGGGCCCGGCGATGACCACCACTCCCCTGCCCCCGATGACGACGTCGCCGACCTTGACGGTGCTCGGCTCGGTTCGTGCCTCGCGAGCCACGAAGGGATACCTCGGCGCGTCGAGGCTCAGTGAGGCGACCCCGGGCAGAGCCTCAATTGCCTCGGCGAGGCCCGGCTCCGGGTCACCAATGATGCTGACGATTGTCGTCGCGCCGGCCTCTCCGACATGGACCCTCAGGCCGTGGCCTTCGATGAAGCGAAGGATGGCGGCCTTCTCTCCCAGGGTGCAGGTGGATGAGAGGGTGGCGATCATGGCTTCAATCCTGCCACGAACGCCACAGGGTCCTGTCCGGCGGCGATGACCTCCACCAGGGCGCTTCCCACGATCACGCCGTCACAGTGTGGCCCGAGGGCCCTCACCTGCTCGGCGGTTCGCACCCCGAAACCGGCCAGCACCGGGGGGCGCGATGACGCCCGGACCCGGTCCAGATACCCGGTGACCTCCTCGCCCCCACCGATGGTCCCTCCCGTCGTCCCGGTCATGGTCACGGCATAGGTGAACCCCTCGGATGCCTTGCCCAGCATTTCCAGTCTCTCCTGGCTCGTGACCGGGCTCACCAGCTGCACCAACCCGATCCCGTGCTCACGGGAGTGAGCGCCCAGCTCGCCGGACTCTTCCAGAGGCAGATCCGGGACCACCAGGGCGGCCACTCCGCATGCGGCCAGTCGCGGGAGCAGGTCCTCATAGCCGAAGGACATGAGAGGGTTGAGATAGCTCATGACGATGAGTTCGGAGCCGACCCCGCCCAGGGACTGGATCTTCGTCAGGATGGAGTCGAGCGATACGCCCGCCTCCAGGGCCACCCGGCTCGATTCCTGGATCGTCGCCCCGTCGGCCATCGGATCGGAGAAAGGGATCCCGATCTCGATCGCCTCGGAGCCCGACAACGCATCTAGGGCCTCGCCGAAGACCGCCATGGTGGGATAACCACCGGTCAAGTAGGGAACGATGGATGTGCCCGGCCCCCTGAGCCTCGATTCCAGGGCAGCGGCACCACCCAGACGCGAGCTCATGGGGCGAGCCCTCGCAGGATGTCGATGTCCTTGTCACCCCGTCCCGACAGGCCGACCAGGACGGACGATCCAGGGTTATCCGCGAGCCATCTCCTGGCTCCGACCAGGGCATGGCTCGACTCCAGGGCCGGCAGGATTCCTTCGTGCCTGCCCAGCTCATAGAGCGCGGACAGGGCCTCGTCATCGGTGGCACTCTCGTAGGTGACCCGGCCCGACTCCGCCAGCCAGGCATGCTCCGGTCCCACCCCCGGGTAGTCGAGGCCGGCGGAGACAGAATGGGTCTCCTGGATCTGGCCGTGCTCATCCTGGAGCAGATAGGAGAAGCTGCCATGGAGGACCCCCGGGCTGCCGCTGCCAATCGTGGCGGCGTTGCGCCCGAGCTCCGATGACGTGCCCCCGGCCTCGACACCGATCAGCTCGATCGGGTCATCGAGCAGAGGATGGAAGAGCCCGATGGCGTTCGATCCCCCGCCGACACAGGCGACGGCGGCGTCGGGGAGTCGCCCGGCCCGCTCCATCATCTGCTGGCGGGCTTCCCGGCCGATGACCGACTGCAGCTCTCTGACCAGCCAGGGGTATGGATGAGGGCCGACGGCGGATCCGAGCAGGTAGTAAGTGGTCTCGGGGTGGGTGACCCAATCGCGCAGCGCCTCGTTTATGGCTGCGCGCAACGTGGCATCGCCACCCGTCACCGGTGCCAGCTTGGCCCCGAGGATGTGCATTCGCTCCACGTTCGGCGCCTGCCGCTCCATGTCGACCGAACCCATGTAGACGGTGCAATCGAGACCGAGACGAGCGCAGGCGGCGGCGGTGGCGACCCCATGCTGGCCGGCGCCGGTCTCGGCGATGACCCGCTGTGCACCCATCTCCCTGGCCAGCAACGCCTGCCCCACTGCATTGTTGATCTTGTGGGCACCGGTGTGGGCCAGGTCCTCCCGCTTGAGCCAGAGGTCACCCCCCCAGGCCTCTCCGAGGCGGCCGGCCCGTGTCAACGCGGTCGGCCGGCCCACCCAGGTGGCCAGCTCGGCCTCATAGGTGGTGAGGAACCCCGGGTCCCCGAGGAGGTGACTCGCCGTGTCCTCGAGCCTGGTCAGAGCCGGGACGAGCACTTCAGGCACGTAACGGCCGCCGAACCGCCCGTATCGGCCGGTCTCAGTGGTGATGGTCATGTTTCCTCCCTGCCTCGCGCGCAGCAACGACGAAAGCGCGCATCTTCTCTGGGTCCTTGACGCCCGGCGACGACTCGACCCCCGAGCTGACATCGACCCCGAAGGGCCGCACCAGGTCGACCGCATCGGCGACGTTCTCCGGGTCCAGCCCACCCGCCAGGATCAGCAGGCCGGGGAAATCCAGGGTGGCGAGCCTCTTCCATCCGGCAGGACGGCCGGTCCCACCTCTTGCCGCGCTGTCGACCAGGACCATCTCCCGTGTCGTGTGGCCGGCGACGCCGGCCAGGTCTGACTCGAGCCCGGCTCCGTCGACGACCACCGGCAGCACCCGGTCAGCAGGCATCCCCACCAAGGTGGAGCGCTCCGATTGCAACAGATCGGGCCCGACCACCTCCAGGGCCTGGCGCAAGAGGGCAGGTGACGGATCGTGGAACACCGCCACCCCCAGGACCGAATCGGGCAGCAGCGCCCGCAGCCGTGCGGCCCGCTTCAGCGAGACCTGACGTGGCGAAGGGGTCAGGACGAATCCGATCGCATCGGCGCCTGCCTCAACCGCAACTTCCAGGTGGCGCTCATCGACGATCCCGCACAGCTTGACGAAAAGTGTCACGATGCCATCGTGGCCACTCTGCGCCCCGCCTCGATCAGCTCGCCCACCAGGACGTCTGGCGCCTCGGCTCGCATCAGCGCCGATCCGACCAGAGCGGCCCGGTAGCCGAGCGCAGCAACCCGCTCGACGTCGGCAGGGGCGCCGATGGCACTCTCTGCTACGGCCACCGGACCATCGGGCAGGCCGTCGGCGAGGTCGACGTGACGCGCCGGTACGACCTGGAGTGTGTCGAGATCCCGACAGTTGACACCTACCAGGGTGTTGGGCCGCGCCGAAGCGACCTCGGCCACGCGGGCGAGATCGGCCCCGTCGAAGGCCTCGAGGATGACGAAGCAACCGCAGTCGGAGGCGGCATCCAGAAGTGACGTCATATCGCGGTCATCGAGGATCCGGGCGATGACGAGGACTCCGTCCGCCCCGGCAGCCCGTGCTTGGTACACCTGGATCGGGTCGATCAGGAAGTCCTTGGCCAACACCGGCGTGGTGACCGCCTCGGACACGATGCGGACCAACTCGATCGACCCACCGAATTCGGACGGCTCGGCCAGGACCGAGATCATCCCCGCGCCCCCAGCCTCGTACGACCTCGCTTGATCGACGCTCGATCGCTCGGCGAAAGCGCCCTCGGCCGGTGAGCGCGGCTTGATCTCGGCGATGACGTCGAAGACGGTCCCGAATGCGCCGAGCGGGCGAGGTGGGAGCGCGGCGCGGGCGTCATCCCGCACCTCCTGCAGCGACCTGCGACTCGCCAGCTGATCGGCGCGGAACCGGGACCGCTCCGCCATCGTCGTCAGGAATCGGCTCATGCGGTGGCCTCGTCAGCGCCGAAGGCATCCAGGGCATTGGCCAGCGCCAGGGTCTTCCCCTCATCGATGGCCGCGGCCGCCATCTCCACCGCTTCGGCGGGACCGGGTGCGTTTCCGGTGACCTCGAGGGCCAGGGCGGCGCCGAGCACGATGGAATCGCGGTGGGCGCCACGCTCCCCCTCCAGTACGTCGAGGAGATGTCTTGCGTTCTGTTCGGGAGTGCCCCCGGCGAGATCGTCGGGACGACAGGGCGGCATGCCCAGGTCGGCCGGATCGCGCGTGGTTTCCACGACTTCGCCCGGTCGCACATCGAAGAGGAGGAACTCGCCGAGGGGTGATGGCTCGTCCCATCCCTCCGCCCCGTGCAGCACGAAGGCCCGGTCGATGTCCAGACCGGATAGAGCCCCGGCCATCAGCCCGGCGGCGGTGTGGTCGAACGCGCCGATCACCAAGTTGGGTGGAGACGCAGGATTCGTCAGCGGGCCGAGGATGTTGAAGACGGTGCGCACAGCGAGGGCGCGGCGGACCGGCATGACGGCTGCCATGGCCGGGTGGAAATACGGGGCGAACAGGAAGGTGAACCCGGTGGCCTCGAACAGACGACGCACCTGGTCTTCGGTCATGGGCATGGGCAGGCCGAGGGCCTCGAGCACGTCGGCGCTCCCACTCCGACTGGTCATCGAGCGATTGCCGTGCTTGACCACCGGCACGCCGGCCGACGCCGTGACCAGGGCCGAGCCCGTCGAGAGGTTGAGGCTGCCCGACCGGTCACCTCCGGTGCCCACCACATCCACGGCACCGGATACATCGACCATGGGATCTGTGGCGAGACCGCGCATGGCCCGGGCGAAGCCACGCACCTCGTCAGGCGTCTCCCCCTTGGCCCGGAGCGCGGTCAGTACCGCCCCGGCGAGTGCCGGGTCGACCTCGCCCTCGATGAGGTCGTGGACGAAATCCACGGCCTGGTCCTCGGTCAGGCCGATGCCCTGGAGAAGGTCCTCGAGCATCTGGCTCATCTCTTGGCCCCCAGGTCCAGGAAGTTGCGGAGGAGGAGCTCACCGTGCGGGGTCAGCATGCTCTCGGGGTGGAACTGGACGCCTTCGACGGGAAGCGAGCGGTGCCGGAGCCCCATTATCACTCCATCCGACGTGAAGGCCGTCACCACGAGGTCTTCGGGCATGTTCTCCTCCATCACGGCCAACGAGTGATACCGCCCTGCATCGAAAGGGTTGGGCAGACCGGCGTAGATCGAGGCCGAGTCGTGGTACACCGGAGACGACTTCCCGTGTCTGAGCTCACTGGCATGGTCGACCGTGCCACCGAGAGCGGTCGCTATGGCCTGGTGCCCGAGACAAACCCCCAGGATGGGCACCTCCTCGAGAAACCCGCTGATCATCTTCACCGACTCCCCGGCTGCCTCGGGCCGGCCCGGCCCCGGTGACACGACCAGATGAGATGGATCCAGATCCCGTGCCTCGTCGAGGTCGATCGCGTCATTGGCCCTCACCTGGACTTCGGCACCCAGGATGCGGAGCGCCTGCACCAGGTTGTAGGTGAACGAGTCGTAGTTGTCGATCAACAGCACCCGGCTCACAGCCCACCTGCCGCAGTTTCGAGGGCCCCCCTCATCGCCCCCGACTTGGAGAGCACTTCTTCCCATTCCGAAGTCGGGACACTGTCGGCCACGATCCCGGCCCCGGCCTGGTAGGAGTAGGTGCCATCGTTCATGACGATGGTGCGGATGGCGATCGCCTGATCCATCGTCCCGCCATGGCCGAAATATCCCACTGTGCCGGCGTATGAGCCGCGGGGCACGGGCTCCAGCTCCCGGAGCAGCTCTAGGGCGCGGATCTTGGGGGCCCCCACGACCGTGCCGGCAGGGAAGGCCGCGGCGAACAGGTCGAATGCGTCGGTGCCTGGCTCCAGGATGCCGCTGACACCGCTCACGAGGTGGATCACATGGCTGTAACGCTCGATGGCGCGATAGGGATCGACCTTGATGGAGCCCGGCACCGCGACCCGACCCAGGTCGTTCCTGGCCAGGTCCACGAGCATCACATGCTCGGCGGCCTCCTTCGCATCGGCCACCAGCTCGTCCTCCGCTACCCGGTCGCGCTGGTCGTCGTTGTGCCGTGGACGGGTGCCGGCGATCGGTCTCAGCTCCGCGGTCGAGCCCCGAAGGCGGACGAGGGCCTCGGGCGATGAGCCGATGACCCGGGTCTCGCCCAGGTCGCAGAAGTACATGTAGGGCGAGGGGTTGAGGAGGCGCAGCCCGCGGTACACGTTGAAGGGGTCGAGGTCGGTCTCGCCCATGAAGCGGACCGAGGGCACGATCTGATAGACGTCGCCCTCGGTTATGTGATGGCGGGCCGTCTCGACAGCAGCCTCGTACTCCTCCTGGGTCATCGATCCGCCAGGCGGGCTGAATCCGCCGGCGCGACCTGGGGCAGGTATTCCGCCTGCAAGCAAGCTCATCACCTCACGACGGAGTGAGCGCCGGTCCGACTCGGGCCCATCGTGGAGGAGCGCCGCCCGCCGGCTGAGATGGTCGAAGACGATGAGGCTGGGTGGGCCGTAGAGCTGGATCTCGGGCCGGGCACTCGCCGCTGGCGGCGAGCCAACCAGGCGATGGGCCACGTCGAAGCCGATCGCACCCACCAGTCCCCCGTGAAATGGGATGGCGGTCGACAACGGTTGGGGAGACGGGGCGGAGGCCAGGGTCTTGCGAAGGCCATCCATCAAACCAGCCATGGTTCCGTCGGTCTCGATGAGAGTGCTCCCGGCCCGGATGGTGCGGCCGTCGCTGCTGACCTCGAGACCGGCTCCGAAGCCGATGAAGGAATAGCGGCCGATCTGGTCTCCCTGCTCGACGCTCTCCAGGAGAAAGCGCGGGCCGAGCGGGCCCAGCTTGAGATACACCGAGGTCGGCGTGTCCAGGTCGGCCGGAATGTCGAAGATGGTGTTCAAGAAAGGCTCCTCACTCCGTCCCGGTGGGGAGCCTCTTCAATAGAGAACCCACCGCCGGGATCCGGAGATGGGTTCGTGGGATCAGAGAGCGGGGGCTATCCGACCGAAGCCACCTCCGGCACGTGCCAAGCCCACCACCAGGTGTGACCGGCCCGCGGAGTGCTCAATCGGCTCATCCCGGCCGGAACGCTACGCCTCGGGTCCCGATCAGTCAAGGCCGAGCCTTCTGTGCGGATCGCAGGGCGAAGGCGAGTAGACCGTGGCGAGATGAGGCTCAGCCCCCTACCCGGTTCATCCCGTCGAGCGTGTCCCTGACGTCGGAATTGGCCACCGGGGCGTAGAACACCATCGTGTAGAGGTCACATCGCTCCCTCGGCTCCTCGAACCATCCGGACACCCAAGTTCCGTCGGGATGGGGGCCAACCACGCCGCGTGTGCCGTCGATGAAGACCTCGCCCCTGTCACCGGGCCACTCGACGGCGGGCAGCGCTCCCCGGATCAGGGCGATGGCGACCTCGTCTCCGCGTCCCCAGAGGGTGGCGCTGATGCCGGGGACGGATGTCCACACATCGGGCTCGATCTCCGGGTCGAGGTTCCCCGAGCCCACTCCGACCGGGAGAAAGGCGAGCTCATAGGGCGGAGGAGGGCATTCTTCGGGAGGACCGGTGGTGCTCACGGCTGGCGTCGTGGTCGTCGTCGTCGGCACAGTCGTTGTCGTGGTCGTCGAGCCGGCGTCGGCGCAGGCGAGCACGAGCAACAACAAGACCGGGAGAGAGCGCTTCATCGGCGAGTGGATGATATGGGCAGGCGGAGAGAAAGGTCAGTTGCCGGCTGGCGATCTCCCAGGACTGCGGATCTCCACGGTTGACAGGTCGTCTACGGCAGGGCCATGCACCACCGCACCATCGACACCGTAACGTGACCCGTGGCACGGGCAATCCCAGGTCCTCTCGGCAGGGTTGAACACGACCTGGCAGCCGAGGTGCGTGCACACGGCGGACACGGCATGGAGCTCGCCATCCTCGTCCCTGAAGACGGCCGCCTTGCCTCCTCCGGTCTCGACGACCGCACCCTGGCCCCGGCCCAGATCGTCGGTTTCCGGAAGACCGGAGCGACGCCATCGCTTGGTCAGGTAATTGTTCAAGGTGCGTGCGTTGCCCCGGATCAGACGTGTCATCCCGTGTCGAAGACCGAGGCGCCGGCTGTCGAACACCTCGGCCCAAGGGTTCTGGCGTCCCAATGCGAGGTCGGTCATGATCGCCGCCGCGATCGTCCCGTTGGCCATACCCCACTTGGCGAAGCCACTGGCGAAGAAGACCCGGCCCGAAGATCCGAGGGCTCCGACGAATGGGAGGCCATCGGCGCTCCTATAGTCCTGGGCCGACCACCGGTAATCGATCTGATCCACCCCGAAATGGTCACGTGCCCATGACTCGAGCGTGCGATAGCGGGCCTCGGTGTCGCGCGACTCACCGACGGGATGGCTCTCCCCACCGACGATGACGTAGCCGTCGCCGGTGGCACGAACCGAGCGAATCGGCTCCTCCACGCCTATGTGCATGCCCTGAACTTCCACCTCGGCCGGGCGGAAAGCGACCGCATAAGACCTCGAAGCCGACATCCTCGACGTGAAGAGGCCAGTGTGCACGAAGGGCACATGGGAGGCCACCACGATGATGTCCGATCGGATCGACCCACGATCGGTGACCACCGTGCCCGTGGCACGGTCGATGTCGAGGGCGCGGGTGTGTTCGAAGACGATGCCGCCGTCGTGGAGGATGCCGGCCAAGAGCCCAACGCAGAATCTCCTCGGATGGAATCGAGCTTGGTCCTCGAGTCTGACGCTTAGCTCGATTTGGTACGGAAGGTCGGACTCTGTGGTCAGAGTGACCGCCAGCCCGGCGTCCTTCGCCGCACGAGCCTCGGCTTCTATGCGTCGGGCCCCTCTCGTCGAGGTGGCATATGTGGTTGCTGGAGCAGGGGCGAAGTCACATGAGATGCTCTCATCCACCACTCTGCGCCGGATCATCTCCAGCCCTTCGAGGTTTGCCCCGGCGTACGCCGCGGCCACGTCCCGGCCCCAGGTTTCGGTGAGGTCGCTGTAGATGGTCGACTGCAGAGCGGTGATCTTGGCCGTGGTCAACGCGGTCACTCCGGAACAGACCCGCCCCGACTCCACCACCGCAACGGTGAGACCGTGCTCCAGGAGCAGTCGTGCCGTGGTCAAACCGGTTATGCCGGCGCCAATGACCACCGCCTCCACGGTGACATCGCCACGCAAGACAGGCTGCTCGAGCCACTCCGACGTCGCCATCCACAGCGAGGGGTTGCGCATCTCGGTCGTTGTCGGCTCTTGTTCCCGCGGGACAGAATCCATGACCGGGACACATACCCCCCGTGTGTGTCCGGTGAAACGCGGCTATGTTCACTCCCGCCGGGCGGGTGCCCGATTGCTCGGCCTGGAGGCGCGTCGTGCCGGGAGATCGTTTCATCGAACTGGCGACTGCCGAGGACCGGAAGGTCCTCGCCATTCTCTTCGATCACGCCGCCGAAGGGGTGACGGTCCAGGATCGCGCCGGTCGGCTCGTGTACGCCAACGACGAGGCCGCTCGCCTGGTCGGGGTGGAGACCGGTGCCGACCTGGTGAACATGTCACCGGGGGAGGTCATGGATCGTTTCGAGGTGGTCGATCGCAATGGGGCGCCACTTCAGCCAGACGATCTCCCCGGTCGCAGGGTCATGGCCGGATCGCCGGTAGCAGAGGCGGTGGTCGGGTACAGACGACAAGGCTCCCCCCGGGCTCGCTGGTCGCGGATACGTGCCAGCCCGATCAGGAATGACTCCGGTGAGGTGGTGTGGGCACTCAACTTCTTCTACGACATAACCGACCAATTCCGCCGTGATGAGATCCGCGAGCTGCTCTACGGCGTCTACGAGGCGCTCGGTTCCTCACTCGATCGCGATGAGAACGTGAGAACGCTGGCGCGTGCATTGGTGCCGCGGATGGGCTCGTGGTGCGCAGTCCATCTGCTCGAGGGCTCATTGCTCGTCCCGGTGGCGATCGCCCATCCGGATGATGACGGCGCCCTGACTGTGGTGGATCTGGCTCCTCCCGGCCCGATATCGATGGGCGAGAAGCGGCTCCAGGCGAGA
>JAICRU010000124.1 GCA_025937235.1 Acidimicrobiia bacterium
CGAATCCCTCCCCCTCCGCCGGGTCGGGCCAAAATGGGCCCGACCGTCATGACGGCGGCGTAGTCGCCCTGGAGGGGTGTCCGAGTGGTCTAAGGAGACGGTCTTGAAAACCGTTGGGCCCGATCCGGGCCTCGTGGGTTCGAATCCCACCCCCTCCGCCGATCCGGGACAAGGGACCTTCCACGTATAACGTAGACCCGGCGGCGCAACCGCCCAGGAGAGGTGGCCGAGTGGTCGAAGGCGCTCGCCTGCTAAGCGAGTAGGGGGTGTAAAGCCTCCTCGAGGGTTCAAATCCCTCCCTCTCCGCCCTTTGAACGGCCATCGAAGCGAGCGACACGATCGGTAGATTCGGTGCTCCAATGACCGCACTCGACATCGACCTCGGCCCGAGTCGATGGGCGTGGTGGCGTCGAGGCTTCCTCGATCTGGCCCTGGCGGTAGTCGCCACGTTGGCCGCGCTGGCCCTCTACAACGAGGTCCTGGCCGACCAAGAGCCAACGGCCTTCGGCCTGATCCTGCTCTTCACTCATGGCGGGTCGCTGGTCTTGAGGAGGCTCTGGCCGCTCGGCGTTATTGCGGTGATGCTCCTCACCGGGGCGATCTACACCTTGGGGCTCGGCTTTCCCGTGTACATGCTGGGTCCCGGGATCCTCATTGCGGTCTACACCGTGGCAGCGATAAGAGAGCGTCGGTGGTCGCTGGGTGCCCTGATCGTGGTGGAAGTGGCTCTGGTGATCCTGGTCTTCGTCGGTCCGAGCTTCCCCGACTACGGTTCCCTGACCCTCTTCGCCGGGCTCATAGGGGCGGCCTGGTTCCTCGGGGATGTCGTGCGGCGATGGCGCACGGCGGCGATCCAGCATCAGAAACGTGCAGCCGAGCTGGCCGCTGCTAGAGAGGAGCTGGCGCGGAGGGCGGTTAGCGCGGAACGTCTCCGCATCGCCCGAGAGCTACACGACGTTGTGGCTCACAGCATGACGGTCGTCGCCCTGCAGGCCGGCAGTGGCCGTCTTGCGGCGCGGGATGATCCAGAAGCTGCCCAGAGGGCCCTCGAGACCATCGAGAAGTCGAGCCGTGAGGCTCTGGCCGACATGAGACGACTGGTTGGGGTGCTTCGAGAAGGCGACGATCCGCTGACCCAACCGGCACCCGGTCTGGGCGACATCGAGCCCCTGGTCGACGAGTTGAAACGGGCCGGGCTGGAAGTCGACGTGAGCCGATCCGGGCCGCTGGAGACTGTTCCCGCGGGAATGGCAGTGGCCGTCTACCGGATCGCCCAGGAGGCTTTGACCAACGTGGTACGTCATGCCGGCGTAGACCGGGCCGAACTGATCCTCGACGCAGCCGATGACGGTCTCTCGATCGTTGTCAGCAACGGCCCTCCGACCCGACCGGTCCAGCTCATGTCAGGCGGTGGGCACGGGATCTCCGGTATGGAGGAGCGGGCATCTCTCTATGGGGGAACACTGCACGCCGGCACGGGGCCCGACGGCGGGTACAGGGTGGAGGCGCGAATGCCGCTCGACGGGGCCGAGGGGTGACACGGGTCGGAATCGCCGACGACCAGGCGTTGGTCCGCGCAGGCCTGGAGACGATCATCCTTCACACCGACGGTCTCGAATTGGTTGGGGAGGCCACCAATGGCCTGGAGGCTGTCGAGCTGGCCCGGAACCGTCGTCCGGATGTCCTGCTCATGGACATCAGGATGCCGTTGGTTGACGGGATCGAGGCAACGAGGCGCATCGTCGATGATTCAGAGCTGGCGGATGTCCGCGTCCTGATCCTGACCACCTTCGATGCCGACGAATATGTCTATGCCGCGCTCCGCGCCGGCGCCAGCGGGTTCCTCCTCAAGGATGTGCCACCCGAAGAGCTGGTCGGGGCGATACGGGTCGTGGCCGAGGGCGAGGCGCTGCTCGCCCCATCCATCACACGCCGTCTCATCTCCGAGTTCGCGATCCGGCCCTCGATCACCGACGAACGAGCCGTCCGTGGGCTCGATCTCCTCACCGGACGGGAGCGGGAGATCATGGTGGAGGTTGGGCGCGGACTGAGCAACGCCGAGATCGCCAATGCCCTCGTGGTGAGCCACGCCACGGTCAAGACCCACGTCTCTCGCATCCTCACCAAGCTCGGTGCACGTGATCGTGCCCAACTCGTCGTGCTGGCATATGAGTCAGGGTTGGTGATCCCCGGGCGCTGAGCTGTACATCTTCGGATGTACGTCGGATTGCACTCTCCAGGCGGACGACGGCCGACGACCCTCTCCATACGTTGGCGAGATGTCATCTCATCTCACCCAAACCGTCCCTGAGCCCGTCGGGGGAGCAAGAGGGTCGTCCCCCATAGCCCCATCTTCTGTCGTCACCGACTCTGCACGAGTGAGCCGCGTAGGCGTGCCAGGTGCCCGAATCCTCCGATGGGGGCTGATAGCCCTCTCCGTCGTCCTCCTCGTCCGCATGGCGGTAGTCGGATTCCCTCAGATCGAGGAAGGGTTCGCCCAGCTCCTCAGCCGCAGTGGATGGCTGATCGTGGCGGCGGTGCTCGTCGAGGCGCTGTGGACATTCACCCTGGCCAACGTCTACCGATCGTCGCTGATCGCATTCGGCGGGCACATCGAGCGCTCTCGCGCCGTCACCATCTCGATGGGAGCCTTCTCGCTCAGCCGCATCCTTCCCGGTGGTGGCGCCGCGGGGAGCGTGTTTGCCGCTCGGGAGATGATCCGGCTCGGTAACCCGGCCCCAATCACGGTGGCCTCGATGCTCGTCTCCTGGTGGGTGTCGATGATCACTTTGGCCCTCATCGTCGGCTCGGGCACTGCGACCGGTGTAGCCGGTGGATCCGTGGGTCTTGCCCATCTGGCCGGGCCGGCGACCGTGGCCGGAGTCCTCATTGTTCTGGGCGGCCTCGTCATCGGCGCCGCCCACTACCCGCGTATGCGCGAGAGGATCGCCATTGGGCTGAGCCGGGCCGGGGCCAGGCTTGGAGTGGTCGCCGGGCCCGAACGATGGGAGAAGCTGGCGGATGCGGGGCTCCCTGTGCGCCGTCTCCTCCCGCTGGTCGGCTGGGCGAGCCTCAGTTGGCTCGCCGATGCCACCGCCCTCTGGCTGATGTTTGCCGGGTTCGGCATAACTCTTCATCCGGCTGTTCTGCTCGTGGGATACGGGCTTGCCAACCTGATCAACGCCCTGCCTGAGGTGACCCCGGGGTGGCTCGGAGTGATGGAGACGGCGCTGGCTGCGGCCTACGCCGGCCTCGGGGTCCCCTCCGGGGTTGCCGTGGTGGCCGTTCTCTCCTACCGGCTCATCTCGTACTGGCTTCCCGTTGCGGCGGGGTTGGCGCCGGGCTTGAGGATGCTGAGGAGCCGCCCCAGGGCCGAGACCGTCGAGGCGCTCCGACTCGAGGCGGTGGCGTGATGCCCGGTCCGATCGGGCTCCTCGGTGGTCTGGAGCATTACGAGCCGATGCTGCCCGTCGATCGACGCATGCTCGACGAGGTGGGCGTCTTCGCTCCGGAGGTGGTGATCCTCCCGCTGGCATCGTTGAAGAGTCAGGCGGCTGCGGCCGGGAACCTGGCCCTGGCTCATTGGGGCCGGTTGGGAGCCCGTGCCCGCGCGGTGCTCCCCGAGTCGGGGGGCGATCGGGTCGCACTCGAGTTGGTGGAGGGCGCCGATGTGATCGTCCTTCCCGGTGGAGTACCCAACCGGTTGATGGGTGCCCTGTCCGGCACCCCCCTTCTCGATGCGATCGTGGCCCGATGGGAGGCCGGAGCCGGCCTCACTGGATCCTCTGCCGGCGCCATCACCCTGTTCGAGCGGCGTCTCAACCTCTACCCGCCGGATCCTTTTCGTCTCATCACAGGGCTCGGGCTCCTCCACGGCTTCGTGGTGGCGCCCCATTTCGACCGCCTACGGGTCCGACGCTGGTTCTCGCCCTTCTTGAAGAGGATGGGTGGCCTCGGCGTGCTCGGCATCGACGAGTCGACCGGTCTCGTTGGTCGGGATGGCGACCTGCGAGTACTCGGGGTGGGCTCGGTCACGATTGCCAGCACGGAGCACATCGAGGTTTGTCCGCCCGGCACCACGTTGGAGGCGAGCCTGGTGGCCGCCGCCCTCACACAGAGTTCGAATCGAGCCACTCGGGAACCACTTCTGCCAGCAGGGGCAGGGTCATCGCTCCGCTGACGAGGAGGCTGTCGTGAAAACGCTTGATGTCGAAGGACGGTCCCAGTCTCCGCTCCGCTTCGTGCCGGAGTCGCATGATCTCGAGCTGTCCTGTCTTGTAGGACAGGGCCTGGCCCGGCATCCCGATGTAACGGTCGACCTCCTGTTCGATGGTGAGCCGCCCGATTGGAGTCCACTCCTGCAGCCAGTCGATCGCCTGCTCCCTCGACCAACCCAGGGCGTGGAGCCCGGTATCGACCACCAGACGGCCCGACCGCCAGGCATCGGCGGTCAGCATGCCCAGCCGATCGACGTCGCTCGAGTAGAGACCCATTTCGTCGGCGAGACGCTCGGCGTAGAGGCCCCAGCCTTCGGTGTGGGCGTACACCTGGGAGAAGCGGCGGAACATGGGTATCCCCTCCAGCTCGCTGGCCAGAGATCGGTCGAAGTGATGGCCCGGGATGGCCTCATGGAAGTGTGTGGCCTCGAACTGGAAGCGATCCCGCTCCTCCGGCCGGTACGTGTTGAGGAAATAGGTGCCTTCCCGCGACCTGTCGGGCGGGGGTTGCATGTAGTACGCCGGGGGCATGGCCGGGGCGATCGACGCCGGTACCGGCACCACCTGACACGGCGTCTCTGGACGTGCCCCGAACCAGTCATCGACCGCATCCCATGCCCTGGTGATGGTGGCCCGGGCATGCTCGAGCATCTCCTCCTCGGTCCGAAAACGAAACACGGGATCGTCGTGCAGACGCTGGAAGAGCTGTGACATCTCGTCGATCCCGACGGCCCGCTTCCCCACCTCGGCCCATTCTGCGGGAAGGACCTCGGTCGCCCAGTGCAGCCCGAGCTCATGGATTTCCAGAGGACTTCGGTCGAGTTGGATGTACTTGTGGATCATGTGGCGGTAGATGGTCTCGCCTTTGGCCATCCAGACCAGGCCGGGCTGTTCGTCGGGCCGGGCCATCGGCACCACATGCTCGGTGAGCCCGTCGCGGTAGGACGCGATCGCCGGCTTGATCACGGTCTCCACCAGATCCTCCGCCCTTTGCACCCATCCTTCTCGGTCTACCCCTTCGGGGACCGAGAGTTGTAGGAAGGGATCGTTCTCGGCCGTCGAAGCCAGGTAGCCCTCCAGCTGGCCGAGCACACGGGTGACCGAGGCCAGAGCTGGGGTCATGCCGGCGGCACAGTTCTCCCGGATGAGTGACAGTGCACTCTCCAGATACGCGCCCACCCGGGCGTAGCGGGTGAGAAGCAACTCGGACTGCTCGGCGGTGCTCACCGTGTTCTGCTGAGTGTCGGTGAGCAGCCTGTTGTGAGGCCCCAGATATGGGTCGACGGCGGCCACCATGAAGCGATCTTCGATCTCGTCGGCCCATACCCCCGCCTCGTGCATCAGGAGGTCCCTGGTGATCCGGTCCTGCATCTCCAGCCCGTCGGTATTCACCGCACGGGCAAGTGCGCCGATGGCGTCGAGTTCCCCGGAGATCCGCCCCAGCCATTCGTCGTCGAAGGTGGGCAGCTGGTCGTCGAACCGATGCTCACCACGGATGGTCGCGACCGTGGGGACATACTCGGAGAAGGTGCGCCAGAAGTGCTCGGACAGAGCGTCGAGATCGGCTGCGTGGGACATGGGATGACCGTACCGCAAAAGGGCATGCCAACCCGGCCGCAATCGTGCAGAGATGGAAGCCCGATACGGCACCTGATTCGTCGCGCTGTCGGAGCAGGAGACCTTCCACTCCGCGGCTCGAAGCTTCCCGGTGGTGGGTCTGGAGCGACGCTCCGAGCCCACGCTGGGTCGGAGAGCCGGGCGCCGAATGAAAGTCGGGTGGGGCGAGCC
>JAICRU010000148.1 GCA_025937235.1 Acidimicrobiia bacterium
GGTTCGGTTCGAGGAGGCGTTTCGCTTGGCGATTCCCCTGATTGACACGGAGCCCGATGCCGCAGCGGCGGCTCTGCGTGATGCATTGACCATGTGGCGCGGCCATCCGTATGCCGACATAGACAGTCGGTCCGCGCTGGAGCCGGAGATCACCAGGCTGAGTGAACTTCGAATGGCTGCCCTCGAGGTCCGGATCGACGCTGATCTGGCTCTCGGGAAGCATCGTGAGCTGACGGGCGAGCTCGAGGCACTAACGATCGAGCACCCGCTGCGCGAAAAGCTCAGGGGCCAACTCATGCTGGCTCTGTATCGCAGCGGCCGTCAGACCGAAGCCCTGAGAGCGTACGAGCGAACCCGTCTCTATCTGGCAGATGAGATCGGCATAGCTCCATCGCCCGACCTCGGCCGTCTCGAACAACAGATCATCGAACAAGACCCAAGTCTGGATCTGCCAGCCGCGGCATCCGTTACAGAGCGCGCGGTCCTGGTGGTGGATGTAGCGCGACCAAACCTGCTGGCCGATGCTGGCCGAGATAGTCGGGAGTCGCTCACCTCGTGGCTTGGTGTCGTCGATGCCGCGATACGGAGGCACGGCGCCGACGCCACAACTCAGAGAGGCTCGGCCATTTATGCCTCGTTCCCAACCGTCGAGGGCGCGGTGGCAACTGTCGGGGAGGTGATCGTGGGCGGTGACGAAAACGTGGCACCCCGCGCCTCGATCGACTTCGGGGATATCGAGCTCCATGAGTCTGGCGACGTCGCCGGGCCGCCGGTGCGACGGAGCGCCGGCATGGTGGCGGCCTGTCATCCCGGTCAGGTCCTGCTCTCAGCTGAGGCCAACCATGCCTTGATGGCGGGAGGGAAGAGCGGGCTTGTGGTGCGTTCGCTTGGCACCTTTCGCGTATTCGGGGTGGAGTCGCCACAGCAGATCTTCCAACTGGTCCTGCCCGGCCAGGACGGCGAGTTCCCTGAGCTTCGACTCGACGCCAATCCGCCACCACTGCCCTTCGACCGCACTGCCGTTCCCGGGTACGAGCTTCGTCAGCCGATCGTCAGTGATCTCGCCGGTACCACCTACCGGGCCTATCAACCGTCGGCGGGGCGAGAAGTAGAGCTGACGGTGATAGATCCGGCATGGGCCGGGGAACCCGAATTCGTCAGCCGCTTCGAGGTCGAGACTCAACTGGTCAGCCGTCTCCATCACCCCCACGTCGTGCCCCTCCTCGACTACTGGCGTGATCCATCGGGCGCCTACCTGGTGGGTCTGTCGGTGGGGGGCAGGACCCTTGCCGAGCTGTTGGCCGACCATCGGCTCGAGCTGGCGAAGGTTCATCGGCTCGTGTCCCAGATCGGGGAAGCTCTGGCTCATGCGCACGAGCTGGGGCTGGCCCATGGCGCCATCTCGCCACGGGCCGTGTTGGTCGACGATTCCGGGAACGGGTACCTGCCCGCCACCGGGTTCATCCTGCGTCTAGTCGGTGTCCCGCCAACCACTCCGATATCGACATCCCCTGGACTGAGAGATAGTCCGTCGTCTCTTCTCGGTTCCGACGTCTACGGGCTGGGCCGACTCGCCGCGTCACTCCTCGCCGGCGCTTCATCGGGCGAGACGCCTCTGGCTGGGAAGCTTCGATCGGTCACCGAGAGGGCCACTGCGCAGCAGGAAGTCGACCGGTTCCCCTCCTTGGGCGCGTTCCTTGCTGCGTGGAACGAGGGGTCGGGGCGGGAACGAACCCGCTCCGGCCTCTCGCCACTCCGCAACCCCTACAAGGGCCTCTCTGCGTTCCAGGAGGCCGATGCTGGCGACTTCTTCGGCCGGTCCGGATCGGTGGCCGAGCTGATCGAGATGCTGGCGAATCGGAAGCTGGTGGCAGTGGTCGGCCCCTCCGGTTCGGGCAAGTCGTCCGTGGTGTATGCGGGCCTAATCCCGGCAGTGCGTGATGGTGCGCTCGGTGGACCTGGGCAGTGGCTGGTTGCCAATATGTTCCCCGGGTCATACCCACTCGAGGAGCTGGAGTCCGCCCTGAGCCGGGTGGCCGTCGAGGACCCGGGCGCCCTGCTCGACGAGCTCGGATCCGACGATAGGGGCCTGACCAGGGTCATCAAACGAATCCTCCCTGCAGGCACCAACCTCCTCCTGGTCATCGACCAATTCGAGGAGCTGTTCACCCTGACCAGGGAGGAGGAGGCGCGGACCAGAATCCTCCAAGGGTTGGCAGATCTGGCCGCCGACGAGCGTTCTGACACCCGGATCGTCCTCACGCTGCGGGCCGACTTCTTCGACAGGCCCCTCGAGTACCCGGAGTTCGGGGAGTTGGTAAAGGCGGGGACGCTCGCGCTGACCACGCCCGGAGCCGATCAGCTGCTCGAAGCGATAGAAGAACCCGCTCGGGAAGTTGGGGGGACCTGGGAGCCCGGTCTGCCGCAGACCATCCTCGACGACGTCGCCTCGTCGCCCGGGATGCTGCCCCTGCTGCAGTACGCCCTGACCGAGCTGTTCGCCCACCGGCAAGGGACCGAGCTGACACACGCCGCGTATCGCGCCAACGGCGGGGTGGTCGGGGCCCTGTCCAGTCGTGCCGACGAGGTCTACGCCGGGCTCGACCATTCGAGTCGTGATGTGGTCCGCCAGATCCTCCTTCGTCTAGTGACGGTGGAGCCCACAGGAGAGGTGACGCGGCGTCGGGCGAGATTGCCCCAGCTGAACGCCTTGGGCGACCCCGATTCCGTGAAGAAGGTCCTCGACGCGTTTGGTGGGGCAAGGCTGCTGGTTTTCGATCGGGATCCGATCAGTCGTATTCCCACGGTCGAGGTGGCGCATGAGGCGCTCCTCACCAGGTGGCCTCTCCTCGCCGGCTGGATAAGCGAGGCCGGCGAAGATCTTCTCCTCCACCGACGATTGCAGGATGCGGTCGATGAGTGGGAGGGGAGGGATCGCGGGAATGAGTACCTGCTGTCCGGCGGGCGTTTGGCTCAGTTCCACACCTGGGCCGGCTCTACGGATCTCACCCTGGGGCCAACGGAGAGCGAGTACCTCGAAGTGAGCTCCGAGGCCGCGCAACGACAACGGTCCCGACGGCTTCGGGTGCGGCATACGGTCACCGCCGGCTTCGGCCTGGCCGCAGTGGTGGCCGGTTTGTTCGCATTCAGCGCAGGTCATAACTCCGAGATCGCTCACTCCCGTGAGCTGGGTGCATCTGCGATCAACGTTCTCGACGAGGA
>JAICRU010000157.1 GCA_025937235.1 Acidimicrobiia bacterium
ATCAAGTTCGAGGGTCAGTACCACGGCATGCACGACTACGTGCTCTTCTCCACGGCGGGCGTCCCGGTGGAAGGGCTCGGCTCGCGTTTCAGGCCGATCGCCCTCCAGTCGAGCTCTGGCATCCCCGAGCCGATCCGCTCTCTGGTCAGGACCCTTCCCTTCAACGACCTGGAGCTGGCGGAGCGCATCTTCAGGGACGAGGGTCAGCGCATCGCCGCGGTGATCGTCGAGCCGATGCTCGGCAATGCCTTCGGGATAATGCCCCTGCCCGGCTTCCTCGAGGGTTTGCGGCGTCTCTGCGACGAGAACGGCTCGTTGCTCATATTCGACGAGGTGAAGACCGGGTTCCGGGTCGCGGTGGGTGGCGCCTGCGAATGCTTCGGGGTCAGACCCGACATCGGCACCTACGCCAAGGCGATGGGCAACGGCTATCCCGTGGCCGCGATAGCGATGACCGACGCGGTCGCCGACGGCTGGCGGTCAACCGGCATCGCCCAGGCCGGGACCTACTCCGGTAACGGGATCGCCACCGCTGCCGCGGCGGCGACCCTCGACAAGCTGTCCAGCGGCGAGCCCCATGCTCGGATCGAGAAGGTGGGACGGAGCCTGATGGAGGGGCTGGAGAAGGTGATGGCCGAACGGGGCGTGGAGGGCCGGGCAACGGGCCACCCGTCGATGTTCTCCCTGTTTTTCGGAGAAGGTGGCTTGGATGAGTTCAGGGACACGTCAAAGCACGACGAGCATCTCTACGAGTCGGTCCTCTTCAAGATGATCGCCCGGGGCGTGATGCCCTGCCCCGACGCTTTGGAGCCTTGGTTCGTCTGTGCGGCCCACACCGACGAAGACGTGGCCAAGACCCTCCAGGTCTTCGACGAGTCGATGGCTGAGGCCTTGGGTTGACCATGAAGTGTGCAACGCGCCGTCTGCGGGTGGTTGATTGCACAGGGGAGGGACTGGCAAGCCCGCGTGCAACCAGACCCGAAGACCGTGGTCGATTGCTCATGGGATAACGTGACCAGGTGATCCGGGTTGCTATCTCCGGGGCCGGTGGGAAGCTGGCCACGCCCATCGCCGAGGGGGTGCTCGCCTCGGACGACCTGGAACTGGTCGCCCTCTACAACCCGAACCGGGCCGGCACCGAGCTCCACGGGCTGGAGGTGACCGGCTCGGCAGACGAGATCGACGCCGACGTGATGGTGGAGACGGCGCACCCCGACGTCGTGTTCGAGAACCTGGCCGTCTGGCGGGCGTCGGGGCTGGCCACGGTGGTCGGGACCTCAGGTTTCACTCCCGAGCGGCTCGACTTGCTGCGTCAGACCTGGGGCGGCGATGGCCCTCCGGCTCTGGTGGTCCCCAACTTCTCCATCGGGGCGGTGCTGATGATGCGCTATGCGGCCGAGGCCGCCAGTCACTTCGAGTCCGTGGAGATCATCGAGCGGCACCACTCGACCAAACCCGATGCCCCATCGGGGACCGCCCTGGCAACCGCCATGGGCGTGGCCGCCGGGGGCGGGTCCTCCGCTCAGGGGTCGGCCGAGCTGGTCGAAGGGGCACGGGGCGCCGACGTCGAGGGAGTGAGGGTCCATGCGGTTCGTCTACCCGGGCTCATCTCCCAACAGGAGGTGGCGCTTTCCAACGTCGGGGAGGTGCTCTCCATCGAGCACCTGTCGACGAGCTACGAGTCGTTCGCCAACGGAGCGCTGACCGCCGTCCGCAGGGTCAGGGAGCTCGCCCCGGGGGTCCACCTGGGGCTCGACGCCGTTCTCTGAGCGCAAATGTGGCTCCGAGCCACGAGGTCACGAGAGGCGTCAGATTCCTGCCGGCAGGGTTCCCTTCGGCAGGTCGGGGAAGAACGAGTAGACCCGTTCGCCCGTGAAGAGCCGTGTGGAGGCCTCCCACGGGAAGAAGATCACGTTGCGCCACACCAGCTTCTCCCCGCTCGGCTCCATCCCCAGCCAGCCGTTGGTGAATGTGCCGTTCACCACGGCCTCCTCACAGACCCCCTGCGGCCCGACCACGATGCTGGTCAAGGCGAAGTCGATGTCGGGGAACGCGGAGAGCAGCTCGAGGTAGAAACGTGTTGCTCCCTCCTTCCCCTCCCACCTATGGCCGGTTTGCACCAGCTCATACACGCAGTCGTCGGTCAGGGTGGCCATCAGGCCGGCGATGTCCCGGGCGTCCTCGGCCAGAGAGTGGGCCTTCCAGAGGTCGCGCACCGCGGCGTAATCGTCGGGGGTCCGCGCCAACAGGTCACGAACTTGCTGCCGCTTGTCGATCGACTCCTGGATGAGGGGGTGCGTCATGACCGCTTCCTGCCGGGGGCGTCGAGGCTAACGCTTAGAAGAAAATCACCGTCGCCAGACCGAGGATGAAGCAGTAGATGGCGAATGGGTAGAGGCCGATCCGGTTGATCGATGTCATCATGAAGGCGATCGCCAGGTATCCCGACACCCCCGCCACCAGCATCGCCACGGCTAGCTCGGGGGAGAATCCGCCCTGATCGGGAAGTGCGAAGAGCTGGCTGAAGCCGGCGCCGGCTATGGCCGGGATGCCGAGTAGGAACGAGAATCGGGCGGCTTCCACCGGGTCGAACTTTCTCAAGTTGCCGGCTGCGATCGTGACGCCCGAGCGCGATATACCGGGGATGAGGGCGATGGCCTGGGCGAGACCCACCAC
>JAICRU010000154.1 GCA_025937235.1 Acidimicrobiia bacterium
CGGGGCGAGGAGATCTCCGACTACGACCTCGGTGCGATCACGCCACCACACCCCCTCCAGCTTGGCCGGGTCCCGGGTCACGCAGCGAACCTCGAAGCCGGACTCGAGAAGCCGGGGAATGAGACGGCCCCCTATGTAGCCGGTGGCCCCGGTGACAAGGATCTTGGGTGATGCCATCACCTCATATTCGTCAGCGGGGGCCGGCGTGGATCATTCGGTCCTGGCTGGCACTCCACTCAGAGGCACGACAGAGGTCCCTCACCGAAGTCTGGCACGCCGAAGAGGTCTCTATCGGTCCTGCCTCAGACCGGCGACGCTCTTCTCCAGCCACTCGGTGCACAGGGCTGCCACGGCGCGGGTGCGGAGGCTCGCCACCGCATCGAAGCCGTGTTGTGCCCCGGGCACCTCGAAGTACGAGGTATCCACGCCCGCTTGCCTCAGAGCCTCGACGAAGTGCTCCGACTCGGCCGGAAGGACTATCGAGTCGAACTCTCCATGAATGACAAAGAAGGGTGGCGCATCCGCATGGACCTGATCGATGGGTGATCCGAGTGAGTAGAGGTAGGGATCCTCCGAGGCGCGCTTCTTCATCACCGTTTGCGCTACGAACGGCCAGTCATAACGGGTGGGATTCCGGACCAGGAGGTCGTAGATGCCGTAGAAGGGGAGACAGGCGGTCACTTCGACGTCGACTTCCTCAAACCCCGTCTGCAGATGGCGATCGCGGGCGGTCAAAGCAGCGAGGGCAGCGAGATGTGCCCCCGAGGAGCCACCGGATATCGCGATGCGGCTGCCATCGATGCCATAGCCGGCACCCTCTTCACGCGCCCATGCGATCGCCCGCTTCACACCGATCAGGTGCTCGGGAAAGGTCGCCTCCGGCGACAGTGGATATCTGATGTCGAGGACCACCCAGCCGATCTTGGTGAGACGATGGAACAACGCCCGTGATTGTCGACCCGGTCCCCCTCGCATCCACGAGCCCGGGTGCACATAGATGAGCGTTGGCGCCATATCCAGATTGGATCGGGCATAGATGTCGAGTGTCAGGGACCCCCAGTAGGGCACCTCGACATGGTGTTCGACACCCTTCGGCCACCCTTCCCAGACTTTGAAGAGGGTGAGCAGGGAAGGCGAATGCCCGGTAGCTCTGGACGCTCGAATCATTCGCGACATCAAAACGATCAACCCCAGCTCGGAGAGCACGAAGAGCACCATGCCGGCCTGTCCGACGGCGAGGTCCGCCGCCCCGAGAGTCAGGAACAGTGCGGCGACGGCGATCCTGAGAAGGAAGTAGGCCGGAGCGAGCTCGGACACAAGCATCGCTGGTAGCCAAAGTGGTGGGAAGGGCTTACCCGGCGGAATCGGCCTACGCAGCGCGTTGACCGTCCAGATGCACGCGGCTGCAAACCAGGTGAAGAAGAATGCCGAGGTCAAGCCGGTACCGGTGCGGGAGACGACATCCGCAACATCGACCTCGAAAATAACGTGACCTAACCCGCGCGGACCGTCAATCCCACAGACCCGCCGATTCATGACCACTCCCGCGGAGCGGGGTCGGAAGCCCCAAGAAACGGATGCATCCAGGGCCGTGGGCAATGATCGGTGGCCGGGTTTTCATGGCGCGGGTTTCGAGAGAAGGCCTTTGAAGCTCCGTCATCTCCAAGCCGTGGCGGCAACGAATAGACGTCGAGATCACGCGAGAGAAGGAGGTAGATCTCATGCGTACGAGACTGACAGCGATCCTGGGAGCAGTTGCGCTCGTGTTCGCCTTCGCCGCGCCCGCCGTCGCCGGGCCACCGGCCGGTATCGGTAGCGGTGGGCCACCGGCGGGCGTCCTCTGTCAGCAGGCCGGGATCTCAACACTGCAGAGCCTCGGCCTTCTCAATGACGTGGCGGGCAACGGGATCGAGGTGGTCGGAGTGGGCGTGCTCCCCTTCCGTACCGTGCTCGGACTACACCGGACCAGTCCGGAGCTGTTCCAGACCGGCGGTGTCTCTGTATTCGTCCCGGGGATCGGGGAGGTGCCTGCGACGTGGTGTGACGGCATCTAGCGGTCTGTTAGACCGGCAACGGGCCTTCTCGGCGACCGAGGAGGTCCGTTGTCGTCCCTGCCCCAACCTCAGCCCAGCTCCCGGTATAGGGCCGCGCCATTGATGAGATCCAGCAGCAAAGGCGACGAAGCAAGGCGTCGGTGGGTGCCCGGTGAAATCGCTGCCGGCCTGAGACAGGTCCCACCCCGGCCCAGCGGTACGCTGGCGATCGTCGAAGTGACCGACGCCGATGTGGTGGTCTTCGCCCCTCGCGGGCTCGAGGGGTTTGCCCGGATATCAGACATGTGGGGGATCGTTGGGGCAACCGTAGATCTCTGGTTCTGGCGCGTTCCCCGCTCAACCATCCCAAATGCGGCGACACACGCATCGAATGGCTGTTCCGGCTGCGGGCAGAGGTCGATTCATGGGTGGTCAGTGGCGAGCGTGCCGCTCGCTGAGCCACGTTGGGATCGGCCATGACCGCGATCGTCTGGTTCAGACGGGACCAGCGTCTCACCGACAACCCGGCCTGGGCGCTCGGCACCCAATCCGGTCGGGTGGTGCCCCTGTTCGTCCTCGACCCTGCGCTGCTCTCGAGCCAGGGGTGGATCCACAATCGGGTCCGGCTCCTCGTGGCCTCCTTCCTGGTGAAGAACCTCTTGATCGACTGGCGGCGGGGCGAGCGTCACTTCAGGCGGTATCTCCTCGACGCCGACACCGCCCAGAACGTCGCCAACTGGCAATGGGTCGCAGGCACCGGCACCGACGCCGCCCCGTATCTCCGCATCTTCAACCCG
>JAICRU010000084.1 GCA_025937235.1 Acidimicrobiia bacterium
CTCACCCTCGGCTATGCCTACGAGGCCGCCGCTCTCACCAACCCCTCCGTGGTCCCCTTCGGGGAGAGACGCGGAGGAGTTCAGCCCTTCGTGATGAGCGCAAGGGCCATAGGCGAGGGGCACATCTCCTCGGTGGCGTTCCTGACCGGCTCGGTCGGGGCCACTGGCGAGATCGAATTCGACCCTCGCTCGCCGTTCGCCGACAACGGTCAGAGACTGGAGCCCACCTACCGGCGACGATCGTTCACTCACAAGCTCGCCGAGCTCGGCTTCACCAACCAGGTTTCCAATCGGATCCTGACCCGGCTGCCCGATCAGTTCACCGTGGAAGAGCTCCGCGACGGGCTGACGTCGGTCATGGACGCCGATCTGGATGAGATCCTCGTCTCCGACACCATCAGGATGATCCATTGGCTCTCCGACTCGAGCTACGAGGTGGTCTTTGACGAGAGCACCCCCATCTCGGAGCGCCTGATCTCCCCTGCCGCGCCGTCCGAGAGCCGCGGCATGGAGGATGCCAGGTTTGTCCGTTTCGTCGATGATGACGGCGCTGTCACCTACTACGCCACCTACACCGCCTACGACGGGGTGCGCATCCTGCCTCAGCTGATCGAAACCGAAGACTTTCGACACTTTCGCATGAGCACGATGAGTGGGCCCACCGCCTACCACAAGGGACTGGCTCTCTTCCCCAGGAAGGTCGATGGCGATTTCGCGGCAGTTTCCCGGCACGACCAGGAGACCACGTTCGTTATGCGAAGTGACAACCTACGCCACTGGGGCAACGCCGAAGCCGTCCTCGTCCCCGAGCAGGGTTGGGAGGCGATTCAGACCGGAAACTGCGGTTCCCCCCTGGAGACCGAAGCCGGCTGGCTCCTCATCACGCACGGTGTTGGGCCGATGCGGCGTTACGTGCTGGGGGCGGTCCTCCTCGATCTGGATGAGCCGACCAAGGTGGTGGGGAGGCTCACGGCGCCGCTGTTGGAGCCGGCAGAAGACGAGTCGACCGGCTATGTGCCCGACGTGGTCTACTCATGTGGTGGCATGATCGACGACGACCGGCTGATCCTGCCGTATGGCTTCGCGGACTACGGCATCCGGGTGGCGACCGTCCCCGTGGCCCAACTGCTCGACGCGATGGTCTGACTGAGCAGGCTCGAGTAGGTCGCCGAGTAGAAACGGGCCATCACCCGATCGCTGAATCTCGTCTCGGCGGCATGCCGGCAGCCCACTCGGGAGAGATGGTCGATCTGGCGGACTGCTCCCACCGCGTCCTCGGTGGTGTCGACCAGTCGGCCGGTGATCCCTTCTTCGATGATTTCCGGCATCGCCCCCATTCGCCACGCGATCACCGGCGTACCGGCGGCGAGGCTCTCGGCGACGACGAGACCGAAGGGCTCCGGCCAACGGAGCGGCATCAGCAGGGCCACCGCTCCACCGAGCAGTGCCCAGAGCTCTCGCCGATCGAGCTCGCCCAGATATTCGACACCGGGTGGCGCCTTTCCGATGATCTCGTCGAAGAAGCCCCGATGTTGCTCCTCCACCGGGCCTGCGATGCGCAGGGGAAGGCCCGTGGCCAGTGCGACATCGATGGCGAGGTCCGGGCCCTTCTCCGGGGCCAGTCGCCCCGCGTAAGCCAGATAACCGCCCTGACCATCACCGATCGGTATGTCATCGACGCGGATGCCGTTGGAGATGGTCGCTACGTAGTTCAGCTCGGGCAGGAGGGATCGCTCGACGTGGCTGATCGAGACGAACGGCATCTCGGCGTAACGGCGAAGCAGATCGTGGTGGGCCGGGTCCCAGGCGGACCCATGCAGGGTCGTCAGCATCGGAGAGGGCAACATTCGGCTGAACACCAGCGCATGAACGTGAAGATGGGAGTGAACGACGTCGAAGCCACCCTGCGCCACCGCCTCCATGGCGATCGCCAGGTGCTTCTCCTCTTCGAGGCGGGGGTCACCCAGGCCACCCATCAGGGGCAGGTCGACGGTCTCCACGAGATTGGCCGTCGTCTCCGACCCCTTGGGGGCGAACAACGTCACGTCGTGGCCCAAGAGCACCAGCTGCTCGGTGAGGTCGTGAGTCACGCGCTCCCATGGCCCATAGGACGGCGGTGGGTAGGGATGGGTGATGGGGGCGACCATGGCGACACGTGGCTTCATATCACGCTGCTCCCAAGGTGACTGCGAAGGGCGTCGATCGCCCCGAGAGCGGCGAGAGTCGACTCGGCTCCACGGTTCTGGTTGACACCGTCCCGCTCGAGCCCGTCGAATCCGGCGCCGGTCTCGACGTCATACATGATGGCCCCGACGTCGTTGCGTCCCAAGATCCACATGGCGGCAGCCTCCAAGGCCCGCGCCCAGCGCCGATCGGCGTCGATCGTGGTCGCGAGAAGGCAGGCATCGGCCATGCCCCAGGCCTCGATCGGCTGCTGGTCGAACCGGGGCCCAGGCCGATCTGGGTCTCGGCCGGCCACGGGGGTGAAGCTGAACCCTGAGCCCCCCTCCTCGACTTCGATCAACCAGGTCAGGAAGCGCAGGCCGTCCTCGATCATGGTGTCATCACTCAGGGCCAGTCCGGCGGCTATCAGGGCCTGTGGGATGCGTGCGTTGTCGTAGGTGAGCCGCGCTTCCGGCCAGCCCCATCCAGGTTCGGGCGCTCGGGGAAGCCTCGAGCTGGCCAGGCGGAGGAAATCCCTCGCCCCGGGAATGCCCGGGTCGGCCTCCAGCGCCGCAGCCGCGCCCAGGATGGCATAGGCGTTGGCGCGGGAGTGACGGCTGTCGAGGTCGAGCCCCGGGATGAGCGCTCGGCGGGCCTCGTCGGCGTGGGGGCCATGGAGGGCGCAGCCGAGGCCCCAGATCGCCCGCCCATGGGCGTCATCCGAGCCTCGGGCATCGGCCCATCGGCCCCGTCGGGTCATCCTGTTGTGCCATCCCCCGGGCACTCTCCCCCTGGCCACGAAGTCGAGATAGAGCCCGATATCCACCTCGGGGAAGCCCCGAGAAAGCACCACCAGGGCCCGAGCGTTGTCGTCGGTGGTGTACCCCAGCCGGCGGCGCGGTCGGTCGAGGAGAGCGTGCTCATAGAGGCCATGTGGCCCGGTGAGCCTCCGGGTGAGATGGTCGGCGCGGAGGGGTGGCAGCGATAGGCCCGTCGTCATCGCCCCGCCCCTTTCGAGGCGCCGGCGAGGAGTCTGTTCACCGTTGACTCCGCCCGACCAGTCCAGAGCCCTCGGCGGGACCGCTCCCACGCCTCCTGCAGGGCGCCACTGTGGAAGGCCTCCGGGACGATGGGATGCAGATAGGAGGAGCGGCAGACTGCGCGCGTGTTGCCCAACCGCTCCGCGGTGGCGTCGATGGCGTTCAGGAGCCGGGCCTCTTCGTCCAGGTCGTCGGGCCCGGTCATCAGATCCTCGGCCACTGAAGTACTCGCTCCCCAGGTTCGGAAGTCCTTGGCCGTGAAGGGCCCGGACATGACGCTGGCCAGATAGTCGTTGACATCGGTCGAGGTGATGGCGTTGACACCCTCATCGGTTTCGTAGCTGAACAAGGTCTGGCCGCCCAGCTCCTGACAACGGGCAATCAACCCGGACAGACGCCGATCCCTGAACACGACCTGGTGGTCTGCTCCCCCCTTGCCGGCGAACTCGAGGTGGACGTGCAGGCCATCGACAAGGACATGGTCACAGGTGAGGGTGGTGAGACCGTAGGCATCGTTCTCGGCGGCGTACTTGCGATTCCCCACCCGAATCAGGGTCCGGTCCATCACCGCGACAGCCAGCGCAGTGACCTTAGACCTGGCAAGACCCGGCTTCCTCAGCTCTGCGTCGATTCCCTTCCTCAAACGGGGCAGACGGCGCCCGAAATCACCCATCCGGTCGAACTTGACCTCGTCGCGGACCTGTTCCCAGCTCGGGTGGTAGATGTACTGCTTGCGCCCGGCCTGGTCGTAGCCTGTCGCCAGGATATGCCCGGAACGGTCCGGTGAGATCCAGACCTGCTCCCAGGCCGGAGGGATCACCAGGGACCCGATCCACTGCCTTCTGGTTCCGTTGATTGGGTTGCCCTCGGTATCGACATAGGAGAAGCCCTTGCCGCGGCGGACCCGACGAAATCCCGGGATCTCGTCGGTGACGTAGTTGAGCCCGGCTTCCTCGGCCATCGTCATGGAGTCGACGCTGGTCATTGATGCTGATGACCCGCCCGGTCCCGCACCTGATGGGACCGGAGGGAACCTAGAAGATGTAGATCAGAAGGGCGATGATGAGCAATACCCCAACGATCGTCCAGATGATGCCGCTTCGTCCCACGGTTGACCTCCTTGAGTTGCGAGCCTAATTACCCGCCCCCCCACGTGGCCAAACGCCCGGTGGGTTAGCGAGGGGACGAGCGCGGGTAATTGACCTAGCCATGTCTGCGGCTTCGCCCAGCACCTCTACCATCCCCGATGAGCCGTCCAGATCCGGGAGGACCGTGGAGACGGCCATTCACGCGGTCGCCTTCTCACTGGTGGGGCTCGTCGCCCTCCTGGGCTCGATCGGGTTGCTCGGGGTGCGCACAGGGGTGGTGTCCGTCACCGAGGGCGGTTACAGGATGGATGTGATGCGCGCCATCGTCACCAGACCGGGCCTGGCCACCCCCTTTCTCATCGACATCAGGACCGAGGACGGTTCCGCTCTTCCCGAGGAGGTCACGCTCGAGCTCGACGCGGACTATCTGGCGATCTTCGATTTCAACGGTTTGCAGCCCACGCCCTCGTCGACGTTCAGCGGTGGCGCCTCGACTTGGTGGACCTTCGAGGTCCCGCCCGGGCAGACCAGCCTACGAGTCGACATGGATGCGCGTTTGGAGCCGGCCGTGCAGTGGGCGAGGCGGGGCTCGGTCACCCTCCACTCCAGTGGAGAGAGTGTCGTCACCGCCGAGTTCACGACCTGGGTCATGCCGTGAGGAGGTGGCGATGGAGATAGTCCTGCGTGCAACCGTGGTCTTCTGGTTTCTCTGGCTCGTGGTCAGGGGAACGGGCAAGAGGTCCCTCTCCGAGTTGACACCGCTCGACCTGCTGCTGGTGGTAGTCGTTGGTGACCTGGTCCAACAGGGTGTCACCCAGGAGGATATGTCCGTGACCGGTGCCGCGCTCGCCGTTTCGGTTTTCGTGGCGTGGACGTTGCTCGCCGATGCCCTGGAGCGAAGGTCGGTCCGGGCCAGACAGGTGCTATCCGGGGAACCGGTGATCGTCCTTCATGGGGGCAAGCCCCTCCAGGAGCGACTGGAGTTGGAGCGAATCACCGTCGACGACCTGAAGGAGGCGGCTCGGCTCGAGGGCCATCGTGACCTGGGACAGATCGAGTACGCCGTCCTGGAGACCGACGGCAAGTTCAGCTTCATCCCGGGGGGAGACAGCTCCAAAGGCTGAGACGCGCCCCGGTTGAGAGATTCCTGGCGTGGGTAAGTGTGCCGCCACCATGACGGACCAGCCGGTTGCCTCCGCCCGCGATCTCACCAAGCGTTTCGAAGAATCAGCCGGTGTCTTCGACGTCGACCTCGACTTGTCCGGGGGCGAGATTGTCGCTCTCATCGGACCGAGTGGTTCCGGGAAGACGACCACCGTCCGTCTGTTGACAGGGCTGCTCGCCCCGGACTCCGGCTCGGTGAGTGTCTTCGGTCAGGACCCCCAGGCATTCACGGCGGCTACCAGACGTCGCATCGGCTACATGGCCCAGGAGTCGGTCTTCTTCCCCGACCTGACCCTCCGTGAGAATCTGAACTTCGCTGCATCTCTCTTCGGTGTGCCACTACGCCGACGCCAGCGAGTGGACGCCATCGTGGAGTTGCTGGGCCTCGGCGAGGCAATCGACCGTCTTCTCCGCGATGTCTCCGGGGGCGAGAAGAGGAGGCTCTCTCTCGCTGCCGCCCTCATCCACGAGCCCGACCTCCTCTTTCTCGACGAGCCGACGGCGGGCATCGACCCCATCCTCCGCAGGAGGTTCTGGGAGCATTTCGAGGAGCTGGCCGATCAACGGGCCGCCATGCTCGTCACCACCCAATACGTGGGCGAGGCTGCTTATTGCGACTATGTCGGGGTGCTCTCGGCGGGGCGTGTTCTCGCCTTCGAGACGCCGGATGGGCTGAGGCGCCGTGCCTTTGGAGGCGAGTTGCTCGACGTGGTGCTGACGACGCCCCCGGCCCCTGGCGATCTCGACCGGCTCGCCCGCACCCCGGAGGTGGAGACGATTCGATGGCTCGACGACCACAGCGTCCGTCTCGTCGTGGACGACGCAGGAGCGATGGCTGCGACCGTCGTGGAGTGGGCTGGAGAGGTCGGGCTGGAGATCGACCGATCTGAGCCCTTTCTGCCCCCGTTCGACGACGTGTTCGTCGAGATCGTGTCCGCCGCCACCGGGTCTGAGGAGGCCTCCGACGAGCCGCTTGCCGTGGTCGGCTCGTGACCTCGCTCATCCGCAGCTTCGCATTCGTGCGCAAGGAGATCATGGCCGTATGGCGCCAGCCCCGGCTGATGGCGACCCTGATCCTCGGCCCGTTCTTCATCCTCCTTCTGTTCGGTCTGGGTTATCGGGACACGCCTGAGCCATTTCGAACCCTCGTGGTCGCCGACGAGGCGGCGACTCAGATGGGCGCCGACCCGGCCCGGCTCGGTGAGGCGCTGGGTAGCGGGATCGAGTTGGTCGGCGTGACCGAGGACCTGGATGGGGCGACCGAGAGCCTCATGGCAGGTGACGTGGACTTGGTGCTGGTAGCGCCCGAGGACGGGCTGGCGCCGCTCAGCAGGGGCGAGCAGGCGGTCTTCTCCATCATCCATAGGGAGATAGATCCAGTCCTCACCGGCAGCATCCAGCTCATCGGCCGCCTCTCGGTGGATCAGATCAATCAGGAAGTTCTGGCAGCAGTGGTGGAAAGGGTCCAGGGGGAGATCCAGGAGTCAGGTGGGCCGGTGGCCGAGGCCCTGCAGGACGTGCCAGACGCGGATCCCGAGCTCTTGGTGAGCCCATTCACCGTCGAGACCAACTCCGTGGTCCAGCCACCGGAGTCACAGGCTGCCTACTACGCGCCGGGCGTCTTGATCCTCCTCGTTCAGCACCTGGCCCTCACCTTCGCCGCCCTGTCACTGGTTCGGGAGCGTCGGCTAGGCATCACCGAGATGTACCGGGTGTCCCCGCTGACCGTCAGGGAGGCGATGTCGGGCAAGTACCTTTCGTTCCTGGTGCTGGGCCTGACGCTGGCCGGCGCACTCACCGTGACCATGCTCCTCTTGGGGGTGGAGATCCAGGGCCCGCTCTGGTCCTTCGGCCTGACCATCGCCCTGGTCATAGTCGCCTCTTTGGGCCTCGGCTTTGCCCTGTCGGGATTGGCCCGTTCCGACAGCCAGGCGGTGCAGTTCTCGATGGTGGTGCTGCTCGTTTCGATCTTCTTCACCGGCTTCGTGCTGCCCCTGGACCAGCTCACGGTGCCCATTCGATGGGTCTCCCTCCTCGTGCCGGGCACCTACGGCATCGCGGGCGCGCAGGACGTCGTCTTCCGCGGAGAGACCGCCAGCCCACTCGTCATGGGCGGGCTGGCGGTCTATGCGATGGTGATGGCCTTCTTGGCCTGGCTGGCCCTGCGTCGGGACGTGTCTCCGGCGCGGCCCTGACCGCGGGGAGGTCAGGCCATCAACTGCTCGAGGTGGGAGCGCAGCGACTCCCATGCGGTGCGGACGTTCTCCTCGACATCGAGGTCGTCCAGACGCTGCTCGAAGTCCTCCAGTTCGGATTCGATCTCCTCGCGGGCGATGGTGCCATCCTCACGCATCGTGGCGATGCTGGCGGCGAGCTCCGCGTTCAGAGTGTCCCATGCGGAACTGAGCTCCTCGGCGGCCTCGGATTCCGAGATCGCATCGGAAAGCTGGTCCAACTCGGCCTGGAACTCGGCCATCGCATCGGTCTGATCGGCGGTCCCCCCCGAGGCCGGGGCCGTGGTCCCGGATGTGGGCATGGTCTCCGTCCCGTCAGTCGAGCCCTCGCCACCGGAGCAAGCGGCGAGGACCAGGGCAGACCCCGCGACGAGCAGCCACAGTCTCTTTCTCATGATTTCCTACCTTTGATCGAGGTGAGAGGGAGATATCTGTCATCCCTCGGGTATGGCTTACCCCTACCTCTCGAGCACCGAAACGGGTATGAACGCGCCGAAGCCACCCTCGGGAGGGTGGCTTCGGTCTCTTGTCAGCTAAGCGGTCGGCCTAGTAATCCGACTCGACGTAGTCCTCGTCGAGGCGACGGCGGATCTCCTCCGCAGTTTCGCCGGTCCGCTCCTTGATCCTGCCGACCATCTCCTCGTAGTTGCCCTCGGCGACATCGAGGTCGTCATCGGTCAAGTCACCCCATACCTGGCGAGCCTTGCCCTTGAGCTGTTCCCAACGGCCTTCCCACTTGGTCTGTGTGGGATCCTGCATGACGCTCTCCTTTCCTGGCGTTCTGGAAGACACCTGGTGCCTTCTCTCATGCTGAAGGTCACTTACCACCCTGAGGCGATGCGAAACCGCTTGGTTTCCCCGGGTGGGATGGCGGGGAAGTGACCGGCATGTCAGGTCGTGTCCCAACCGTCGCGGTGGTCGAGTCATGCACGGGAGGCCTCGTGATGGGCCATATCGTTGCCACGCCCGGATCCGGAGACTGGTTCAAAGGGGGCGTGGTTGCCTACGACAAGCAGGTCAAGATCGACTTGCTCGGGCTTGAACCCGGCCCGGTGGTGACGGCTCCTGCCGCGGCGCTCATGGCCAGCAATATCCGAAGGTTGATCGGCGCCGACCTCGGTCTGGCCACCACAGGGGAGGTGGGCCCGGACCCGGAGGAGGATGTCCCGGTGGGGACTCTTTTCGTGGGGGTCGCCGATGGGCAGTCATCGAGGGCCCACCACATCGTGTTGTCTGGTAACCCCGACCAGATTCGTGCATCGGCGACAGAGATCGCTCTCCTCCACCTGCGCCGACGCGCCGGGCTGGATGTGCGGCTGAAGGCCGTCTGAGCAACGGGTCTCTAGGCGTCCGGTGAGTCGATCGTCGGGCGTATCGAGAAGCTGTCGCGGACTCCCGCCAGCTCCAGCAAACGCAGCACCGGGCCTTCGCCCAGAAGCAATCGCAAGGTGCCGCCCTGCTCTCCGATGCGGGCGTTGTGCGCGATGAGGACCCTGAGACCGGCCGAGTCCATGAACTCGGTCTTGCGGAGGTCGACGAAGACCTCCTGACGCTTGAACTTGCTCAGAGCATTGTCCAGCCGGGGAGCAGAAGCCAGATCGACCTCTCCCTTGATGACGATCACGTCGTGGGCACCGATGCGACTCGTCTCCAGGCTGAACGGAGGTGTCAGCTCCAATTTCGGCCCTTCTCCATGTCGATCATCAGGTTTGGAGCAGGGAGCTGGGTGGTAATCACCACGGCTGTGTCCAGCCCCCCTGAATCCCGGTTGCGACAGGCCATCGCGCCGGATGATATAGCGCGCCAATCGCCAACGGCCATATCGGGCCCGAGGATTTGGCTGTACAGCGGTGATGGTGAGGACGCCCCGGTCTTGCTCGATTCCGAGATAGAGAAGCCCGGGGAGAAAGATGTCTTGTGGGTCGATCTCGATCTCGAATATGTTGGAGACGTCGGCCCAATTTGGGAGAAGCTGGGGATAGAGGAGATCGTATCGCCCCTCGACCACATGGAGGAGCGCCCGAAGCTGGTGCACCACAACGGCATCCTCGAGTTGTGGGTGAGGGCTCTCGGCGAGGGCCGCGGGCTCGATCCCCTGATGTTGCGTTGTGTGGTAGGACGTAACTTCGTGGTGACGCTCCACCAGGGCGAGTTGGACCTCGTGGACAAGTTCAACAAGCCCTTCCACGGGGAGACCCTTCTTGGCGAGCTGAGTGGCCCGGCGTTCCTATCTCTTGTCCTCGACTGGCAGATCTCGGGATACATGGGGGTCATCGATGAGCTCCAGGGCGAGATCGATCAGCTCGATGAGAAGTTGTTGACGACTCCCCCGGACGAGGCTCACCTGCTGCGTAGGCTTCAGGAGCTCCGAACCCGGGTGCGCACTCTGCGCAACGCACTCAGCCCTCACCGAGAGGTGCTCGGCCTCCTCAGTCATCCGAGATCGGACGCGGTGGTGGGGGCGGAGTCCGCAGACGACTACAAGCGTCTGGAGGATCGCCTTCAGCAGGCTATCGATTCCGTCGACACGGCGCGGGAGATGATCGTGGGGAGCTTCGACATCTACATGACGAGGACGGCCCAGGCCACGAACGACATCATGAAACGGCTCACCCTCGTCTCCGTCCTCTTGTTGCCCGCGGGCGTGATCGCCGGCGTGATGGGGATGAACTTCGACGTTCCGATATTCGATTGGTCGTGGATGTTCTGGGTGATAATCGGAACCATGCTCGGGCTGGCTGCACTCACGCTTGTCGTGGCCAAGCTTCGCGACTGGCTCTGACCAACTGCCTCAGGCTGCCCTGAGGCAGTCGAACATGATCCGCACCCTGGTCCCGGACGGGACGGTGCGGATTTGGAGCAGATCCGACACCTGGTTGGCCAGCCAGATCCCGCGTCCCCGCTCCTGATCAGCGGGCGGCCGCCGTCGGCCAACGAGCTCGTCACGGATGTAGCCGCGGTCCCTCACCTCACAGATCATGTGACCGTCGTCGGGCCAGACTCCAAGGCTGCCGCCCCCGGCGTAGAGCACGCTGTTGGTGGCGATCTCATTGACCGCGAGTAAGAGGTCGGGGATTCGCTCTGCATCGACTCCGAGGTCCCGTGCTTGTTCGGCCAGGTCCCGCCGCATATCGGCCAGGCCGATCGCAGTGAAGGGAGTGAACCAGTCCTCAGGGATCGGCGGAACGGGGAGATCCCCGGCGAGGACGGCCCCGTCCGGCTGGAAGTGCGGGTTCTCTCGGGTCATGCCGTCCTCGAGGATGAACGCGTGTGTCCGCTCCATCTCCTCGATCACGTCGGGCGCTAGCCGCCCGGTGTCGTATGGACAGGCCGTCATCAGTCGGTAACGGGTCCCGACGAATGCCCTATCCAGGAGCCGCTCATGGATCTGGGCCTCCATGAGCTCCGCCGGTCGGCGACCCGGGTACACCGGCTCCCCCACGCCCCACACCGAGTCGCCCGGAGCACTGGTGTCTTCGAGGAAGTCGTGCCAGAGCGAGATGAGCCGGCCCGGGTTGGGTGCTACCTCTTCCATGGCGACCACCTCGGCCCTGTCCCCGAAGGCATTGCGGAAGACCGCGGTCTTTCCCGACTCGACGACGATCATTGCAACGTCCCCACGAGCCAGCCCGGGCTCGAGGAACCAAGAGACCTGGCCCAGCAGGTCGTCGATCGAGTCGTAAGGCATCGCCTCGTGCCGAAATCCTGCCTCTGGTGCGTCTTGGGTGGTCACAGCACTTCTCGGGGCAGACCAACGCTGCTGTCTCGTGTGGTCGCCGCCCGCGCCGACACTAGCGCGTGCCTTCGAGACGACGTCTTGGGGCCGATGGCGTGTCAGCCCGACGTGGCTACCTGCGCATTCCTGCGGACCCGCAGCGCCACCATTGCGATGTCGTCCCGCTGCCCGCCGGAAGGAAGGTCTGCCCACAGCACGGCCAGCAGCTGGTCGACCAGGGTGGCTGGATCCTCGGCATCACACCGGGTCAGGGCAAGCTCGAGACTCTCGGGGGGCGTGAGCCCGGGGAGTGCGAACCCGTCGGTGTAGAGGATGAGCATGTCGCCCGGCCCCAACCATTGCGATTCTTCCACCGGGCTGATGTCGGGCAGCACGCCGGCCGGGGGACAGGGTGTTCCCAGCCGGGAGGTGCCACCATCCGAGGTGATGACTATCGGCGGTGGGTGGCCGGCGAGTGTGACTCCCACCCGGAACCGATCGCCGTGGTCCTCTATCAACGCAAATGCCAGCGTGCACATCTGCTCTTCTTCGAGCAGCGACTCGTTGAACCTCGTCAGCACCGTGCTCGGCTTGGGGTCGAGCGCCACGGTGGAGCGGAGCGTGTAGCGGGCGAGTCCAACGGCCGCGGCCGCCTCCACCCCCTTGCCGGCGATGTCACCGACCAGCACGGCCGTGCGCCCGTCAGCGGTGGGAAACACGTCGTAGAAGTCGCCCCCGACATGTCCGACCAGCGATACCGGGCGGTATCGGGCGGCGATCTCGACGCCAGGAACCGAGGGCAGGGTCTTCGGCGTGAGGACCGCCTGCAGGCTCTCTGCAATTTCCCGTTGCTGCTGGTAGAGCCCACTGTTCTCGAGCGTGGCTGCGGCCCGGTCCGCCACAGCACCCAGGACGTCGAGATCGGCTTCGTCCAACACCGGATCGGGGTTGCCACGAGCCAGTGCCAGAGTCCCCATGACACGACGACCGATCGCGATCGGCACGCATGCCACCGAGTTCAACTCGAGACGTCGGAAAACCTCGATCATCTCTGGAGACAAACGGTCCTGGGCCCGCTCCATGACGTCGGCGGTGAGGATCAAGATCTCCGGGCTCCTTGTCCTGGCCACTCTCGCCTGGAGCCGCTTCTCGCCCATCGATATCGGGCCGGGAGGAGCCAGATCCACCACGGTCAGGGCGCCGTCATCATCCGGATGGGCGATCGCCACAGGGACGAGCAATGAGCCCTCGAGCAGATGGACTGCGCACCACGAGCCCATCCGCGGCACCAACGCAC
>JAICRU010000156.1 GCA_025937235.1 Acidimicrobiia bacterium
ATGTGCTCGCTGCGAAGCGCGTCGAAAGAGGCGTCGCCGATGCGCGACATCAGGGCGGTCGACTCCACCAGGTCGGTGAACAGGACGGCGGCGACGCTGGAACGGCCCGGTCCGGTGTGATCCGGCACGTCCCCCTTCTACATCAACCGGCCATGTCGTGTGTAGCGTCAGAGCCGCTTCATGGTGCCCCAGAACTCGATATCCGGCTCGGGGATCTCCTTGTGGAACTGCCCGGGGGGCGAGTTGTCGATGCCGAGGAACCAGCCCCCGTCACCTGCGCTGTGCACGTTGAAGACGATCGTGTGATTGTGGGGCGGCAACCCGGTGTGCGGGGGGTGGTCGGTCCAGTGGGTGATACCCATGCAGTCATCGCTGACGCTGTAGTCGCCCGCTTCGACTGACGGACCGTAATTCCCGCCGATACTCTCCTCGTGGCGGCCGGAGAACCGGCCCTTGCCATCGAAGTGCAAGACCCCGACGAAGGCCAGTGGCGCCCGTCCCAGAAAGCCTTGTCCCTGGAAGGCGAAACTGCCCTTGAGCGACGCGGTGGTGCAGTGGACCGCCTGCTCGACCTGGTCGGACTTGGTCTGGGCGACGGCGGTCACCACTCCGATTCCGATGTTGGTGAGGACGGCGACGCTGATGAACGCGGCTCGGAATCTCTTCATGTCTTCCCCCTTCACCCGCTCCTGTGCGGGTGCAGGGGCCCAACCTAGGTCAGCGCGCCAGATCGTGGTACTCCCGGTTGGGCAGCATGCCGGTGGCCATGGCCATCCGGTTGGAGAAGTTGAATGTGGCCGCGACCTCGATCACGTCCCAGAGGTCCTCGTCGGAGAATCCGTGGGCCCGGAGGGCCTCGAGATCCGACTCGGCGCAGTCGACCGGGTTCACCGTGATCTTGACCACGAAGTCGAGCATGGCCCGCTGGCGGGGCGTCAGGTCGGCCCGGCGATAGTCGAGGGTGAGGCGGTCGGCGTCGACCTTGTCGTCGGACAACTGCCGGAGGGTGGCTCCGTGGGCCACCAGGCAGTAGAGGCAGTGGTTCACCTGGGAGACGGTGACCGAGATCATCTCCCGCTCCCGGGCCGACAGGCCGTCGGTGCCCTCCATCACGATCTTGAAGTGGCCGAACCAGGCGCGGAACCGCTCCGGCCGCCAGGCGTAGCTCCGGAAGACGTTGGGCACGAAGCCCACGACCTCGGTCGCCTTGGCGAAGAGCTTGCGCTCCGGCTCATCGAGTTCGTCGTCGGTCGGGACGGGAAACCAGCTGATGCGCTCGTCGGCCATGGGGCGTAACGTACCCGTCCGGCCTCAAGTGGATTCGACGGAGGGAGACGCCATGAACCGTACCGACGTGGAGTTCAACGCCGAAGGGACGATCCTGCGGGGATGGCTGTACCGGCCCGACGGGGACAACGTGGTGCCTGGGGTCGTGATGGCCCACGGTTACTCGGCGGTGAAGGAGATGTATCTCGACGCCTTCGCCGAGGTCTTCGCCCAGGCCGGGCTGGCCGCCCTCGTGTTCGACAACCGGAATTTCGGAGCCAGCGACGGCGAGCCCCGCTACGAGATCGACCCCTGGCAACAGGTCCGGGACTACCGGCACGCCATCACCCACATGCAGACCCTCCCGGGCATCGATCGGGACCGCATCGGCGTCTGGGGCTCGAGCTACAGCGGCGGCCACGTCCTCGTGCTCGGGGCCATCGACAAGCGCATCAAGTGCGTGGTGTCCCAGGTGCCCCTGATCAGCGGCTCTGAGAACGCCCGCCGGCTGATCAGGTCCGACATGTTCCCTGGGCTCCGGGCCGCCCTCGACGCCGACCGCGAGGCCCGCTTCGCCGGCAAGGAACCGGGGATGATCCCGGTCGTCTGCGAGGACCCGATGGGGGTGGCCGTCCTCCCGACGGCCGACTCCTGGCAGTGGTTCACCGAGACGGGCAACACCCGGGCTCCTTCCTGGCACAACGCGACGACACTTCGTTCCGTCGAGATGTTCCTCGAGTACGAACCGGGCGGCTACATCGGCCGGGTGAGCCCGACCCCGCTGCTGATGGTGGTGGCGGCCGGCGACATCCTCACCGTCTCCGACCTGGCCATCGATGCCTACGAGAACGCCCGCGAGCCGAAGAAGCTCGTGATCCTGCCCGGGGGCCACTTCGACGCCTACACCGGCCCCGACTTCGAGACGTCGTCGGGCGCCGCCCGCGACTGGCTGACACAGCACCTGCTCGGCTGAAGTTCCTTCCGGGCATCCGCCGGGAACACCACTAGCGTCTCCGGCGGATGCCCGACCTTCTGGCCGCCCGGTCCCAGATGGCCTTGTCTCTGGGGTGGCACATCGTCCTGGCGTGCTTCGGGGTCGGCTTTCCTCTGATTGTGCTGCTGGCCGAGTGGCGGTTTCTCCGCACCGGCGATGCGGTGTACTCGGCCCTCGCCCGGGCATGGACCAAAGCGCTCGGCGTCCTCTTCGCCGTCGGAGCCGTGTCGGGCACGATCCTGTCGTTCGAGCTCGGCATCCTCTGGCCCCGGTTCATGGGACGCTTCGGGGAGGTCATCGGCCTTCCCTTCGCCATGGAGGGAATCGCTTTCTTCGTCGAGGCGATCTTCGTCGGGCTCTACCTCTACGGGTGGGACCGTCTTCCGCCCCGGGTCCACCTCCTGACCGGCGTCCCGATCGTGGTGGCCGG